>NZ_LNTD01000041.1 GCF_001462455.1 Cellulomonas sp. B6
AGCCCCCACCCGCGTGGTGCTCACGCGCGACCCTGACCGCCGTCGCGCTCGGAGCCCTCGGCGTCGTCGCCTACCAGCCCGCGTTCTTCGTCGGCACCGCACGCAACGGCGTCGCGGTCGGCACGGTGGTCGCGCTCGGGTCGGCGCCGGTCGTGACGGGGCTGCTCGCGTGGGCGCTCCGGCGGCAGCGGCCCGCGCCGTCGTGGCTCGCGGCCACGGCCCTCGCGACCGCCGGCGTCGCCGTGCTCGGCCTCGCGCCCGACGGCTCGGGACCGACCGGCGGCGTCGACGCGCTGGGCGTGCTCGCGTCGCTCGGTGCCGGGGCCGCGTATGCGCTCTACACGCTGGCGGGGGCCGCGCTCATCGACGCGGGCCGGTCGTCGACCACGAGCATGGGCGCGATGTTCGGCGTCGCGGGTGCCGTGGGCGTCGTGGTCCTCGCGGTCGCGGGGACGTCCGGGCTCGTGACGCCGCTCGTGACCCCGGCCGGGGTCGCGACCGTGCTGTGGCTCGGCCTCGTCACGACGACGCTGGCGTACGTCCTGTTCGGGTACGGTCTCGCGCGCCTCGGCGCGCCCGCCGTCGCGACGCTCACGCTCGCCGAGCCGCTCACCGCGACCGTCCTCGGCCTGACGGTGCTGGGGGAGCGGCTGCCCGCGGTCGGCGTGCTCGGGCTCGGCGTGCTCGCCGCCGGGCTCGTCGTGCTCGCGGCGGGCGCGCGGTCGCGGCGGCCCGCGGCGGTGCCGGCGTGAGCGCCTCGCCGACCGCGCCCCGCCCGCGCTCGACCGCGTCCGGGCCCACCGCGGCGCGCACCCTCACGGCCACGCTGCGCGCGCAGGTCCTGAGCGGCGCGCTGGCGCCCGGCACGCCCCTGCGCGAGGAGGCCCTCGCGGCGGCGCACGGCGTCTCGCGGCACACGGTCCGCACGGCCCTCGCGGCGCTCGCGGGCGAGCGCCTCGTCACGGCGCAGGAGTACCGCGGCGTGCGGGTCACGCGCCTCGACGACGACGAGGTCCGCTCGCTGCAGCACCTGCGCGCAGCCCTGGAGTGCGAGGCGGTCCACCTGCTCGCGTCCCGGCACGGGGCCCCGTGGCCGGACGCCGTCGTCGCACCGGTGCGGGCGGCGGTCGACGACCTCGCCGCCACCGACCCCGCCGACTGGCCCGCGGTGCAGCGCGCCCACGCGGCCGTGCACCTCGCGCTCGTCGCCGCCGCGGGCTCGCCGCGCCTCACGTCGGCGTACGCGGCCCTCGGCGCCGAGGTCGCGCTGCTCCTGCTGCACGCCCGCCCGCGGTACGACGTCGCGGGGCTGGTCGCCGAGCACGCCGCCTACCTCGCCGACGTGCAGACCCGCGGCGCCGCCGCGGTCCGCGAGCACCTCACGCACCTCGCGGACGTCCTGCACCCGCCGGTCTGACGGGTCGTCGACGGACCTTCGTCGGGGTGCGTGCGCGCGGTCGCTGCCTACCGTGGAAGGAGTCCCCGGCGCCCGCACCGGGGGTCGGACAGGAGGTGGCGCCGTGCGCCTGCGTCTCGTGCTCGGCACGGCCGCCCTCGTGGCGGCACTGGTCCTCCCCGCCTCCGCGGCGACCGCGGCGGGTGCGCAGGACGGTCTGGTCACGACGGTCGTCGACGGCGTCACCGTGACGACGTCCGTGCCCGTCGAGACCACCGAGGCGCTGGAGGCGTTCTACCTCAGCGCCACGCCCAAGACCCTGCGGGTGGACGTCGGCACCGGCGAGGTCGTGTCCGTGACCGAGGGGATCGCGGCCGAGGTCACGCCGTTCGCGTCGGTCAGCTCCTCGTGCGGGTCCGGCGACGCGTGCCTCGTGGCGGCGTCGGCACCGCTGGCCGACTACGGCTTCAGCGGGTCCGCGGGAACGGTCAACGGCTCGTGGGCCAGCCGCATCACGTGGCGCACGGGCAGCCGCACGGCGCAGGCCTGGTACCGGAACCCGAGCACCGGCGCCACGACGTCCTGGGGTGGTGTGAAGGGCCCGAACACGGTGCTCACGCTGGGCTCCGCGGTGACCGCCCTGCGCGTCACGCTCTACTGAGCGCGGCGCCGCCCGCGCCCTCGTCCCTCACGCGCCGAGCGCGGTCCGCACCGCGAGCGCCAGCACGACGACCGACCCGACGACCGCCGTCCACCGGCGCCCGCGGGGGCCCGTGAGCCGCGTGCCGGCCCACGCGCCCGCGCTGCCCAGCAGCAGCTGCCACGACGCCGAGGCGGCGAACGCGGCCACGACGAACGCCAGGCGGGGACCCGGGCCGGTGAGGGTCGTGGCGGCGGACCCGGACGTGAGCGCGACGAAGTACACGACCGTCGCGGGGTTCACGGCGGTCGCGGCCAGCACGAGCAGGAACGCGCGCCGCGGGGTCATGCCGCGGCCGTCGTCGAGCGCGGCGCGCGCCGCCGCACCGGGCGAGCCGTCCGCGGGGGCCTCGAGCGTGCCGTCGCCGGTGGTGTCGGTGCCGTCGGTACGCGTCGGCGTCGAGGCCGCCACGGGCGTACGCCGTGCGACCGGCCGCAGCAGGAGCAGCGCGACGACCACCAGCACGGCGGCCGACGTCCACCGCACCGGCCCCGCGGCTCGCGTCAGCACGGGTGCGAGCGCCGAGCCGACCACCACGGCCAGCGTGGCGTACGCACCGTCGACGACGGCGGCGCCGAGCCCGCCGGCGCACCCCACGCGGCGGCCGTGCCGCGCGCCGAGCAGCACGAGCAGGACGCCGACGGCCCCGACCGGCAGCGCGATGCCCCACCCGGCGAGCAGCCCCGCGACGACCGCCGACCCCGTGCCGGTCACGCGACCACCGCCGTCCGTCGCGTCCGCCGCTGCTGCCCCGCGTGCGCGGCGACGGAGGCGGCGTGGCGCGTGCGTGCTGCTGCGGCGGTCGGCATGCGCAGATCCTGGTGGAGCCCGCGCGCGGCTGACCAGTCCATTCGCCCACGAGTGTCCGCGCGGGAGGCCGCGCGGCGAGGTTGCCTCTCGTCCACGGACGGCCTGACGGCACACGGACAGCGACGCGCCGGTGTCCGTCGCGCCGTCGCGCCGTCCGTCGACGCGGAGGTGCCGTGGGCGGAGCGGGTGGAGCCCTAGGGTGTGTCCGATCGCCGGCCCGACGGCCCGCACCGTGATGGACGCACCGTGAAGGACGCCCCGTGACGACCGACCCCACGCCCGCACCCGAGGCGCACGCCACCGACGCGCACGCCACCGACGCGCCCGTGCCGCCCGCGGACGCACCCGCGCGGACCACCGCCGTCCCGACGGCCGCGCCCCCGCTGTTCGGCGCGCCCGCCGCCCCCGGCGACGAGGGCACGCGGCCCCTGCAGCACGACGCCCGCCGGCCGCCGCGGTGGTGGGGTCAGGCGCTGGCGATGGCCGTGGTCGCGGTGTTCGTGGGGATCTTCGCGTGGCGGGCGATCGGGTCGCTGCAGAGCCTGCTGGTGAACCTGCTCGTCGCGTTCTTCATCGCGCTCGCGCTCGAGCCGATCGTCGTGTGGCTCGTGCGGCACGGCTGGAAGCGGGGTGCCGCGGCCGCGGTGTCGCTGCTGGGCGGGCTCGTGCTCGTGGTGGTCGTGCTCGCGCTGTTCGGCAACCTGTTCGTGCAGCAGCTCGTGCAGCTCGTGGGCAACGTGCCGGACCTGTACGCGTCGGCGCAGACGATGGTGCAGGAGCGGTTCGGCCGCGAGCTGCCGGGTATGGAGGACCTGCTCGGGCAGGTCGCCGAGCAGTGGGGCGGCGAGGTCGCCTCGGGTGCGCTGCTCGTGGGCTCGACGGTCCTGGGCGGCGTGTTCGCCTCGCTGACGATCCTGCTCGTGACGTACTACCTGCTCGCGGCCGGCCCACGGTTCCGGGCGTCGCTGTGCCGCTGGCTGACGCCGAACCGCCAGCAGGACGTGCTGCGGCTGTGGGAGGTCACGCAGGTCAAGGTCTCGGACTTCATCAACACGCGCATCGTGCTCGCGGCGATCGCCACGGCCGCGACGTTCGTGTTCCTGCTGGTCCTGGGGACGCCCTACTCGCTGCCGCTCGCGCTGTTCACGGGGATCGTGTCGCAGTTCGTCCCGACGATCGGCACGTACCTGGGCGGTGCGCTGCCGGTCGCGGTCGCGCTGACGTCGCAGGGCGTGCCGCAGGCGCTGGGCGTGCTGGCGTTCGTCATCGGGTACCAGCAGGTCGAGAACCTGTGGCTCGCGCCCAAGGTGTCGGCGCGCGCGCTCGAGATGAACCCCGCGGTGTCGTTCGTCGTGGTGCTCGCGTTCGGGGCCGTGTTCGGGCCGCTGGGGGCGTTCCTCGGGCTGCCCGTCGCCGCGACGATCCAGGCCGTCGCGAACACGTACGTGCAGCGGCACGAGCTCGTGCAGTCGCACATGCTGCACGACCCCGGCGAGGGGCCGGGGTCCTCGTCGCACATGGGGTCGGGCGACCCGGCCGGGCGCGGCGACGTCGAGAAGACGCGGGCCGCGGCGCGGGTGGCGGACCGCCGCCGGGCGGACGAGGCCTGACCTCCTGCGGCTGACGGTCGCCGCGCCGCGCCCTCCGCGCCCTCCGCGCCCTCCGCGCCGCCCGTCCGTCCGGCCCTGGCCCGTCCGTCCGGCCCGCTGCCCGTCCCTCCGGCCCGCGGCCGGTCACGTCACAGCGCGTCGTGCAGCAGACCCATCGCGGCCCGCAGCCGCACCGCGTCGACCTGACCGGGCGCGCTCGTGGCGCCGACCGCGCCGAACGTCATCGCCGAGCCGAACACCTCGCCCGCGACGCGCGTGACGACGCCCAGCCCGCCCATCGCGATCGTCACGAGCGGACGGTCCGCCTCGCGGGCGAACCGTCGCGTCGCGGTGAGCAGCGTCAGCACGTCGTCCGCGTCGTGCGGCGTGACGGCGACCTTGCAGACGTCCGCACCCAGGTCCCGCTGGTGCCGCAGCACCGCGACCAGATCGTCCGCCGGGGGCGTCGCCGCGAAGTCGTGCTGCGAGACGACGACGGGCGTCCCCGCGGCGTGCGCGGCACGCACGAGCGCGGCGGCGTCGCGGGCCGCGAGCTCGACGTCGACCACGTCGGCGCCCTCGCCGGCCCCGCCGCCACCCGCCCCGTCGGCCGGGAACGGCGCGAGGGACGCGCGGACGACGGCCGTGTACGCGTCCTCGTCGGCCGGCTGCGCACCGCCCTCGCGCGCGGACCGGAAGGTCGCCAGCAGCGGCACCTCGGCGGGCAGCGCGCCCCGCACGGCGGCCACCGCGTCGCGCACCACGGCGGTGTCGCGGGCCGCGCCCGTGAGGTGGTCGAGCCGCAGCTCGACGACCTCCGCGACGCCCGGCGGCAGGGCCGCCACCGCGGCGACGGCGGCCTCGACGGTCGACGCGACGACCGGCACGCAGACCTTCGGGACGCCCGCGCCCAGGGTCGTGCCGCGCAGCTGGAGCAGTCCGTCGCTCGTCGTCATGCCCCGATCATCGGGCATCGTCGCGCTCGGTGACGGTGCGTCCCGGCGTCAGGACGACGCGTCGACGTCGAAGGCCGCCCACACGTGCTTGCCGGTCGCGTCGACCCACCACCCGACGTCGCGCGAGAGCCGCCGCGCGATCTGCAGGCCGAAGCCGCCCTCGCCCGGCGCGCGTCCCTCCGCGAGGAACGGTGCGTGCGTCGTGTCGCCGTCCGACACCACGACGAGCACGGAGCGGCCGTCCAGCGAGAGCCGGACCTGCGCCGGCGGGCGGCCGTGCGCGAGCGCGTTCGTCGCGAGCTCGGACGTCACGAGCACGATGGTCTCGTGGACGCGCGGGGTGCCCGACGGGGTGCCCGACGTGGACGCGGCCAGCTGCTCGCGCAGCTCGCCCCGCAGGACGCGCAGCTGGTCGGCGCGCTCGAGCGACCAGCGGCGCAGCGCCACGAACGCGTCGGACGGGTGCGACGCGGGCAGCGCACGGCCGTGGTCGAGGACGGCCGTGAGGTCGTCGGGAGGCAGGCTCGCGGGGGGCACCGGGCCGGTCAGCGCGGGTGCGTCGGCGGTGGTCGGGGCCGGCGCCGGGGCGCCCGCGTCGAGCTCGTCGCTCATGATCGGCACCCCCGTCCCATGGCCTCTCCCGCCGCTGCGTCGACGCCCCCGCTCCGGAGGCACCCGGCCACGGTAGGCGTCCGCGCGGGATCCCACCACCGATGCCGCGGCGTGCCGCCCGCCGAGATGGACGTCCGTCCAGTCGCGTGCGTCGTCCGCGCGGGTCACGGGGGGTGTCACCGGGCGTCCGCGGCGTCCCGCCCCGGGGACCCCGTGGCCCCGGGGCCGAGCGTGGGCAGGTCGCGCTGGCCGAACACCTGGCGCAGCACCCGGCGCGCCGCGTACCAGCCGCCCATGCCGTGCACGCCGGGCCCCGGCGGCGCCGACGCCGAGCACAGGTACACGCCCTCGGTCAGCCGGTACGGGTCGAGCGCGAACGTCGGGCGGCCGAGCGTCTGGCGCAGGTCGAGCGCACCGGCCGAGATGTCGCCGCCGACGTAGTTGAGGTCGTGGTGGGCCAGCCGCGCGGCCGGCACGCAGCGCGACGCGACGACGAGGTCGCGGAACCCCGGCGCGTAGCGCTCGACCTGCGCGACGACCGCGTCCGTGACGTCCACGTCGGACCCGGCGGGCACGTGCGCGTACGCCCACAGCGGCCGCAGACCGCCCACCGTCCGCCCGGGGTCGACCACGGACGGCTCGCTGACCAGCACCATCGGGTGCGACGCGTGCCGGCCGGCCGCGACCGCGGCCTCCGCCGCGACCACCTGCGCGCGCGTCCCGCCGACGTGCACGGTGCCCGCGCGGCGCACGTCGGGGTGCTCCCACGGCACCGGGCCCGACAGGACCAGGTCGACCTTGGCGACGCCCGCGCCGTACCGGAACCGCTCGAGCGCGCGGCGCGTGCGCGCGGGCAGACGCTCGCCCGCGATGCGGCGTGCCTGCCGCGCGTCGGTGTCGAGCAGCACCGCGCGCGCGGGCGGCAGGTCGGCCAGGTCCTCGACGCGGTGGTCGGTCACGACCGTGCCGCCGTGCGCCTCGAGGTCGGCCACCAGGGCTGCGACGATCGCGCCCGACCCACCGCGCGGCAGCGGCCACCCGTGGCCCGCGTGCGCGAGCGCCGCGAGCATGAGGCCCGCGCCCGCGGCCGGCACGGACGGCAGGCGCGTGATCGCGTGCGCCGCGACGCCCGTGAGCAGCGCGGGCGCGACCGTGCCGCGGAACCGCCGTGACCACGCCGGGGTGCCCTGCTCGGCCATGCCCAGCGCGTACCGCAGCGCGGTCGGCACGCCGCGCGGCAGCAGCCCGGCGGGCACGCTGCGCTTGTCGCCCAGGGCCAGGGACACCACGACGTCGACGTGCTCGGCGAGCCGCCCGACCAGCGCACGCCACGCCGGACCGTCCGCACCGAGCGCGTCGACCGTGCGGTCGAGGTCGTGGAACGCGACGCCGGCCCGCCCGGCCGGCAGCGGCTGGGCGTACGACACCTCGGGCGTGAGCAGCTCGACGCCCCGGGCGGGCAGGTCGAAGGCCCGCAGGAACGGCGACGCCCAGGCCATCGGGTGCACGGCCGAGCACAGGTCGTGGACCACGCCGTCCGCGAGCCCGAGGTCGAGCGTGCGCGCACCGCCGCCGACGGTCGGCTGCGCCTCCAGCACCGTGACCGACAGGCCCGCGCGCGCGCACGTGACGGCGGCCGCGAGGCCGTTGGGCCCGGAGCCGACCACGACGACGTCCGGCGTCGTGCTCACGCGGCGACCCGCGGCGAGCCGGCGGCGGCGGGACGAGGACGGCGGTCGTGCCGCGACGCCCGGCGCGCGCGGGTGACGGTGACGGGGCGACGTCCGGCGGCGGGACGCGCGCGCGTGCGGGGGTCGGTCGCCGGGTCCATCACCCCATCCTGGCCGCCCCGGCCGACGCGGGCACCCCGAGGCGTCGACCGACGGTGTCGGTGGTCGACCGTAACGTCGGTGGCTCGTGGGTCGACGGGCCGGTGCGGCGCCCGTCGCGGAGGGACGGGGTGACGATGCGGCTCGGGTGCGTGGGCTCGTTCGGGACGGCGCGGCAGGTCGTGGACATGGCGGTCGTGGCCGAGGAGCACGGCTGGGACGGGTACTTCACGTGGGACGGCGTGGACGTCGAGGGCATGGACGCGTGGGACCCGTGGGCGGTGCTCGCCGCGGCGGCCGTCCGCACGGAGCGGATCACGCTCGGCGCGCTCGTGTTCGCGCTGCCGCGGCGTCGGCCGTGGGTGTTCGCCAAGCAGGCCGTCACGGTCGACCACCTCGCGGGCGGGCGGCTCGTGCTGCCCGTGGGGTTCGGCGTGCCGACGGACGGTGCCGTCACGGCCGTCAGCGGCGAGGCGACGACGCTGCGCGAGCGCGCGGAGCGGTTCGACGACGCGCTCGCGGTGCTCGAGGCGTCCTTCGCGGGGGAGCCGTTCGACGTCGAGGGCCACCACCTGCGCGTCGAGGGGCTGCGGCTGCAGCCGCCGCCGGTCGCGCGGCCCGACGGCCGCACGCGCATCCCGGTGTGGGTGGTCGGCGCGTTCCCGTCGGAGCGGTCGATGGGCCGCGCGGCGCGGTTCGACGGCGTGGTCGTGCAGCACCGCGGCGAGCGCGCGATGGACGACCTGGACCCGCAGGACGTCGCGGAGGTGGTGACGTGGCTGCGCGAGCACCGGCCCGCCGACGCGCCGCCGTACGAGGTCGTGCTGCACGGCGAGCTGCCGGCGGACCCCGGTGCCGCACGCGAGCGGGTCGCCGCGCTGGCCGAGGCCGGCGCGACGTGGTTCGTCGACGCGCTGTGGGATCCCGCGACGGCGACCCCCGAGGCGCTGCTCGCGCGGATCCGTCAGGGCCCGCCCGTGCGCTGAGCGCACCCGGCCTCGGTCGCTCGATCCCGCCCTGCCGCGTCCGACCCGTCGTGCGGGGCGTTCCGGCGGCTCGGCGGCCGCAGCGCCGCACACGGCCGCGTCACCTGCCAGGACGCCAGGCGCCGCGCAGCGCGATCACGCCGTGCCCGCGGCGCCGGGCTCAGCCGGCCGTCCGTGCGGGCCGTGTCATCGGGTAGATGAACGGCCCGCCGGGTGCGAGCGGCACGGGCTCGTGCTGCTCGACGTACCCGCGCGCGACGTAGTAGCCGACGTTCTCCTCCTTGGTCGTCTCGAGGTACGACGGCAGCCCCGAGGCGTCGAGCTCGGCCAGGAACGCGCGCATGAGCGCGCTCCCACGACCGGCCCGCTGCAGGTCCGGCCGCACGCCGAACGCCTCGACGTACCAGGCGTCGGTGCGCACCCCCTTCGCGGTGAGGTCGCCGAACCGGATGATCCCCGGGCTGTGCTCGCGCGCCCGCGCCGCGATGCGCACGACCCGGCCCGCCTGGCGCAGCCAGCGGCCGGCCGTCATCGGGTAGGTGCCGGGCGCGTACAGCGCGAGCACCCCCGTCACCTCCTCGCCGCGCGTCGTCGCGAGCACGCGGCCGTGCCGCAGGCCGTCGGCCAGCGTCATGCGGTAGACCTCGCGCAGCTCGCGCTCGCGACGGGTGCGCACCGGCAGCAGGTGCGTGAAGCCGGGGTCGTCGGCGAGCGCGGCGGCGAGCACCGCGGCGGCCTGCTCCCGGTGGCGTGGTGCGAGCGGCCCGACGGCGTCCGGCGGGTCGGTCGAGCGTGGTCCTGGGCGTCCCCCTGCGTCCATGCACGCATGCTTCACCGGACGTGCGTCCAGGTGCAACAGGAAGCCTCGGGCGTGGACACCCGGGGTCGCAGGGGTGGACACGCCCGCTCGCACGGGCTTCCGCGGTGGGGAGGTGGCGTGAAGATCACTCCCGAAACCGCACACCTGGTGGCACCGGGGTGCCAGGCTCGGGGCGACCCCCGCGCGTACGGCACGACGTCGTGCGCGGCGTGCCCGCGGACCGGCGTCGGACCGGCACGGGACCGGGTGCGCGGGGTCGCGAACAGGAGGACGGACGACGGTGCGAGCAGGGACCTGGCCCGCGAAGACGCGGACGGTGCGGTGGTGCGGGGCGTCGGCCGTCGTCGCGCTGATCGCCACGACGGTGGCGGCGTGCGCGCCGGGCACCCCGGACGCCCGCCCGGCGGCCGAGGCGCTCGCTGCGGCGCTCGCGTCGGGGGACTTCGGTGACGTGCCGCTCGCCGCCGACGCGCCCGCGCCCGCCGCGCTGGCCGAGACCCGCGCGGCCGTCGTCGAGGGGCTCGGGGACGCGACCGCGACCGTCGAGGTCGGCGACGTCACGACCGCCGACGACGAGCAGAGCGCGACCGCGCGCCTCGACGTCGCGTGGGACGTGCCCTGGACCGACCAGGACTGGACGTACGCCGCGACCGCGCAGCTCGTGCGCGACGAGGACGACGACGCGCAGCCGTGGCGCGTGCGCTGGGCGCTGCCGCTGCTGGCGCCCGACCTCACCGAGGGTGAGCGGCTCACGGTGCGACGCACCGCGGCCGAGCGCGGCCCGGTGCTGGGGCAGGGCGACGCCATGATCGTCGAGCCGCGCCGGGTGCACCGGGTCGGGATCGACAAGACCCGCGTGGGCGAGGCCGAGCTCGACGGCGCCGCGCGCGGCCTGGCAGCCGCGCTCGAGATGGACCCGGACGCCTACGCGTCGCGCGTCGCGTCGGCCGGCGCCAAGGCGTTCGTCGAGGCGATCGTCGTGCGTGACACCGACGCGTCGTACGACGTCGCCGCGCTCGCCGCGCTGCCGGGCGTGAACGTCGTGGCCGACGAGGTCCCGCTCGCCCCGACGCGCACGTTCGCGCGCGCGATCCTCGGGTCGGTCGGGGACGCGACCGCCGAGATCGTCGACGCGTCGCAGGGTGCCGTCGTCGCGGGTGACACGGTGGGGCTGTCGGGCCTGCAGCGGCAGTACGACGCGCAGCTGCGCGGCACGCCCGGCGTGCAGGTCGCGGCCGTCGCCCAGGACTCCGGCGCGCAGCGCGTGCTGCTGCAGGTCGACCCGGTCGCCGGCGAGCCGCTGCGCACGACCCTCGACGTCGCGCTGCAGGAGCGCGCGGAGCAGGTGCTGTCCGGCGTCGCGTCCGCGTCCGCGATCGTGGCGGTGCGCCCGTCGACCGGGGACGTGCTGGCCGCCGCGAGCGGACCGGGCAGCGAGGGGCTGTCGACCGCCACGGTCGGGCAGTACGCGCCGGGCTCGACGTTCAAGGTGGTCAGCGCGCTGGCCTACCTGCGTGCGGGCCTGACGCCCGACTCGACCGTGACCTGCCCGGCGACGACCACGGTCGACGGGCGCACGTTCCAGAACTTCCCCGGCTACCCGGTGGCCGCGACGGGTGACGTGTCCTTCCGCACGGCGTTCGCGAACTCGTGCAACACGGCGTTCATCGGTCAGCGGGACCTCGCGGACCAGGCCGGGCTGCTCGCCGCGGCGCGCTCGCTGGGTCTCGAGCCCGCAGCCGCCCTCGGGTTCCCGGCCTTCCTCGGCACGGTGCCCGACCAGGCCGACGGCACGGCGCACGCCGCGTCGGTGATCGGCCAGGGGCAGGTCCTCGCCTCGCCGCTGGGCATGGCGACGGTCGCGGCGTCGGTGGGGGCGGGGCGCACCGTCGTCCCGCGGCTCGTGACGCCCGCGACCACCCCGGCCGAGCCGGCGGGCGACGAGGCGACGGCGTCCTCCGACGCCCCGGAGCTGCCCGACGCCACGCCGCTGACCTCCGCCGAGGCCGGTGCGCTGCAGGACATGATGCGCGCCGTGGTCACGCAGGGCGGCGGTGGCGTGCTCGCGGACGTCCCGGGCGACCCGGTGATCGCCAAGACGGGGACCGCGCAGTTCGGGCAGGGTGCCGACCTGCGGAACCACGCGTGGATGATCGCGGTCCAGGGTGATCTCGCGGTCGCCGTGTTCGTCGGCGAGGGCGACGCCGGTTCGACGACGGCCGGTCCGCTGCTGCGGACGTTCCTCGCGGGCTGAGCCGGCCGCGTCGGGTGAGGTCGCCGGGTCGCCGGCGACGCTGGGGGAGGGACGATCCATGACCGCACGCCACGTGCCGGGAGCGCCGGGGTGGATGCGCCCGCTGCCCGGGACGGGGCTGACCGTCAGCGCCGTCGCGCTGGGCGGCGGCCCGCTCGGCAGCATGCCGGACCTGTTCGGGCAGGAGGTGTCTCCCGAGCGCGGGATCGACACCGTGCGTGCCGTGCTGCACTCGCCCGTGCGGTTCGTCGACACGTCGAACGGCTACTCGGGCGGCGAGAGCGAGCGGCGCATCGGCGCGGCGCTCACGGCCGCGGGCGGCGTGCCGGACGGGGTCGTCGTCGCCACGAAGGTCGACCCCGACGGCGCCGACTACTCGGGCGAGCGCGTGCGCCGCTCGGTCGACGAGTCGCGCGAGCGCCTCGGCATGGACCACCTGCCGCTCGTGCACCTGCACGACCCCGAGTTCCACGAGTTCGACGACCTCACGGGCCCGGGCGGTGCGGTCGAGGCGCTCGTCGAGCTGCGCGAGCAGGGTGTCGTCGGTGCGGTCGGGCTGGCGGGCGGGCGCGTGCAGGAGATGGCGCGGTACCTCGCGCTCGACGTGTTCGACGTGCTGCTGGTGCACAACCGCTGGACGTTGGTCGACCGCTCGGCGGGGGCGCTGCTCGACGAGGCGGCGCAGCGCGGCATGGGCGTGCTCAACGCGGCCGTCTACGGCGGCGGCATCCTCGCGCACCAGCACGGCGGCCCGACGACGTACGGCTACCGCCCGGCGCCCGGGCCGGTGCTCGCCGCCGTCGCACGCATGCGGGACGTGTGCGCCGCGCACGGCACGGACCTCGGCACGGCCGCGCTGCAGTTCTCGCTGCGTGACGAGCGGTTCGCGGCGACGATCGTCGGGATGTCGCGGCCCGAGCGGGTCGAGCAGACGCTCGCGACGGCCGCCGTGCCGCTGCCGGACGACCTGTTCGCGGAGCTCGAGGCGCACGTCCCGCCGCCCGCCTGCTGGCTCGACGCGCCGTTCGACGCCTGACGCGCCGCGCGGTCCGACGCGGCGTCGTCGGCACCCCGGTCCGGTGCCGGGTGGCACCACCTCGTTCGTCGCGTCGCGGGGTTCGGCATGGATTACCGTTCACCGACGGGACGGACGCGCCGCGCGGCCGTGGGGACGGGAGCGAGCATGACCGACGACGCCGGCGCGCCGCTCCCCGGGTCGGACCCGCACGGGGCCCCGGGGGCCGCCGTCCGCGGTGCTCCCGTCGTCGACCTCGACACCTGCGCGGACGAGCCCATCCGGATCCCCGGGTCCGTCCAGCCGCACGGCGTGCTGCTCGTGGTGTCGGAGCCCGACCTGGTGGTGCGGCACGTGTCCGCGAACGTCGTCGTCCTCACGGGCGTCGCGGCGACGGACGCGCTGGACCGGCCGCTGGCCGACGTGCTCGGGCCCGACGCCGCGGCCGCGCTCGCCGCGCACCTGGCCGACGGCGACGATCTGCGGGTGCGCAACCCCGTGCACGTGCAGGTCGCGGGTGCGACGGGACCGGTCCCGTCCGACGCCGTGCTGCACCGCCTCACGCTGGGCGGGCGCACGCTCCTCGCCGTCGAGCTCGAGCCCGCCGACGGGCCGCGGCCGTTCTCGTTCCCCAACACGTACCAGGCGGTGCGCGGCGCGCTCGAGCGGTTCAACCGCGCCGGCACGCTCGAGGACCTGTACGACGCCGCCGCGCAGGAGGTCCGGACCCTCACGGGGTTCGACCGCGTGATGGTCTACCGGTTCGACGACGACCACAACGGCGAGGTCGTCGCCGAGGCGCGCCGCGCGGACCTCAACGCGTTCCTCGGGCTGCACTACCCGGCGTCGGACATCCCCCCGCAGGCGCGCGCGCTGTACGAGACCAACTGGATCCGCACGATCCCCGACGTCGCGTACGCGCCGGTGCCGATCGTCCCGCCGTTCGACGCGGCGTCGGGGGAGCCGCTGGACCTCACGCTGTCGGTGCTGCGCAGCGTGTCGCCCGTGCACCTCGAGTACCTGACCAACATGGGCGTGCGCGCGTCGATGTCGATCTCGCTGCTGCACGACGGCCGGCTGTGGGGTCTGGTCGCGTGCCACCACTACGCCGGGCCGCACCCCGTGCCGTTCGGCACGCGCGCGGCCGCGGAGTTCCTCGGGTCGGTGCTGTCGCTGCGCCTCGTGGCGCGCGCCCACGACCGGGAGCTCGAGCGTGAGCTCGAGGCGCAGGCGGCTATCGCGCAGGTGCTCCCGGTCGCGCGCGACCACGACCGCGCGCTCGCGCAGGCGCTCACGGGCGACGACCCGGGGCTGCTGTCAGTGGTCCCGGCGCACGGTCTCGTGGTCGTCGCCGACGGTCAGACGGCGACGGCGGGCGACGTCGCGCGCGACCTCGACGTCGACGCGCTGCGCGCGTGGGTGCTCGCGCGTCCTGACACGGTGACCACCCGCACGGCCCTGGCGGACTCGGACCCCGAGCTCGCGGCGGTGCTGCCCGACGTCGCGGGGCTGCTGGCGCTGCGCCTGCCGGACGACCAGGTGGTCGTGTGGCTGCGGCACGAGCAGGTGCGGGACGTCTACTGGGGTGGCGACCCGCAGAACAAGGCGATCGCACGTCTCGAGGGCGACCAGGTGCGCCTGAGCCCGCGGCGGTCGTTCGACCGCTGGCGCGAGGTCGTGCGGGGCCGGTCGGAGCCGTGGGCGCCCGCGCACGTGCGTGCGGCCGCCGACCTGCGCAGCCGCCTGCTCGAGGTCATCATCCTGCGCAACCGCTGGCAGATGGCCGCGGCGCACGCCGTGCAGCTGTCGCTGCTGCCGCGGGAGATGCCGCGGGTGCCGGGCTGGCAGATGCACGCGCGGTACGCCCCGGCCGCCGGCGGGCGCGTCGGCGGCGACTGGTACGACGCGCTGGAGCTGCCCGACGGCCGCCTGGCCGCCGTCGTGGGGGACGTCGTGGGGCACGGGCTGGGCGCGGCCGCGGCGATGGGGCAGCTGCGCAACGCCTTGCGCGCCTACCTGCTGCGCGGGGCGGACGTCCACGACGTGCTGCGGGACGTCGACGCGCTCGCGCGCCGCACGATGCCGGACGACATGGCGACCGTGGTCGTCGTGACGGTGGACCCCGCGACGGGCGAGGCGTGCGTGGGCGCGGCGGGGCACCCGCGGCCGCTGCTGCTCGACGCGGAGGGCGGTGCGGTGCTGCTGGACGTGCCCGTGGACCGGCCGGTGGGCATCGGCTCGGGAGACCCGCAGGTCGCGCACCTGCACGTCGAGCCCGGCGGGGGCCTCGTGCTGTACAGCGACGGGCTGGTGGACTCGCGCTCGACCGCGCTGGTGGACGGGATCGAGCGGCTCGTCGACGCGTTCGACCGGCCCGACCCGACCGTGCCCGTGGACATCGACGAGGTCATGGCGGACTGCCAGGACCCGGACTCGAAGGACGACATGACGCTGCTGCTGCTGTGCCGCGACCTCGACCTGCCGCCGGGGGCGGTCGCGTGAGCGTGCGGTCCGCACTGGCCGGCGGGTTCTGGCGCGTGAGCCGGTGGACGCTGCGCACCGAGCGGGTCCCGCGCGACGGGTCGGGCATCCTCATCGGCGCGCCGCACACGTCCAACTGGGACTTCGTGCTGATGCTCGCGATCGCGTGGGAGGCGCGCCTGCCGTTCCGGTGGCTCGGCAAGCACACGCTGTTCCGGGGGGTCGCGGGTCCGCTGATGCGTGCGCTCGGCGGGATCCCGGTCGACCGTCGCGACCCTGCGGGGCTGGTCGACGACCTCGTGGCGCGCATCCGGGCGGGCGAGCGGTTCTACCTCGTCGTGACGCCGGAGGGCACGCGCTCGGGGTCGGGCTGGAAGTCGGGCTTCTACCGGATCGCGCGCGCGACGGGCCTGCCGGTGACGCTGGGCTACGTCGACCGCACGACGATGACGACGGGGCTGGGGCCGACGCTCGAGCTGACGGGCGACGTGCGCGCGGACATGGACGTCATCCGCGCGTTCTACGCCGACAAGTCGGGGTTCGCACCGGCGCGGCGCACCGAGCCGCGGCTGCGCGACGAGGCAGCCGGCGACGCCGCTGCGGATGCGGGGTCGCCGGACGGCGCATAGCGTCGAGGTCGTACCGACGAAGGGAGACCGCGATGGGTGCCGACGACAAGGTCAAGAACAAGGCCGACGAGGTCGCAGGGAAGGCGAAGGAGACCTGGGGCAAGGTCACCGACGACGAGCGCCTCGAGGCCGAGGGCAAGGGTCAGCAGACCTCCGCCAACCTCAAGCAGGCCGGCGAGGACGTCAAGGACGCCTTCCGCTGATCCCCGACGCGGCCGGGGCCCCACCCGCGCCGCCGTAGCACCGACGCCCCCGTGCACCCTCGAGGTGCACGGGGGCGTCGTGCGTGTCGGCGTCGGACTCCGTGTCGCGCCCGCGGTCCGTGCGGTGTCGGTCGCGCGCCCGAACGTGTCGGTGCCTCGTCACCCGGACGGCCGTCCAGCAGGCGCGTGCGGGGGGTCGTCCCGGGCGCCACGCCGTCGCCGGGGCCCGCCGACCGGGTGAAATCGGGCGTTGTCCTGGACAGGTGACCCGGATCACTACCGCTGGAGCATGTGAGCGGTCTAATGTCGGACTTGTCAGCGAAACGGCAAACCCTCCGCAAGGGGGGGACGCAAAGCCACGGGACCCACGCGGTCAGCCGGGCTACCGAACGAGAGGTTCCGTCATGGACCAGCGCGGTTCCGCCGCCGAGCCGTACGAGGCTCGCACCAACTCCCTGCCCGTCGCCCGCTGGGCCGCCATCGCGGCTCGCCTGGAGACCGCGGTGACTATCGTCCCCCTGCAGCGGGACGCGCTCGCGGCCTGAGCGTCCGCAGGGTACGACCACCACGACCCCCGCACCGGCCCGGCCGGTGCGGGGGTCGCGTCGTCGGGGGTGGACGTCCCTCGTGCTCGGCGGTGGCGGGCAGGGTCGCGCGGTCCTAGATTGCGCAGCAAGAGCCCACAACGGCGTGGGTCGTCACCTGGGGGGGCTGGTGTGGACGTCGTCGACTCGCTCTGGGACTGGGTCCTGGTGCTGCTGTTCTGGTTCCTGTTCTTCGCCTACCTGCTGATCCTGTGGCAGATCCTCACGGACCTGTTCCGTGACCGTGAGCTGAGCGGCTGGTGGAAGGCGGTGTGGGTGCTGTTCCTGGTCGCCTTCCCGTTCCTCACGGCGCTCGTGTACCTCGTGGCCCGCGGCCGGGGCATGAGCGAGCGTCAGGTCGCCGCGGTGCACCAGGTCAGGGCCGACACGGACGCCTACATCCGGCACGTCGCGACCGCCTCGCCCGCCGAGCAGATCGCGGGCGCCAAGGCGCTGCTCGACGCGGGCACGATCACGCCGGACGAGTTCGCGACGCTCAAGGCCAAGGCGCTCGCCTGACGCCCTGCGTCCGCCGGGGTCAGAGCTCGCCGGTGCGCTGCAGGTACCGCATGGCCACCCAGCCGAACGGGATGCGCAGCCAGAAGGTGAGCACGCGGAACAATAGCGCCGCGGTGTACGCGACGCCGATGTTCGTGCCGGTGATGCCGGAGAGGCTCACGGCGAGCGCCGACTCGACCGTGCCGATGCCGCCGGGCGTGGGGATCACGGAGCCCGCGGTGTTGCCCGTGAGGTAGACGAGCGCGACCTGCACGAGCGACGCGTCCTGACCGAGCGCGGCGAGGCACGCGTCGAACGCGAGCACGTAGCCCATCGTCATGAGCACGTTGCCGCCGACGGCGAGCGTGAGCCGCCACGGCTGCCCGAGCACCTCGATGAGGCGCGGCAGGGTCTGGCGCACGGTCGGCCCGACCGCGCGCTGCACCCACGCGCGGATGCCGGGGAAGAGCAGCGCGATGCCGACGCCCGCGGCGACCACCGCGATGGCGACGAGCGCGGCGGGCGGCACCGACAACGGCGTCGGGGAGTGCAGGCCGGACGTCACGGTCAGCGCGAGGAGCAGCACGAGCGTCGTGATGAACTGGCTGACCTGGACCAGTGCGACGGTCGCACCGGCGAGGGTGCCGCTCACGCCGCGGCGCGTCAGCATCCGCAGGTTCAGGGCCGCGGGGCCGATGCCGGCCGGCGCGGCGAGCGCGACGAACGTCGCGGCGGTCTGCACGAGCGTCGCGCGCCAGACCGGCAGCCTGACGGGGGAGAACGCGACGAACGCGAGCGCCGCGCCCACGAGCGTGAGGAGCCCGAGCGCGAACGCGAGCGCGGAGAACCGCCAGTCGCTCTCGGCGAGCACGGGCCCGATGTCGCGGATGTTGATGGTCGTGAGGATGACGAACACGGCGACGACCGTGAGCAGGATCGTCAGGATGGTGCGGGCGCCGAACCGCACGAGCTGCTGCGGCTGCACGTCGGCCTCGGGCAGCCGCGCGACCAGCGCCGACCGGAGCTCGGCCAGCACCTCCTTGTGCGCCCGCATCTCCTCGCGCGTGTGCCGCGGGAGCGTGACGGTCTGCAGCAGCGGGCCGATGGACTCGGTCTCGGCGGCCGGCAGCACGGCGGTCGCCGAGTCGAGCGCGCGGGCGGCGCCGACGCGCAGCGCGAGGAGCGCGACGAGCTGCGTGGTGTCGAGGCGTCGTGCGAGCTCGCTCGCGGCGACGTCGCCCTGGTCCCAGGCGGTGATCCACACGCGCGGGCCGTCGGGGGTGCGCTGCACGAGCACGACCTCGGACGTGAGCGCGCGGTGCGCGATCCCGGCGCGGTGGGCCAGGCGCAGCTGCGCCCAGATCGCGCGCAGCACGTCGTCGTCGACGTCGTCGGCGTCGAGCTCGGACAGCGGGACCGCGTCGGCGGTGCCGGCCTGCAGCAGGAACATCGAGTCCTCGGCCTCGGACACGCTCAGCAGCTGGGGCGTCCGCACGCCCGCGGCGCTCGCGGCGTAGGACAGCAGCGCCGCGCGCTCGGTGGCCTGGCGCAGCGACAGCGCCGAGCGTCCCTCGATGCCGCGCAGGCGCAGGCTGCGCCACAGGCGCGTGAGCATGCCGACGACCTGCCGGTCGCCGTCGTACACCAGCAGGTCGAGATCGCGCCCGTCGGCGGTCGTGACGCGGTAGAGCCGGTCGGCCGAGGCGCGCGCGAGTGCGCGCCGCGCGGGCGTGGCCGGCGGCAGCTCGGCGACGGCGGCAGCGGTGGCGGCGTCGCCGTCGGCCTCGAGCACGGGGTCGGGCACGCGCACGACGGCCACGGGCTCGACCCCCGCGCGGCGGATGCCGGCGAGCAGCGTCGCGCCGTACGCGCGCTCGGGGTCGACGCCTCCCAGGTACTGCACGCCGAGGCCGGCGATGCGTCCGACGAGCAGCGCGAGGGCGATGCCGGGCAGCGACGCGGCGGCGGTGACGAGCACGACGCCCGTGGTGACCCACAGCAGGTTCCACGACCAGCGGACGGTGCGGCGCCGCGTCCGCGGCCCGGCGACCGTGAGCAGCGCCGTGAGCATGGCCGAGTACTCGGGGATCGTGAGGGTCCACTCGCCGCGCAGCCGGACGGACAGCCCCTGCACGAGGGTCTGCGACCCGAACGTGTGGAAGGTCCAGTACAGCGCGGACACGAGCAGCATCGCGCCGACGGCCGCGAGCACGGACTGCAGCAGCTGGCGACCCAGCCGGCGCAGCGCGAGCTCGGTGAGCACGGCGATCGGCACGACGACGGTCGTGAAGCCGACGAGCACGTTGACGGGCACGAACAGCACGTTGCGCAGCAGGTCGGCGAACCCCTGGACGTCCTCGGCGACGCCGGTGGTGGTGTTCTGCGCGTACGTCGCGAGGACCACGACGAGCGCCGCGCCGAGGGTCGTGACGCCCGCGCCGAGGAGCGCGCTGGGGTGGTGCACGCGCGGCGTGCGGACGTCCTGCACGTCGACCGTCGCGCGCACCGCACGGACCGCCGCCGTGGGCGTGGTGTCGGGGGAGGGGCGACCGACGGCACCGTCAGGTGCGGACGTCGGCGAGCTCGGCATGCTTGCGAGTGTAGGCAGCGGGCCCGTGCCGGGCCTCCACCTTCCGGACGGTGTCGCGCGGGTCGGTCTCCACCCCGGGGGTCAACATGTGTTGACGTTCGTGGTACGGAGTGTCAACATGTGTTGACGATGTTGCTCGCCCGACCGAGGGAGCCCCGTGACCGAGGAGGTCGACATGTCCGCCCTGGTGGCCCGTGCCGAGGACGACGATCCGCTGCGCGCGCTGGGCGCGCTGACCGCGCTGCGCCGCGAGGTCGAGCGCCGGGAGGCCGTCGCCGTGCGCCGTGCCCGGACGTCCGGCGCGTCCTGGGTCGCGATCGCCGCGATGCTCGGCGTCAGCAAGCAGGCCGTGCACCGCAAGCACGGCGGCCGGCGCCGCGAGGCCTGACCGGTCCCGCTTCGTCGCGCCGTCGCGACGCTCCGGCGCTACCGTCGGCGCAGGGGTGCCGTCGCGAGCCCGTCGCGCCACCTCCGGCGGGCTCGTCCCGCGAGGAGGACACCATGGTCGACGACGTCACCGCCCAGGTCACCCGCACGCTGCGCACGATGTGGTGGCTGCCCGTCCTGCGCGGCGTCCTGCTGCTCCTGCTCGGCCTGCTGCTGCTCGCGCAGCCCGCGGCGTCGGTCGCCGCGATCGTCTGGCTCTTCGGCGTCTTCGCGATGGTCGACGGCGTCGTCGCGGTCGTGCAGGGCCTGGCGAACCGGGGCGTGCCCGGGTGGACGTGGTGGGTCGTCGAGGGGCTCGCCGGCCTCGCCGTGGGCGTCGTCGTGGTGCTGTGGCCCGGGCCGACCGCGCGCGTCCTGTTCTTCCTGCTCGCCGCGTGGCTGCTGGTGCTCGGGGTGATCTCGATCATCGCGGCCGTCGCGCTCTCACGGGCGCGCGACGCCGGGTGGCACTGGCCGCTCGCGTTCGGCCTCGTGTGCACCCTGTTCGGGGTCCTGCTGGTCGCCCGCCCGCAGGTGTCGCTCGCGCTGTTCGGCGTCGTGCTCGGGTTGTTCGCGTTCGCGGGCGGTGCGCTCAACGTCGTGAGCGGCTTCGCGGTGCGGTCCGTCGTGCGGGCGCTGGGGCGGGAGTCCGCGGCCGCCTGACGCGGCGCACCCGCCGCGCACGCCGCCGCCGAGGGTCAGCCGACCCCGAAGGCGGCGAGCCACGAGGCGGGCAGCAGCGTGTAGCCCACGAACGCGACCACGTCGAGCACGGTGTGCGCGACGACGAGCGGCATCACGCGCCGTCGGCGGCGGTAGTACTCGGCGAACACGACGCCCATGACGACGTTCCCGACGAACGGCCCCCACCCCTGGTAGAGGTGGTAGGACCCGCGCAGCAGCGCGCTCGCCGCGATGATCGCCGGTGTGCTCCAGCGCAGCTCGCGCAGGCGCTCCATGAGGTACCCGACGACGACGACCTCCTCGAGCAGCGCGTTCTGCAGCGCCGCGAGGATCAGCACGGGCACGGTCCACCACGCGGCGTTCAGGGCCGCGGCCTGCACGTCGACCGTGACGCCCAGCGCGCGCCCCGCCGCGTAGAGCCCGAGGCCCGGGATGCCGATGACTGCCGCCAGTGCCACGCCGATGCCGAGGTCGCGCAGCGGCCGCCGGCCGTCGAGACCGATGCGGCGCGTCGCCGAGCGGCCGTTCGCCGACAGCAGGTAGAGCGCCAGCGCGACCGGCACCAGCACGAACCCGATCGACAGCAGCTGGTAGGTGAGGTCGAGGTAGGGCCGCGGCGACTGGCTCGCGTTGAGCGTCGCGGTCTGCGACGCCAGGGGCGGGCCGGCGGTGAGCTTCGCGACGAGCGACACGACCGCGTACACGGCGGACTTGCCCAGCGAGAGGCCCAGGACGATCCAGACCTCCGTTCCCAGGCGGCGGCGTACGGCGCGCTCGCCGGGAGCGGGCGCGCCGGTGGTCGTGCCGCGCGTGGTCGTCGGCGTCGCGTCAGGGGCCCGCTCGTCGTCGCTGTGCACGTCGGCAGCGTAGGGCGCGGGGCTGCGCGCGTGCTGGACGTCCGCTGGA
Organism: Cellulomonas sp. B6; assembly: GCF_001462455.1. Classification (GTDB taxonomy): domain Bacteria; phylum Actinomycetota; class Actinomycetes; order Actinomycetales; family Cellulomonadaceae; genus Cellulomonas. The sequence goes on from NZ_LNTD01000041.1 coordinate 21,969, forward strand.
CCCGCGAGCCGGGGCGGGTGCGGGACTTGACGCGGACGACGCCGAGCGAGCAAAGTGCTTTGCAACGCAAACCAAAGGAGCGCACGTGACCGTCCCGCCCGTCCCCACGGACGACGACGCCCCGCTCGACCCCCGCGCGGGGCTCGACATCGTCGCCGCCCAGGCGCGCCGTGTCCGCGACTCGGAGGTCGACGAGCGCGTGCTCTTCGGCGTCTGGGGTGCCGCGTGGGTCGTCGGGTACCTCGTGCAGTGGTGGTCCGCGAGCGGGTCGTCCACCGGCACCACGTCCGGCCCCGCCGGCGGCGTCTTCGGGCTCCTCATGGCCACCGCGATGGTCGTCACCGTCGTCCACCTCGTGCGCCGCTCGCGCGGCGTGCGCGGCACCAGCCGCACCGTCGGCGCCATGTACGGCTGGTCCTGGTTCCTCGGGTTCGCCGCGCAGAGCGCCATCGTCGCCGGCGTCGTCAACGCCGGCGCACCGCCGCAGGTGGTCGCGGTCGTCGCCAACGGCGTCGCGTGCCTCGTCGTCGGCCTGCTCTACATGGCCGGCGGCACGCTCTGGCGCGTCGGGCCGTTCTACGCGCTCGGCGTCTGGCTCGTCGTCACCGGCGCCGCCGCGAGCGTCGTCGGGATGCCCGAGGGGTACCTCGTCATGGCCGGCGCCGGGGGCGGCGGCATGCTCCTCGGCGCGGCGTTCACGGCGGTCCGGCGCTGGCGGCACCCGTGACCGAGCCCGACCTCGACCCCGTCATCCACTCGGCGTCCCGGCTGCGGGTCGTCGCCACGCTCGCCGCGCTCGACCGCGGCGACCGCATCGCCTTCCCCCGGCTGCAGAAGCTGCTCGACATGACCGCCGGGAACCTGTCCACGCACCTGCGACGCCTCGAGGACGCCGGGTACGTCAGCCAGACCAAGACGCACGTCGGGCGCACGCCCGCCACCTACGTCGAGCTCAGCCCCGCCGGGCGCACCGCGTTCGAGCGCTACACGCAGACCCTCGCCCAGCTGCTCAAGGGAGCACAGTGATGACCACCGACACCGCCCCGCCCGTCCTCGTCGACCACGTGACGCGACGCTTCGGCGACGTCACCGCGCTCGACGACGTCAGCCTGCGCGTCGACCACGGCGAGATCGTCGGGCTGCTCGGCCCCAACGGCGCCGGCAAGACGACGCTGCTCTCGCTCCTCGCCGGCCTGCGCACGCCCGACGCGGGCACCGTGCGGCTCTTCGGCGGCGACCCGCGCGACCCCGCGTCCCGCACGTCGCTGGGGACCACGCCGCAGGAGACCGGCCTGCCCGACACGCTCAAGGTGCGCGAGGTCGTCGACTTCGTCGCTGGGCACTTCGCCGACCCCATGCCGCGCTCGGAGGTGCTCGCGCGGTTCGCGCTCGAGGACCTCGCCGACCGGCAGACCGGTGCGCTGTCCGGCGGGCAGAAGCGCCGCCTCGCGGTCGGGCTCTCGCTCGTCGGCCGTCCGCGGCTCGTGCTGCTCGACGAGCCCACCACGGGCCTCGACGTCGAGGCGCGGCACGTGCTCTGGCAGGCGCTGCGCGACTACCACGCGGACGGTGCGACCGTCATCGTCACGAGCCACTACCTCGAGGAGATCGAGGCGCTCGCGCAGCGCGTCGTCGTGGTCGGCGGCGGCCGGGTGATCGCCGACGACACGCTGGCCCGCGTGCTCGACCTCGTGTCCGTGCGGCGCGTGACCCTCACCGTCCCGGTGGGCGCCGGCGCCGCGCTCGCGGGCCTGCCCGGCGTGCACGACGTCACCGAGGTGCCCGACCCGCGCGGCGGCGTGCGCGCCACGCTGGTCGCGGCCGACGCCGACGTGTGCGTGCGAGCCCTCGTCGAGCGGGCCGTGCCGTTCCACGACCTCGAGGTGCGCGGCGCGTCCCTCGAGGAGGCGTTCCTGTCCCTCACGTCGTCCGCGGAGCACGGCGCGTCGTCCGCCGCCGCGACCCCCGCCCCGGCGTCCGCCGCCGCGACCGACCCGACCGCCACGGAGGTGGCCCGATGAGCACGACCACCGCACCCGTCGCGTCTCGCACCGCCCCGCCCGCGCTGCGCTCCTGGGCGTCGCTCGCGTGGCTGCACGCGCGGTACCAGTTCCTCGAGACCGTGCGCGTGCCGATCGCCGTCATCGGCAACCTGCTGTTCCCGACGCTCGCGCTGCTGTTCTTCGTCATCCCGCAGGACGCGATCACGTCCGACCCGGCGATCTCGACCGCCGCCGTCGCACAGCTCGCGACGTTCGCCGTCATGTCGTCGTGCCTGTTCACGCACGGCACGGGCGTCGCCGAGGACCGTGCGCAGCCCTTCGACACGTTCGTGCGCGCGCTGCCCGCGCGGCCCGGGCCGCGGCTCGCCGGGCGCGTGCTCAACGGGCTCGTGTGGTGCTACCTCGCGCTCGTGCCGCTCGTCGTCGTCGGCGCCGTGTTCACGGCCGCGACGCTCACGCCGCTGCAGGCGCTCGGCGCGGTCGTCATGGTCGCGGCCGTCGCGGTGCCGTTCACGCTGCTCGGCATGGCGATCGGGTACGCGCTGTCCAGCAAGGCCGCGCTCGCCGTGGTCCAGTGCACGCTGTTCCCGCTCGCGTTCGCCGGCGGCCTGTTCATGCCGCCCGAGGTCTTCCCGCGCTGGCTCGACGCACTGTCGCAGGCGCTGCCGTCGCGGGCCGCGCGCGACCTCGTCGTGCAGGTGACGTCCGGCGTCGACGCGAGCGCGCTCGCGGTGCCCGTGCTGCTCGGGTGGACCGTGGTGCTCGCGGTGCTCGCGGTCGTCGCGGTCCGCCGCGACGAGGGCCGCCGCTTCCGCTGACGCCCGCGGCGTGGCCCCACGCCGCCGAGTGCGCCAGATCGCCGTCGAGTGCGGGTGAAGCAACACCCGCACTCGGTCGCGATGTGGCGCACTCGGCGGTGTCGGTCCGCCGGTGTCGGTCAGCCCGTGCGGGGCGGGCGGCCGCGGCGCGGGGGGTCGGACGCCGCGTGGGGCATGCGCCCCGCGTCGGTGAGGGCACGGCGCAGCAGCAGGTCGATCTGCGCGTTGACGCTGCGCAGGTCGTCGGCGGCCCACCGCGCGACCGCGTCGTGCACCGCGGGGTCGAGGCGCAGCAGCACCTGCATGCGCTCGCGGGCCGCGATGATCGCGCCGGCCTGCTGGCGCTGCAGCATGGCCTGCGCGATCTCGGGGGCGTACGCGAGGTTGGAGATGCGCGCCTCGATGACCTCGATGCCCGCGATGACGACGCGCGCGGCGACCTCGGCCGCGATCTCGGCGGAGATGACGTCGGTCGCGCCGCGCAGCGACGTCTCGCCGTCGTCGGCGTGGTCGTACGGGTGGGACATCGCGACGTGGCGCAGGGCCGACTCGGACTGCACGCGCACGAAGTCGGCGTAGTCCTCGACCGCGAATGTCGCGGTGGCGGTGTCGGCGACCTGCCACACGACGATCGCGGCGATGTTGATGGGGTTGCCGTCGGCGTCGTTGACCTTGAGCTCGTTGGTCTCGAAGTTGCGCACGCGCACCGAGACGTTCTTGCGCGTCGTCAGGGGGATGGTGAGCACCAGTCCGGTGCGGCGCACGGTGCCGACGTAGCGGCCGAAGAGCTGCACGACGCGGGTCTGCCCGGGGCTGATGACGGCGAGCCCGCTGAGCAGCAGCACCGCGGCGCCGACGCACAGGGCGCCGAGGAACCCGAGCGCGTCGACGCCGCTGGCCTCGGCCTCCATGAACAGCAGGATCGCGCCGGCGACGGCGACGAGCACGAACAGCAGCGCGATGACGGCCCCGCCGGCGCCGGTGGACCACGCGGACCGCTCGGCGACGTCGACGCGGGCGCCGGCGTGGCCGACGGGACGGCCGCTGGGGTCGCCTCCGACGGACTCCTGCGGCGGGGCGGTGTCGGGCATGGGGACCTCCGGGGGACGGGCGCCGCGGCGCGCTATCAAAGTGATATCACTTTAGCAGCGCCCCGCGGCGTCCGGCACGGGACCTCCGGCCGTCACCCGTCCGGCCGTCAGGCGTGCCCGAGGAACTCGTGCGTCCGGTGCGACGCGGGCTCGATCTGGAACGTCGAGTGCGCGACCGACACCTCGAAGTGCGTCGCCAGGCACTCCTGCAGCTGGTCGAGGATCCGCGGGCCGTGCCCGTCGCCGAAGCACGAGTCGTCCACCACCACGTGCGCCGTGACCACCGGCAGGCCCGTCGCGACGAGCGACGCGTGCAGGTCGTGCACGTCGAGCACGTGGTCGACCTCGAGCAGGTGCGCGCGCACGTCGTCCAGGTCGAGCCCGGGCGGGGTCGACTCGAGCAGCACCGACGCCGTCTCGCGCAGCAGCCGCGCGGCGCGCGGCACGATCAGCACGCCGATGAGCAGGCCCGCGACCGCGTCGGCCTGCTGCCAGCCGGTCGTCGCGATGACGATCGCGGCGACGATCACGCCGACCGACCCCAGCGCGTCGTTGAGGACCTCGAGGAACGCCGCGCGCATGTTGAAGCCCGACGAGCGCCCGCCCGCGAGCACGGTGAGCGACACGACGTTGGCCACGAGGCCGATCACGCCGAACACCACGAGCTCGGTCGACGGCACCTCGGGCGGCGCCGTGAGGCGACGCACGCCCTCGACCAGCACGTACACGCCGACCGCGAGCAGCACGGCCGACTGCGCGAGCGCCGCGAGCACCTCGGCGCGGCGGTACCCCCAGGTGCGCCGCGCGGTCGCCGGGCGTCGCGTGAGCTGCGCCGCGACGAGCGCCATGAGCAGGCCCGCGGTGTCGGTGAGCATGTGCGCGGTGTCGACCAGCAGGGCGAGGCTGCCGGTGAGGTACGCGCCGACGGCCTGCGCGACCAGCACGGTCGCGGTGAGCCCGAACGCGACGGCGAGGCGCCCGCGGTGGTCGGTGCCGCCGTGCGCGTGGTCGTGGCCGTGGCTCACCGGTCGGCCCCCGCGAGGTGCGCGCACTCGTCGGGGTGCGGGCCTGCGTCGAGCAGCGACTCGGCGGCGGCGATGAGCCCGGCGAGGCGCGCGGGGTCGGCGATCGCGTAGATCGAGGCGCGCCCGCGCTGCCGGACGGTGACGAGCCCGCAGTCGCGCAGGCACGCGAGGTGCGCGCTGACGGTGCTCTGCGCGAGCCCGAGGTGGTCGGTGAGCTCGCGGACCTGGTGCTCACCCGTGAACAGGTGGCGCAGCAGGGTGAGGCGTGCGGGCTCGCCCAGCGCGCGGAACAGTGCGGCCGTCGGGGCGGTGAGACCGGCGTCGGTGCTCCAGACGCCCTCATCGTCCTCAGCAGATGTCATCGTCATAGAGCGATGATAGTCCGCGGCCCCCGACGGTGTCACCACCGCCGGGGGCCGCATCCGTCACACCGCGTCAGTCACGCGGGACGTCTCGCCGTGGACGTCACGCGAAGCGACGCAGCCGCAGCGAGTTCGACACCACCAGCACCGACGAGAACGCCATCGCCGCACCCGCGATCATCGGGTTGAGCAGGCCCAGCGCCGCGAGCGGGATCGCCGCGACGTTGTACGCGAACGCCCAGAACAGGTTCTGCCGGATCACCCGCAGCGTGCGCCGCGACAGCCGGATCGCCTGCGGTGCGGACGCCAGGTCGCCGCGCACGAGCGTGAGGTCGGCCGCCTCGATCGCGACGTCGGTGCCCGTGCCCATCGCCAGGCCCAGGTCCGCCGTCGCGAGCGCCGCGGCGTCGTTCACGCCGTCGCCGACCATCGCGACGCGCGCACCGCCGGCCTGCAGTCGCTCGACCGCCGCGACCTTCTCGTCCGGCATGACCTGCGCGACGACGTCCGCGTCGGCGATCCCGACGGCGCGGGCCGTCGCGAGCGCGGCGCCCCGGTTGTCGCCCGTGAGCAGCACGGGGCGCAGGCCCAGCGCGCGCAGCTCGCGCACCGCGTCGGTCGACGTCGGCTTCACCGGGTCGCGCAGCACCAGCACGCCGCGCGCCCGGCCGTCCCACGCCGCGACCACCGCGGTCGCGCCGTCGGCCTCGGCCGCGTCGACCGCCGCCGCGACGTCGTCGGTGCGGACGCCCTGCTCCTCGAGCCAGCCACGCCGGCCCACGAGCACGCGCCGTGCGAGCGCGACGCCGCTGTGCGCGGTGCGGACCACGCCGCTCACGCCGCGCCCCGCGTCGGCGCGGAACTCGCGCACCTCGTCGGCGCCGACCCCGAC
>NZ_LNTD01000042.1 GCF_001462455.1 Cellulomonas sp. B6
GCGTGGGCTCCTGGGTCGGCTCCGGCGTGGGCTCCTGGGTCGGCTCCGGCGTCGGGGCGGGCGTCGGCTCCTCGCCCGGTCCGGGTCGCGGCGCGGTCGGGGTGCACAGGGCGGTGACGTCGACGACGCGTGTGACGTCGTAGTGCCCGTAGGCCGCAAGCGTGTTGGCACCGAAGCCGCCGTCCGGCGGCGTGATGACGGTCGGCATGACCTCCGTCAGGTCGCGCCGCTCACCGGCCTTCTGGTTGCCGATGAGGTCGACCTGGAGGCCGAACGCGTCGGGGGCCGCGCAGACCGCCGCGGTGTCCTCGGCGTCCAGCACGAGCTCGCGGACCACGGCGTCCTTCGGGAGGAAGCCCGAGGCGCCGTTGCGCGCGGACCCGTCCGCCGTCGGCCAGGCCCACACGTCGTGCAGCATCACGCGGTGCTGCGGGCCGCTGTTGTTCCAGCTCGCCCGCTTCGAGGGGTCGAGCTTCTGGTACAGGAAGTAGCCGGTCGCCTTCTCGCAGGTGTAGGCCGACCACGGGATGACGTCACCGGCCTTCCGGCCCCCGCACAGGTCCCCCTGACCCGGGGCGGGCTTCCCCTTGTCCTTGCCCCACGACGCGGAGTACCCGGGCTTGCCGGGGTTCCACGGGTCGTGGGCGGAGGCCGTGGCGGCGGGGGCGACGACGAGAGCGGCGGACAGCAGGACGACGGACAGGCGGCGGTTCACGGGGGGACGACTCCTCGGCCATGGACGGATGGACGGGCACCCGGCGCGAGGAACGCGGCATCGGGCGTATCGGACAATAGAGGCATCCGCGCGTCGTTTGGTGAACTTCTGTCCAGGTTGGGGAGGAATCATCCGAACGGCCGTGTTGTGGGCGGTTCGGAGGGGGTGAAACATCACGCAGACCCCCGCACCGTTGCGCTATGCCCACCCTGTCACGCATGCGTCACAGCAGGTCAGAGGGCATGTCGGGTAGCTCGGTCCCATCGCGCGACGGGTGTCAGGCCCGAGGCGGGTGGCCCGTCGTCGGTCGCTCAGGCCGGGCGCGCGAGCGAGGCGACGGCGCGCGCGAGCAGGTCGACGGAGGTCTCCGCGCGCCGGTCGTCGCGGTCGACCACCCAGGCGCGGACGACGCCGTCGGTCGCGCTGAGCACGAGCGACGCGACCTCGGCGACCGGCGCGACCCAGACGACCCCGGCGTCGTGGGACCAGGACGCGAGCCGGTGCTCGACCTCGGCCCGGTAGCGGTCCTGCTCCCACAGCGCGGGGCGGGTGCCCGCGTCGTCCTGCGCGACCCGGACGAGCTCGGTGAGGTACGCGTCCCGCTCGGGGTCGGCGCGCACGATGTCGAGCTGCGCGAGCAGCGCCTGCCGCAGCGCGGTGGGCACGTCGTCGCTCTCGACCGCGGCACCCCACGCGGCGGCGGCGCCGCTGAGCTCGCGGTCGACGAGCGCCCGGACCAGGGCCGCCTTGGAGCCGAACGCGTAGTGGAAGATCCCGTGCGGCACGCCGGCCCGGGTCGTCACGGCGCGGGTCGTCAGTCCGGCCAGCCCGCGCTCGCGCAGCACCTCGACCGCGGCGTCGAGCAGCTGCGCACGGCGTTCGTCGGCGGGTCGGTGCGTCCCTGCGGTGGGTCCGGTGCTCATCCGGTGAGCGTACCGAGAATCTTGGCCGCATGACTTGGTCATCTGGCCAAGATCGACGTACGGTGAGGTCCCGCAGCGCCCGGCACGAGGAGGACCCGTGATCGTCATCGCCCCCGCCGCACCCGGCGACCTGCCCGCCACCGTCGACCTGCTCGCCGACGTCTTCGTCACCGACCCCGTGATGTCGGTGGTCGTCGGCGGGGCGACCGACGACCGGGACGCACGCCTGCGGCACCTGCTCACCGCGCTGCTGGCGCCGGCCGTCGCCGACGGGACGGTCGACCTCGCGCGCCGCGCGGGTGACCCCGACGTGCTCGGCGTCGCGTGCTGGGAGGCGCCCGGCGCGCCCGTCAGCATCGCGCGGCTCGCGGCCCGGCTGCCCCACCTGCTGCGCGCGGGCGGGCCCACGGGCCTGCTGCGGGCCGCGCACGCCAAGCGCGTCATGGACCGCCACCGCCCCCGGCGCCCCCACTGGTACCTCGAGTGGATCGGCGTGACCGGCGCCGCCCGCGGACTCGGCGTCGGCGCCGCCCTGCTCACCGCGCGCCTCGCGCACGCCGACGCGCGGGACGTGCCCGCCTACCTCGAGTCCTCGACCGAGCGGAACCGGCGGCTCTACCGGCGCCACGGGTTCGTCGACGTCGCGCCCGTCCGCGGTCTCCCGGGCGCCGCCCCGATGGCGATGTGGCGCCCGACGGCGTCCGAGCGCGCCGCCGCCGTGGCGGTCACGAGCGGCTGAGGGCCGGCGTCCGGTGCGTCGGCGTCAGGCGGCGAGGTCGACGACCACGGGCACGGCCGGCGTGAGGGTCGTGGGGGCCGTGGTCGGCAGCGTCACGACGGCGTCGCGCGCCTCCGCCCGTCGGCGCGCACGTCGCCGCAGCGCGACGACCACGGCGTGCAGCCCGACGACGCCCCACACGAGGTTGGTGACGAACGACGGCCACACGCCGCTCGCGGCGGCGACCGTGCCCATGAGGGCCCCGGACACGACGTTGGCGAGCTGGTAACGACCGGAGGACGGTGCCCAGGTGCCGCGCGTGACGAGGACGTAGGCGACGAGGCACGTGACCGCGCCGAGCCAGCCGAGCGCGGTGACGAATGCGGACACGGGCGTACTCCGAACAACGAGCAGAGGGGTGGGGGAACCGCGTGGTCGGCGTGGCCGTGGCCCGCGCGGTGACACCAGTGTGCGTCCGCCTCGGGTTCAGCACAATCGAACTCTTCTGCACCAGGGGTTCAGTACAACTGAACTAGTCTGAGCGGGTGACGACCGACCCCCGACGCCTCGCCGTGCTGCTCGCCGTCCACCGCGCGGGCGGCGTCCTCGCGGCCGCCGACGTGCTGCGCGTGACGCCGTCGGCGGTGTCCCAGCAGATCGCCCGGCTCGAGGCCGAGGAGGGCGTCGCCGTGCTCGACCGCGGCCCCCGCGGCGCGACCCTCACGGCCGCCGGGCGCGTCCTCGCCGACGCCGCCGAGCGCATCGAGGGTGAGCTCGTCGAGGCCCGCAAGGCGCTCGCCGCGCTGGGCGGCGAGCTCGCCGGGCGCGTCACCGTCGCCGGGTTCCAGACCGCGCTGCGCGCCGTGGTCGCCCCCGCGCTCGCGTCGCTCGCCGAGCACCACCCCGGCGTCGACCTCGTGGTCGAGGAGCGCGACGCGACCGACGCGCTGCGCCGCCTGCGCGAGGGCGACGCGGACGTCGTGCTCATCGAGCGCGACGAGGACGCCGACGCGCACACGCCCCGCGGGCAGCGTGACGTCGTGCTCCTCGAGGAGCCGTGGCGCCTCGTGCTGCCGCCGCAGGTCGCCGTGCCCACGCAGCTGTCCGACCTGGCCGGTGCGACGTGGCTCGAGTCGGAGCCCGGGACGGCGGCCGCCCGCGCGCTCGCCCGCGTCGCCGCGCAGGTCGGCACGCTCACCACGCGGCACGTCTACTACGACTTCGACGTGGCGCTCGCGCTCGTCGCCGCCGGGCAGGGCATCGGCATGCTGCCCGCGCTCGCGCTGCAGGGCGAGCTCCCCGACGGCGTCACCGTCGCGACCGTCCCCGGGCTGGGGTCGCGCCGGCTCGTCGCCCGTCACCGCGCGACCCGCCACGAGCCCCGCCCCACGGTCGCGGCGGTCGTCGACGAGCTCCTCGCGTCCGCGTCCGCCCTCGACCTCGCCTGAC
>NZ_LNTD01000043.1 GCF_001462455.1 Cellulomonas sp. B6
GGGCAGCCCCGCGCCCAGGCCGCCGGGCAGCGCACCCCCCAGCTCCCCGAACGCCGGACCGAGCGCGTCGGCGAGCGCGGTCGAGAGCGACGTCGCGACCGGCTCGGTGAGCACGCGCCACGTCGGCAGGGTCGCCTCGACCCACTCGGCGCGGCTCCACGCGTGCGTGGTGCCCGTCGAGGGCGGCAGCTCGGTCGCGGCGTCGAGCCACAGCTCGGCCACGGACAGCGCGTCGCGCACCTCCTTGACCTGCGCCGGTGCGAGTGACGGGTCGCCACCGACGGACGCCTGCTGCCGCGCCAGGTCGTGCGCCATCTGCCAGTTCACCGGCTGGTCGCCCGACGTCGCGAGCATGCGTTGCACCTGCGCGAGCGCCTGCTGCAGGGCCGCCGGGTCGGCGGGCAGCCCTGACGCGGCGGCCATCGCCGCGGGGTCGACGCCCAGCTCACGCATCTCACGGATCGCGTCGTCGGCCGCGGGGCCGAGCATCGCGCGGAGCATCTGCTCCCACTGCTGGGGGCCGGCCCCGTCGGGGCCGTCGGTGGAAGGGACGTCGGGGCTCATGCGTGCCTCCTGGCGCTGCCGGGGAGGTCTCACGGTAACCGCGCCGGATGTGTGACCACCCGCCGCGCTGCGCCGGGTTCGCTCACGGCGCACACGCGACCGGCGCCCGTCCCGCGGCGCGCACGGGAAGGTGGTGGATGATCTGTGCCGTGCGAGACCCCGAGCAGACGGTCGGCCCCTCCGACGCCGACGAGCCGTCCGACCCCGTGCGTCCGGCGGCGACGCCGCGCGCGTTCGTGCTGTCGGGCGCCATGCTCGTGGTCTCGGTGCTCGCGGGCGTGCTGGCGGTCCTCCCCGCGCCCTACGCCGTCAACGGCCCCGGTCCGACGCGGGACGTCCTGGGTGAGGTCGACGGCGAGCCGCTGATCCAGGTCGCGGGTGCGCAGACGTACCCGTCGAGCGGGGAGCTCCGCCTCACGACGATCGCGGGCACCGGTGGGCCCGGCTACCCCGCGTACCTCGCCAACGTGGTGCAGGGGTGGTTCTCGCGCTCGTCGGTCGTGCAGCCCGTCGAGGTCGTCTACCCGCAGGACGTCACGCGCGAGCAGATCGACGAGTCGAACGCCGGCGCCATGGTCTCCTCGCAGGAGAACGCGACGGTCGCCGCCCTCACCGAGCTCGGCTACGAGGTGCCCGCGACGCTCGTCGTGGCGGGGACGGTCGAGGGCACGGACGCCGAGGGACGGCTCGAGCAGGGCGACGTCATCACGGCGATGGACGGCACGCCGCTGCGTGAGTACCAGACGCTCGTCGAACGCCTCGGCGAGCTCGAGCCCGGGGCCACCGTGACCCTCACCGTCACGCGCCACGGAGCCGAGGTCGACGTCCCGATCGTGACCGGTGAGCGTGAGGACGGGGGTGCGCGGATCGGCGTGTACATCGACCCGTCGTTCGACCTGCCGGTGGACGTCACGATCAACATCGAGGGCATCGGGGGGCCGAGCGCCGGCACGATGTTCGCGCTCGGGATCGTGGACCTGCTGACGCCCGAGGACGAGGCCGACGGCCAGCTGGTCGCGGGCACCGGGACCATGGACGTCACCGGTGCGGTCGGACGCATCGGCGGGATCCGGCAGAAGCTCGCGGGTGCGGCGCGCGACGGCGCCGCGTGGTTCCTCGCACCGGACGGGAACTGCGACGAGGTGGTGGGCTACGTGCCCCGCGGCATGCGCGTCGTCCCGGTCGCGACGCTGCACGAGGCGCGTGAGGCGCTCGTCGCGATCGGTGCCGGCACGGGGGACGACCTGCCGACCTGCGCCGCGGGCTGACCCGGCGGGCGCCGCACGCCTACAGCAGCGTGGCCCGCACGGCCTCGACCAGGCCCGGGACGAGGTCCGGACCCTGCCCGACCGCGTCGTCGGCGTCGTGCGCGCGCGTGCGCACGGCGCACCACGCCGGTCCGTCGCGCAGCACGCCCACCGCGAGGCGCACGTCCTGGCGCTGCGGGTGCGCCAGCAGCGCCGCGAGCGCGGCGTCGGGGTCGGACGGCAGGTCGTCCTCCGCGCCGGGGGGCAGCACGACGCGCTCGACCGTGACCGCCGCGCCGTCGACCGTCGTGGGCCACGACAGCCCGCCCAGGAGGCGCTCGAGGTCCTGCGCGGCGGGCACCCCCTCCTGCTCGATCGACGTGAGGTGCTGGTCGTCCGCCTGCGCCGCGGCCAGGACCTCGGACGCGAGCTGCTGCGCGAGGCCCGGCTCGGCGGCGAGCGCCGCCTGGGTGCGCACGAGCGCGAAGACCCGCACGGGCGCGTCCCACCCGGCACCCGCGACGTGGTGCTCGATCTCGCGGACGGCGTCGGCGAGCGCGCGCGTCGCGCGCTCCTGCGGTGCGGCGGTGGGCTCGGGGGGCGTCGAAGGCGTGCTCACGCGACCATCGTCCCACCGTGTGGGAACCTGGGGCGTCCCGGACCCGTTGCCACGGTGGGCGCTCCTGCCTTCCCGAGGGCCCGACCCGCATCGCCGACCGACGACGAGGAACGCCACGCCGTGACCTTCGCCTCCCCGCCCCGCCCCCGACCCGCAGCGCCGCGCCGGCGCGGCCCGCTGGTCCCGACCCTCGTCACGCTCGCCGCGCTCGTCGTCGTGCTGCTCGTGCTCGCGCAGGTGTGGACCGAGGTCATGTGGTTCTCGCAGCTCGGCTACCTCGAGGTGCTCCGCACCGAGTGGGTGACGCGCGGCCTGCTGTTCGTCGCCGGGTTCGCCGTGATGGCGGCCGGGGTCGGCTTCTCGCTGAGCTTCGCCTACCGCGCCCGGCCCGTGTACGCCCCGACGCAGGAGCAGGCCAACCTCGACCAGTACCGCGAGGCGATCGAGCCGCTGCGGCGGCTCGTGCTGATCGTCGGACCGCTCGTGCTCGGCCTGTTCGCGGGCGGTGCCGCGTCGCAGCAGTGGAGCACCGTGCAGCTGTGGCTGCGTGGCGGGGACGTCGGTCGCACCGACCCCCAGTGGGGGATGGACCTCGGGTTCTACCTGTTCACGCTGCCGGGCCTGCGGTTCGTGGTGTCGTTCCTCATGGCCGTCGTGGTGCTCTCGGGCATCGCCGCCGTCGCGACGCACTACCTGTACGGCGGGCTGACCGTGGGCGGCGGACGTGGCGCGCAGCGCACGACGCGCGCCGCGCGCGTCCACCTGTCCGTGCTCGGCGCGCTGGTGCTGGTGCTCGTGGCCGCGAACTACTGGCTGGACCGGTACTCGATCCTCACCAAGCAGCAGACCGGCGAGCAGCGCTGGCAGGGCGCGGGCTTCACCGACGTGCACGCGGTCATCCCGTCGAAGGCGATCCTCGCGGTCGCCGCGCTCGTGGTCGCCGGTGCGTTCGTCGCGACCGCGTTCACGTCGAACTGGCGCCTGCCCGCGATCGGCGTGGGGCTCATGGTCGTCGCGGCGATCGTCGTCGGCGGCGTCTACCCGGCCATCGTCCAGCGGTTCCAGGTGCAGCCGAACCAGCAGGACGCCGAGGCGGACTACATCCAGCGCAACATCGACGCGACCCTCGCGGCGTACGGCCTGGAGGACGTCGAGACCAGCGAGTACGACGCGAACGTCACCGCCGAGCCCGGCGCGCTGCGCGAGAACGCCGAGACGACCGCGTCGATCCGTCTGCTCGACCCGAACATCGTGTCGCCGTCCTTCAAGCAGCTGCAGCAGATCCGCGGCTTCTACAGCTTCCCCGACTCGCTCGCGGTCGACCGGTACACGATCGACGGCGAGAGCCGCGACACGGTCATCGCGGTGCGCGAGCTCGACCAGAACGGCCTGAACGCGGGCCAGCGCAACTGGACCAACGACACGACCGTCTACACGCACGGGTTCGGCGTCGTCGCCGCGTACGGCAACACGCGCGGCGCCCGTGGGGCACCGGCGTTCTGGGAGGGGGGCATCCCCTCGCAGGGCCAGCTCGGCGAGTACGAGCCGCGCATCTACTTCGGCCAGCAGTCGCCGAGCTACTCGATCGTGGGCGGCCCCGAGAGCAGCAACGGCTGGGAGTTCGACTACCCGGACGACGAGGGCGGTGTGGGGTCGGTGCAGTACCGGTTCCCGACGCAGGACGTGTCGGCCGGCCCGTCGATCGGCACCCTGTGGCAGAAGCTGCTGTACGCGCTGAAGTTCGGCGACGAGCAGATCCTGTTCTCGGAGCGCGTCAACGAGCACTCGCAGATCCTGTACGACCGCGACCCGCGCGAGCGCGTCGAGAAGGTCGCGCCGTTCCTCGACCTGGACGGGCGCGTCTATCCCGCCGTGGTCGACGGCCGCGTCAAGTGGATCATCGACGGCTACACGACGTCGGACCAGTACCCGTACGCGGCCGTCCGGTCGCTCGAGGACGCCACGACCGACTCGCTCACCGAGCGCAGCGCGAGCGTGCAGGCCCTGCTGCCCAAGCAGGTGAACTACATCCGCAACTCGGTGAAGGCCACGGTCGACGCGTACGACGGCTCGGTCGACCTGTACGCGTGGGACGCCGAGGACCCGATCCTGCAGGCGTGGACCGACGTGTTCCCGACGACGCTCAAGCCGATGTCCGAGATCTCGGGCGACCTCATGAGCCACATCCGTTACCCCGAGGACCTGTTCAAGGTGCAGCGCGCGCTGCTCGGGCAGTACCACGTGACCAACGCGGCCGAGTTCTTCTCCGGCAACGACTTCTGGCAGAACCCCGCCGACCCGACCGTCACCAACTCGGACGTCCCGCAGCCGCCGTACTACCTGACGCTGCAGATGCCGGGGGAGGACCAGGCGCGGTTCTCGCTGATGTCGACGTTCATCCCGGGCGGCTCGACGGCGCGCAACGTGCTGACGGGCTACCTCGCGGTCGACGCCGAGGCGGGCAACACGCCCGGCGAGGTCGCCGAGGACTACGGCAAGATGCGGCTGCTCGAGCTGCCGCGCGACTCGACCGTGCCCGGCCCCGGCCAGGCGGCGGCGAACTTCACGGCCGACCCGCGGGTCTCCGAGCAGCTCAACATCCTGGCGCGCGGCGACTCGATCGTGCGTCGCGGGAACCTGCTGACGCTGCCCGTGGGCGGCGGTCTGCTCTACGTGCAGCCGGTGTACGTGCAGGCGGCGGCAGGAACGACGTACCCGCTGCTGCAGCGCGTGCTCGTGTCGTTCGGCGACGAGATCGGCTACGCCGAGACCCTCGACGGGGCGCTGGACCAGGTGTTCGGCGGCGACTCCGGCGCGGACGCGGGCGACGCGGGCGCACCGGACCCCGGGACCGGGGTCGACCCGGACGCCACCGAGCCCGGTGACGACGGCACCGTGGAGCCGACGCCCACGCCGACCGCCACCCCGACCGCCGAGCCGACGGACAGGGCGACGCCGGCCCCGCCGGCCGGGGGCGGCACGCTGAGCCCCGACGCGCGGGCCGCGCTCGACGACGCCCTGGGGCGCGCGCAGCAGGCGATCCAGGACGGTCAGGCCGCTCTCGCGGACGGCGACTTCGCCGCGTACGGCGAGGCGCAGTCGCGTCTCGACCAGGCGATCCGTGACGCGGTCGCCGCCGAGGGCGGCCTGGGCGGCTGACCCCGCACGTCGTCCGGCCACCGGAGCCCGGGACCCGCGCGGTCCCGGGCTCCGGTGCGTCCGGGGCGCGTCGTCGCGCGCGGGGCCGGCCTCAGCGGTGGGTCGCGTCGAGCGGTGTCGCGTCGGTCGCGTCGACGAGCGCGCGGACCAGCGGGTGCCACGGACGGTGCGCCGGCCCCGAGAGCACGAGCTCGCGGACGAGCGCCGGGCGCAGCGGGCGCATCGTCAGCTCGGGCGGCAGCATCGTGCCGCCCAGCGCGGGCATGACCGAGACGCCGATGCCCTCGGCGACCATGCGGACCATCGTCGCGAGCTCGTGCACGCGCTGCGCGACCCGGAACTCCAGCCCGGCCTGCGCGTGCATCTGACGGACCTGCGGCTCGCACCCGCCCGTCGACACCAGCAGACCGTCCTCGTGCAGCTCGGCCAGGTCGATGGCGGGCTCGTGCGCCAGGGGGTGGTCGGCGCGGACGAGCGCGCGGAAGTCGTCGCGCGCCACGAGCCGCGAGCCCGGTGGGGCGGGTGCGGGGTCGACGAGGACGGCCGCGTCGACCGTGCCCTGCTCGAGCCACGGCACGAGCTCGTCGTCGGCGCCCTCGAAGACCTGGACGCGGACGTCGGGCAGGTCGCGCGACCAGCGGTGCAGGAGCGAGGGCAGCAGGCCCTGGCAGACCGTCGGGACCGCGGCGAGGCGCACGGTGCCGACGTGCCGCCGTGCGGCGCTCTCGGCGGTGAACGCGTCGACCGACGCGAGCGCCGCGCGGGCGTGGGGGAGCAGTCGTTCGCCGAGCCCGGTGGGGCGCACGGGGGTGGCGCGTTCGACGAGCCGCCCGCCGGCCTCCTTCTCGAGCGCGGCGACCGCGTGCGACACGCCGGACTGGCTCACGCCGAGCGCCGCCGCGGCGTCGGTGAACGAGGCGTGGTCGGTCACCTCGACCAGGGCGCGGAGCTGCGCGAGCGTGGGCATGAGCTGAACTTATCGGCCCATGACGGCGATGCGTTCGACTCATGTGGGCGTGACGCGCGATCCTCGGGGCATGACGAACGACGGCCGGGTCACGGCGCAGTACGTGGGCGCGGCCCTCGTGTGGGGGTCGAGCTTCCTCTTCATGAAGGTCGCCCTGGACGGGCTGTCGCCCGCGCAGGTCGCGTCCGGGCGGCTCTGGCTCGGCGCGGTCACGCTCGTCGCCGTGATGCTCGTGCTGCGTCGACCGTGGCCGCGCGGCCGCCGCGCGTGGTGGCACCTGGGCGTGCTGGGCGTGCTGCTGTGCGTGATCCCGTTCCAGCTGTTCGCGTGGGCGGGGCAGCACCTGGCGTCGGGGTTGTCGAGCATCCTCAACGCCACGACGCCCCTCATGACGTCGCTCGCCGTCGCGGCGCTGCTGCCGGCCGAGCGGCTGACGGCCCGCCAGCGCCTGGGCCTGGTGGTCGGTGCGCTCGGGGTGGTGGTCGTCATCGGCCCGTGGACGTACCTCGGCGACGGCGCGCTCGCGGCGCCGCTGCCCGCCGTGCTCGCGTGCCTCGGCGCGACGGCCTGCTACGGCCTGGGCATGACGTACCTGCGCCGGTTCGTGCGGCCCCTCGGGCTGCCCGCCGAGTCGGTCGCCGCCGGGCAGATCCTCGTCGCCGCGGCCGTCATGCTGCTCGCCGCGCCCGTGATCGCGACCGGGCCGGTCACGCTCACGTGGCCGATCGTGCTGGCGATGGTCGCGCTCGGCGCGCTCGGCACCGGCATGGCCTACGTGTGGAACACCCGGGTCGTCGTCGCGTGGGGTGCGCAGCGGGCGTCGACGGTCACGTACCTCACGCCCGTGGTCGGGGTGCTGCTCGGCATCCTCGTGCTGGGGGAGCGGCTGCACTGGTACGAGCCGGTCGGCGGGGTGCTCGTGGTGCTCGGGGTGGTGGTCGCGCAGCGTGCCGCGCGGCGGGACGCTCCCGTGGTCCCGGCCGTGCCCGCGGAGGGTGCCGCGGGCGCTGTGGCGGCCGTCACGGCCGATCCGGGGCCCACCGATTTGGACTCCCCGCGCCCCTGACGTAGAGTTGCAGAGCCGACGCGGGGTGGAGCAGCTCGGTAGCTCGCTGGGCTCATAACCCAGAGGTCGCAGGTTCAAATCCTGCCCCCGCTACAAGAAGACGAAGGCCCGGACCACACGGTCCGGGCCTTCGTCGTTGGTGCGAGTGCCTCGCTAGGCTGCGAGGGCGGTGAGCTGCCACGAGCGGCGCTCCCAGGAGGGTGACGGTGGAGACGGGACCGGGGCAGACGCCGCAGCTGCGCAGCAGGGACGGCAGCATCCACGTCACCGACGAGCGGATCAACACCGTCAGTCACCTCGTGGCGACCTGCTTCGCGCTCGTCGGGGCCGCGTTGCTCGTCGTGCAGGCGAGCGCGCAGGGCGACCCGTGGAAGATCGTCGGCTTCGCGGTCTACGGCGTCTCGGTGCTCACGCTGTTCGCCGCCAGCACGCTGCACCACGGCCTCGACCGCGGTCCGCGCGTCAACGAGGTGCTGCGCACGCTCGACTACGACTCGGTCTTCCTGCTGATCGCGGGGTCCGTCACGCCGCTGGTGCTCGTGCTCTTCCGCACCACCTACGGCTGGACCGTGCTGGGTGCCGTCTGGGTGATCGCCGCGGCCGGGATCGTGCTGCGCTCGCTGCGCCGCGACCTGCCGAAGTACGTGACCAGCACCCTGTACATCGCGCTGGGGTGGATGCCCGTGCTGCTGGTCGGCGCGGGGGTGTCGCTGCCGGTCGGGGCGTACGTGCTCATGGCCGCGGGCGGGCTCGTCTACAGCGTGGGGTTCGTCGTCTTCGTCGTCGAGCGTCCCAACCCCGTGCCCGGCGTCCTCGGCTTCCACGAGATCTGGCACGTGCTGGTCGTGGTCGCCGCGGTGCTGCACTACCTGCTCATGTACCGGTACGTGCTGCCCGCGTAGCACGATGCGCGACGTGCCGGGCGGGAGGCTGTGACGTTCGTCGCGCGGGGGTGCTTCTCACCCGCCCCGACGTGGCGGTCCGGCGCCTGGCCAGGCACGATGCCTCACAGGTGTCCCACAGGATGCCCACGTCCCGCACGAGAGAAGGCATCCATGACCGCATCGCTCCGCCGCGCCACCGGCTCGCTGACCCTGGCCGCCGCGCTCACGCTCGGGCTCGCCGCCTGCTCGTCGCCGGCGTCCGACGACACCGGCGCCGACGCCTCGCCGACCCCGGCCGCGACGTCCGCGGCGAGCGAGCCGACGCCCACGAAGGCCGCGGAGGAGCCGGCGTCGGACGACCTGGCCGAGCAGCAGGCCAAGCTCGAGTCGATGGTCGCGCAGTCGCAGTCGTCGATCCCGGCGCTGTACGACGCGTTCCCGGGCATGTACTCGAACATCGCGATCACGTCCGAGGGGCCGAGCACGCTCGTCTACTCGTACCAGTACAGCGAGGAGGCCGTGGCCGGCGCCACGGTCGACCAGATGCGCGAGGGCCTCGAGAGCGTCGCGTCGATGCTGCAGACCGGCTGCGAGTCGCAGGTCTTCCCCGTCATGACCGCGGGCGGCGTCACCGTCGACCAGAAGGTCAAGTACACGTACGCCACGCCGTCCGGCGAGACCGTGTGGGAGTACGTCTGCGAGCCCGCGGCCTGACGTCCGCCGCACGAGGACCGTGGCGGCCGCGAGGCTGTGAGGTGCACGACGGGGCAGCCGGTCACGACCCGCTGCCCCGTCGTCGTCCTCAGCGCAGCGGTCGGCCCTGGGCGTCCTTGCCGCCGTTGGTGAGCAGCACGATGCCGTCGACCACGGCCCAGATCCACACGGCCGGGATGATGACGAACCCGACGAGCACGGGCGTGAGCGCCACGCCGACGTAGAGGCCGATGAGCTGCGCGAGGCCGAGCCCGATGTTGCCGGCGTACAGCCGGCCCACGCCGCACACGCCGACGAGCGGCAGCAGCAGCGACAGCAGGCCCGCCGTCGTCCGGGACTTCTCCGACCACGGCCGGCCGGTGACGGGGTCGACGCCGTAGCCCGGCTGCCCGTAGACCGGGTACCCCGTGCCGGGCGCCGCGTAGCCCTGCCCGTACGGCTGCTGCGCGTACTCCGGCTGCGCGTACGGCTGCTGGCCGTACGCGGGCTCGGGGGTGCCGTACTCGGGGACGGGCGGCGGGGATGCCTGCGCGGGCGGCTGCTGCGACGGGTCCGGCGGCCCGGACGCGTAGGGCGACTGCTGATCGGTCATGCGCGGACAGTAGCGCGCCGCACCCGTCGGGCGAGGGTGACGCACGTCCCGCCCTCAGGGGAGGCGCGGACGAGGCAGCGCGTCACCCGCGCGCGTCGGGTCGAGCGGGACGGGGCTGACGAGCACCGCCGGGCCGCGGTGCAGCACGCCCGTCGTCAGGGGGCGGCAGCGCACCCCGCCGCGACCGCCGCGCAGCGCCGGGTGCGCGCCCGGCGCGAGCACGCGGTCCATCCAGGCGCACGGGTTCGCGAAGCGCCCGACGCGCAGCGTGACGGCGTCACCCCCGGACTCCAGCACCGCCTCCTGGCCGACGAGCGGCGTGAGGTGCGCACCGCGCAGCACGACGTTGCGGCGCGCGAGCAGCGGGTCGAACGGCGGCACGCCCAGCTCGGCGGCGACGGCTTCCAGCGCCTCGGCGGCGATCAGCGTGATCGACGCGTCGAGATGCACCGCCTTGCCGTAGAACCGGTCGCCGACGACGCCCTTGTCGGCGACGACCTCGACGTGGTCCGCGTCGGTGGTGGGGACGTCCGCGGCGCCGTCGCGCGGGCGGCCGAAGTACGCGTGCGCGGGTGACACGAGCAGGTGGACGATCTCCACGTCGTACCGGTGCGCCGCGTTCACGGGCCGAGTCTCGCCGAGGACGGCGGCGGTCGCGAGGCCGACGCCCGGGGGACGGCACCGAGGTTCGCCCGCGCGGGGTCCGCCCTCGGGTGGGTGGACGTCGCGCGCGGCCCTACCCTGTCCTTCGGCGCGCGACGGGCGCGGCCACGGGCACGGAGAAGGTGGCACATGGCTGGTGGTCTGGCGGCGCTCCTGGACGACATCGCGGCGCTCGCGAAGCTCGCGGCCGCGTCGGTCGACGACGTGGGCGCGGCGGCCGGGCGCGCGAGCGCGAAGGCGGCCGGAGTCGTCATCGACGACACGGCCGTGACGCCGCGCTACGTGCAGGGCGTCACCGCCCAGCGCGAGCTGCCGATCATCGCGAAGATCGCGCGCGGCTCGCTGCGCAACAAGCTGCTGTTCATCCTCCCCGCCGCGCTGCTGCTCAGCCAGTTCGTGCCGTGGCTGCTCACGCCGATCCTCATGGTCGGCGGCACGTACCTCGCGTTCGAGGGCACCGAGAAGCTGTGGGAGGCGGTGAGCGGGCACCACGCCGCGCAGCCCGAGGTCACGGCCGCCGAGCAGGGCCCCGAGGCCGAGGGGCGGATGGTGTCGAGCGCGATCCGCACCGACTTCATCCTGTCCGCCGAGATCATGGTCATCGCGCTCAACGAGGTCGCCGACCAGCCGATCGTGTCGCGCGCGATCATCCTCGTGATCGTCGCGCTCGGGATCACGGCCCTCGTGTACGGCGTCGTCGCACTCATCGTGAAGATGGACGACATCGGCCTGCGGCTCGCGCAGACCCGCAACGGCGCGACCGCGGCGTTCGGTCGCGGTCTGGTCGCCGCGATGCCCAAGGTCCTCACCGTGCTCTCCACCGTCGGCGTCGTGGCGATGCTGTGGGTCGGCGGGCACATCCTGCTGGTCGGCGTGCACGAGCTCGGCTGGGACGGCCTGTACGACGTGGTCCACCACCTCGAGGACGCCGTGCACGGCGTCGCCGGCATCGGCGGTGTGCTCGCGTGGCTCGTCGAGACCGTCGCGTCGGCGATCATCGGGCTCGTCGTCGGCGCGGTCGTCGTGCTCGTCATGCACCAGGTGCACAAGCGCCGGGGCCGCGCCGCGCACTGAGCCGGGTTCCGGCCGGCGCGCGGCGCACCCCGATCAGACGCGCCGGCCCGCGCGTCGCCCCGCCCGCCCCGGGTGCGGCAGCACGCGGTTGACGACGAGCTGCTGCCCGACCGACCACAGCGCCGACGTCGCCCAGTACAGCACCACGCCCAGCGGCACGTGCACCGCCGCGACGCCCATGACGAGCGGCAGCACGACCGGCAGCGTCGTGGTCAGGCGGGCCATCGGCACCCCCGGGTCGACCGGCGGGCGGTTGCGCGTCGCGAGCCAGCCCGCGAGCGCCTGCCCGCCGCACAGCACGACCGCGAGGGTGATCCCGACGACGAGCGCGCCGGTCGACGCCGCGGCGCCCAGCGTGCCGGCCAGGGGTGCGCCCCACAGCGTCGCGGCGCCGGCCTGCTGCGCGAGGGCACCGGTGAGGGGGCCGACGCCGCCGTCGTGCCCGAGGCCCGCGAGGGTGAGGTACAGCGCGTACAGCACGGGCGCCTGCGCGAGCGCGGGCAGGCAGCCCGCGAGCGGGCTCGCTCCGGCCTCGCCGAGCAGCGCCTGCTGCTCGGCGACGAGCGCCCGGCGCGACGCGGGGTCGGTGCGCCCGCGGTAGCGGGCCTGCACCTGCTGCAGCCGCGGCTGCACGAGCGCCATGGCGTGGGCGCCGCGCACCTGCCGCACCACGAGCGGCAGCAGCACGACGCGGACGAGGACCACCAGCACGACGACCGCGAACGACCACGCCGCGCCCACGGGGTCGAGACCGAGGTCGGTGAGCACGTCGTGGGACGCCACGAGCACGTGCTCGACGAGGACGCGGATCGGGTGGACGAGGGTGGACACCACGGGGACGGTGACGGGCGCGCCGAGGGGCACGGCGACGGGGACGGCGAAGGGCACGGCGGACTCCAGCGAGGACGGCGGGACGGGACGACGAGGTCCCGCGCGCCGCGCCCGGTCAGGGCGGTGCCGGAGGGGTCAGGCGGTCCGGAGGGCGCGCGGGAGCGTCGTCGCTCCCGGTGCCCGGGGGTGCGGCCGGCCGGCCGCCGTCGGGTCCTGCTGACGCGCGGGCGTGCGCGGCGCGCGTGGGTGGGACGCCGGCGCGGGTCCGGTGCGGGGCAGCGCCCCGAGCAGGACCGCGGCGACCGGGACGAGCAGCGCTCCCGCGACGGCCAGGCCGGTCGCGCCGACGGCGGCGACGAGCACGAGCTGCAGCGGTGAGGCGACGGGGTCGCCGAGCGAGGTGCCGATCGAGGTGCCGAGCGCCAGCAGCAGCCCGGCGAGCACCGGCACGAGGACGCCGAGGCGGACCGAGACGGTGGCCGTCAGCGGGGAACGAGGGGTGCGCGGGGCGTGGCGTACGCGTGCGACGTCGGTGCGTGGCACGTGCGTCACCCCCTCCCGGTCCGGTCGTCCCGCAGCCTACGCGAGGGTCACGGGCCCCCGGCGGCGGCGGGCGGCACGCGTCAGTCCGTCGACGGCCCGAACCGCTCGGCGCGGATCGCGCGCGCCTCGTGCCCCAGCACGAGCAGCAGGCGCGTCATCGCCTCGACGAACGCCGTCGGCCCGCACACGTAGCAGACGGGTGCGAGGTCGGCGGGCCAGCCGTGGTGAGCGACGTCCCGCAGCCCGATCCGCCCGACGGCGCGCGGCGCGTCCGGAGGAGCGGCGCGCGTGAACCACACGTCGGACTCGACGCCGTCGAGGCGCGCGCCCGTGAGGTCGTCGAGGAACATCGCGTCGGTCGGCATGCGCACCGAGTACAGGACCCGGAACGGCGTGCGGTCGCCCGCGGCGCGGCGCGCCCGCACCATCGCGACGAGCGGCGTGACGCCCGACCCGCCCGCGAGCAGCAGCACGGGTGCGCCGCCCGCGGCGCCGGGCTCCCACACGAACCACCCGCCGACCGGCCCGCGGACCTCGATCCCGGCGCCGACGGGGAAGTCGTCGACGAGGTAGGGCGACACCTCGCCGCCCGCGACGCGCTGCACGGTGACCTGCACGTGCGTCGGGTGCGCGGGGTCGGTGGGCGCGCTCGCGGAGTAGGCGCGCGTCGCGGTGTACCCGTCGGCGGCCGTCAGGCGCAGGTCGACGTGCTGCCCGGCGCGCAGGCCGGGCCAGGCGGGCACGTCGAGCACGAGCGTGCGTGCCGTGGCGGTCTCGTGCCACGCGTCGACCAGGGTCGCGGTGCGCCAGCCGTGCGCGACCGCGGAGCGCTCGCCGAGCCGGGGGACGTCGGACGTCGTCATCGCGCGCTCAGTCGCCCTGGTAGCGCTGCTCGCGCCACGGGTCGCCGTAGTCGTGGTAGCCGTACCGCTCCCAGAACCCGCGCTGGTCGTCGCGCAGCAGCGTGATCGACCGCACCCACTTGGCGGACTTCCACAGGTACAGGTGCGGCACCAGCAGTCGCGCGGGCCCGCCGTGCAGCGGGTCGAGCGGGCGCCCGTCGTACGTGTGGGCGATCCACGCGCGACCGCCCAGCAGGTCCGCCACGGGCAGGTTCGTGGTGTAGCCGCCGTAGCAGCCGACCAGCGCGTACTGCGCGGCCGACGGGACGTCGGCGAGCAGCACGTCGAGGCTCACGCCGCGCCACCGCGTGCCGAACTTCGACCACCGCGTGACGCAGTGCAGGTCGACGACCGCGTCGTCCTGCGGCAGCGCCAGGAGCTCGGCCCACGTCCAGCGCCACGTCGCGTGGTCCTCGGTGCGCACCTCGAGCTGCCAGTGCGCGGTGTCGACGTTCGGCGTCGGCCCGGCCGACAGCACCGGGAAGTCGTGGACCTCGTACTGGCCCGGCGGCAGCGCGACCCCCGACGGGCGCGGGCGCCCGTGGAAGCCGGGGGTCAGGGCCGGGGTGCCGCTCGGGTCGGTGCCCGGTGCGTCGCTCGGGGTCACGGGAGCCATGCAACACCCGATCGGCCGTGCGCCGACAGGGGGTGGGCGAGGTCAGTCGCGCACGCGCTCACAGGCGTCGATCACGAGCTGCGACGCGCGGCGCACCTCGTCGATCTGCTCGACCGTGAGGCCGAGCCGCTCGACCATCGTCGCGGGCACCTGCTCGGCGCGGGCGCGCAGGTCCCGGCCGGCGTCGGTGAGGTCGATGCGCAGCGCGCGCTCGTCGTCCTCGGCGCGCGTGCGCGTCACGAGGCCGAGGGTCTCGAGGCGGCGGACCAGCGGGGACGCCGTCGCGGGCTCGAGGTGCAGGTGGTCGGCGAGGTCGCGCAGGGACAGCGGCGCGTACTGCCAGAGCGCGAGCATCGCGAGGTACTGGGGGTGCGTCAGGCCCAGCGGCTCGAGCACCGGCCGGTAGAAGCCGACGAGGCTGCGTGCGGCGGCCGACAGCGCGAGGCAGACCTGCGCCTCGACCGCGAGCGGGTCGGCGGGCGCGGGCGTGGTCACGCGCCCCATCCTAGGCATGCGATAGTGAGTGCACTGACCATGAGTGCACGAACGGAGTCGGCCATGACCCAGCGCAAGGCCCGGTTCGACGCGACCGCCTGGCTCGCGCGCTACCTGCTCGGCCCCGCGCAGGTCACCGACCCGCGGCGGGCCGGCCGCGAGGTGACCGAGGACGAGCGGGCGCGCGAGGGCGAGCTGCGCGGCGGGTTCGAGCGCGTCGTCGACGCGTCGGGCCGCGTGTACCTCGTCGCGCGCGACGGCGCCGACCAGGGCTGACCCGCGCGCGCCCGCCGTGCCCGGGCAGGCGCCCGACGACGCGGTTACTGCGCGGTCACGGGGCGACGAGCCGCAGCCGACGGTCGGACACGCCCACGCGCACGGTCTGGCCCCACGTCGCGGTGAGCCGGTCGGCCTCGAGCCCGTCGCCGAACACCACGAGCGCGTCCGACTCGACGACGAGCGCGAGCTCCTGCCGCGCGGCCAGCAGGCCTGCCGTGCGGTCGGCGCCGGTCGCCGGCGACGGCCACGCCTCGCGCACGAACCACGCGAGCGCGTCGTCGCCGGGGCCGGGCAGCGGGGGAGCGTCCGTGCGGCCGCGCGCGAGCGACGTCGCCCAGCCCGTCGCCCCGGTGCCGGTGGTCACGACGACGCCCGACGACGACTGCCGCTCGACGCCCTCGGGCGCGGCGAGCCGGTAGCGCGCCGACTGGTGGCCGACGTGCCCGACGTAGACGTCGTTGAGCGCGTCGAGCGCCGAGCCGTCGTCGAGGGTCGCGCGCACGAGCGCACGCCCCTCGACGACGGCCGTGCCGCGCACGACGTCGCCCAGCACGTGCGCGACCCGGTCGGCGCGGTGCCGCACGAGCACGCCCGCGTTGCGCCCCGGCTCGGGGTCGACGCCCACGACCGGCTGGTCGCGCAGGTACTTCGCGGTGTTGGCGACCAGGCCGTCGGGCCCCACGACGAGGCACACGTCGTCGGGGTCGAACGCGAACCGGTGCAGGTCGCCCCGCTCGACGTCCCCGCGCCGCCAGTCCGCGGGGACGGCCGCGCGCACGGTGCGCAGCGCGTCGGCGAGCGCGTCGTGCCGCGCCTGCACGTCGGCCAGGTCCCGCCCGCGCGTGCGCAGGAAGAACTCGACCTGGCCGCGCGTGCCGTGCCGGTCGACGAGCTCGTCGAGCTCCGAGCGGCGGTGCACGACCACCGCGCGCGGTGCGAGCGTCACGTCACTCGCCCCGCCGGGTCGTGAGCGCCGCCAGGGCGCCCGTGAGCAGGTCGGGCGTGACGGTGACCTGCCCGATCTCCGGCAGGTGCGTCGCGAGCTCGCGCAGCGCGGCCGCGAGCAGCACGCCCTGCGGCACCTCGGCCAGCGCGGCCATGCGGGCGCGCTCGGCGGCGCCGTCCGCCTCACCCTGCAGGCGCGTGGCCTCGGCGTCCGACGTGGCCTGCAGGTGGCGGCGCTCGGCGCGGCCGCGGGCCTCGATGAGTCCGGCCGCGGCGGCCTCGTCGGCGCGCGCCCGGGCGTTGGTGCCCTCCTGCGCGACGAGCTGCTGCTCGCGGCTCGCGAGCTCGATGCGGTTGCTCAGCTCGTTCTCGGCGATGGCACGCTCGCGCTCGACGGCCAGCGCGCGCCGCTCGTACGTCGAGCGGTCGGCCTCGGCCTGCGCGGTCTCGCGCGCCGGTGTCTGCAGCGCGCGCTCGAGGTCGGCGTCGGCGCGCACCGACCCGACGCGGGCGCCCAGCACGCGCAGCCCGGTCGCGGCGACGCGCTCGTCGGCGACGAGGGCCGCGGTGACGCGGCGCCCCAGCGGGCCGGCGCCCGACGTGACGGCCTCGCGCAGGGTCGCGCCGGCGAGCGCGTCCATGACGTGCCCGGCGGCGAGCTCGCCCAGCAGCCGGCCGACCTGGTCGAGCGGGTTGCCGGTCCACCGGCCGGTCGCGGGGTCGATGCTGAAGTCGAGGCGCTGCGCGACGAGGTCGGGCTCCTCGAAGCGGTAGCTCACGGTGACCTGCGCCGTCACGTCCTGCAGGTCGGCGGTGCGGGCGTGCGCGACGAGCGGCAGCTCGCGGTCGTCGACGGGGACCTCCGAGAGCGCCGCGGTGAGCGGCCGGAACCAGAACGCGAGCCCGACGCCCGAGCGGCGCACGCGTCCGCGGCGCAGCTGGAGGACGTGGGTCGTAGGGGTCGAGCGCAGGTGCCGGACCCCGGGGTAGCGCGTGATGGTCGCCATGTCTCCTCCTCGTGTTGTCGTCAACCTGACGATAAACAGCACAATGGTTTCTCGTCAACGTGACGAGATAAGGTGTCGACATGCCGACCCGCTACGACCCCGCCGACTACCCGCCGTTCGCGGTGACCGTCGACCTCGTCGTCCTCACGCTGCGCGCCGACGCGCTGCACGTGCTGCTCGTCGAGCGCGGCGCCGACCCGTGGCGCGGCCGGTGGGCCCTGCCCGGCGGCTTCGTGCACCCCGACGAGGGCCTCGACGCCGCCGCCGCGCGCGAGCTCGCCGAGGAGACCGGCGTGCGTGACGTCCCCGGGCACCTCGAGCAGCTCGCGTCCTACGGCGACCCCGACCGGGACCCGCGCATGCGCGTCGTGTCCGTCGCCTACCTCGCGCTCGCGCCCGACCTGCCCGAGCCGCGCGCCGGGAGCGACGCCGCCGGCGCCGCGTGGGTCCGCGTCGACGACGCGCTCGCGCGCCCGCTCGCGTTCGACCACGCGCGCGTGCTCGCCGACGGCGTCGAGCGGGCGCGCGCCAAGCTCGAGTACAGCCCGCTCGCCGCCGCGTTCTGCGCCGACGAGTTCACGGTCGCCGAGCTGCGGCGCGTCTACGAGGCCGTGTGGGGCCGGCCGCTCGACCCGCGCAACTTCCACCGCAAGGTCACCGGCGTGCCGGGCCTGCTCGTCGACACCGGCCGCATGCGCGCCGAGGGGCGCGGCCGCCCCGCGGCGCTGTACCGGCGCGGCGACGTCACGACCTTGCACCCGCCGCTCAGCCGCGACTGAGGCCTCGCGGGACGCCGCCGGGGCCGCGGGGAGCGGCCCGTCAGCGCACGACCGGCAGCACGTCGTCCGTCAGCGGGTGCGGCGTGCCGAACCGGTGCGCGGTGACGCTCACGGCCTGCTCGCGCAGGAACGGCAGCAGCTCGACGCGCCCCGCCTCGGTCACCGGGTGGTCCCACACCGCGACGTCCGGGCGCCCGCCCGTGGCCGCCGCGACGTCCGCCGCCGCACCGCCGACCAGGCGGACGCGACCGCCGTCGAGGCGTGCGACCCGGGCGGTCCACGCGGCGTCGTCCTCGACGTGCACGGCGCCGAGCGCCGCGACCGCGGCCGCGAGCCGCGCCGGCAGGGCCGCGGGCACCGACACCACGACCGGCGCACCGGCCTCCGCGGCGGCGGCCACGACGCGCACGACGTCCGCGAGGGGCGCGTCGTCGGACCGTCGCACGAGCACGGGCGCCGGCACGGGCAGGTGCCGCAGCACGTTGCGCTCGGCCGCCAGCCCGCTCACGTCGCGTGCGGCGAACAGCTCGGCCCACGCGGCGGCGTCGCTGCGCGCGGCCCGCTCGACGCGCTCGGCGTCGGGCGCCGCGAGCTCGGCGCGCGCCGCCGCGAGCAGGCGCCGCACCGCGGGCGACGTGAAGGTCGCCTCCGCCGCGGCGGGTGCCGACGCCCACGAGCCCAGGCCCGCGAGGTAGCTGGGCCCGCCCGCCTTGGTGCCCGGCCCGACGGCCGAACGCTTCCACCCGCCGAACGGCTGGCGCCGCACGATCGCGCCCGTGGTGCCGCGGTTCACGTACAGGTTGCCCGCCTGCACGCGCGCGAGCCACGTGCCGATCTCCGCCGGGTCCAGGCTGTGCAGGCCCGAGGTGAGCCCGTAGTCCACGTCGTTCACGAGGTCGATCGCCTCGTCGAGCGTCGCCGCGGTCATGACGCCCAGCACGGGCCCGAAGTACTCGGTCCGGTGCGTGCGCGACCCGCGTGCGACCCCCGTCACGACGCCCGGGGACCACAGCCGCCCCGCGTCGTCGAGGCGACGCGGCGCGAGCGCCCACGCCTGGCCCGGCTCGAGCGTCGTCAGGCCCGTGAGCAGCTTGCCCGTGGCCGGCTCGATCAGGGGGCCGACCTGCGTGCGCGCGTCCTGCGGCAGCCCGACGGCCAGCGACGACACCGTGTCGAGCAGCTGCGAGCGGAACCGGCGCGACGTCGCGACCGAGCCCACCAGCACCACGAGCGACGCCGCCGAGCACTTCTGCCCCGCGTGCCCGAACGCCGAGGCCACGACGTCGCGCACCGCGAGGTCGAGGTCCGCCGACGGCGTCACGACGATCGCGTTCTTGCCGCTCGTCTCGGCCAGCAGCGGCAGGTCGGGGCGGAACGAGCGGAACAGCTCGGCGGTCTCGTAGGCGCCCGTGAGCACCACGCGGTCGACGGCGGGGTGCGCCACGAGCGCGCGCCCCAGGGTGTCCTCGTCGACCTGCACCAGCCGCAGCACGTCGCGCGGGACGCCCGCGTCCCACAGCGCCTCGGCGAGCACCGCGCCGCAGCGCTCGGCCGGCCCGGCGGGCTTGAGCAGCACCGCCGATCCCGCGGCGAGCGCCGCGAGCGTCGACCCCGCCGGGATCGCGACCGGGAAGTTCCACGGCGGCGTGACCAGCGTGAGCGCCGCGGGCACGAACGTCGCGCCGTCGACGTGGTCGAGGCCGCGCGCGAGCTCGGCGTACCAGTGCGCGAAGTCGACCGCCTCGGAGACCTCGGGGTCGCCCTGGTCGACGGTCTTGCCGGCCTCGGCGGCCATGACCTCGAGCAGCGCCCCGCGGTGCGCCTCGAGCGCGTCGGCCGCGCGGTCCAGCACGGCCGCGCGTTCGGCCGCCGGGCGCGCGCCCCACGCCTCGCCCGCCCGGCGCGCGTCACGGACCAGCGCGTCGAGCGCGCCGGCGTCGTCGACGCGTGCCGCCTCGGCCCCCGCGGCACCGAGCGTCGAGCCGGGGACGCGCGCGAGCACGTCCCGCACCCACGCGCGGTGCTCGCGCACCGCGGGGTCCGTGTCGGGCGTGTTCGTGAACGCGCCGGGTGCCGACGGCGGCACCGCGGCGTGCCGGTCGGGGACCCGGTGCCGGTCGGGCACGGGCGCGTCGACGTCGCGCAGCGCCGCGAGGAACCGCGCGCGCTCGCGGTCGAACAGCGCGTCGTCGTCGGCCAGGTCGAACACCGCGGACATGAAGTTCTCGCTCGACGCGCCCTCCTCGAGGCGCCGCACGAGGTACGCGATCGCGACGTCGAACTCCTGGGGTGCGACCACCGGGGTGTAGAGCAGCAGCCCGCCGACGTCGCGGCGCACGGCCACGGCCTGGCCGGGCGCCATGCCCAGCAGCATCTCGACCTCGACGCCGTGCCGCACGCCGCGCTCGCCCGCGAGCAGCCACGCGTGCGCGACGTCGAACAGGTTGTGGCCCGCGACCCCCAGCCGGACGTTCGCGATCCGCTCGGGCGTGAGCGCCCAGTCGAGCACGCGCTTGTAGTGCGCGTCGGTCTCCTGCTTGCTGCCCCACGTGGCCAGCGGCCAGCCGTGCACCTCGGCCTCGACGTGCTCCATCGGCAGGTTCGCGCCCTTGACGAGCCGCACCTTGATGCCGGCACCGCCCCCGGCGCGGCGTCGCGCGGCCCAGTCCTGCAGCCGCTGCATGGCCGGCAGCGCGTCCGGCAGGTACGCCTGCAGCACGATCCCCGCCTCGAGCGTGCGCAGCGACGGGCGGTCGAGCAGGCGCGTGAACACCTCGACCGTGAGGTCGAGGTCCTTGTACTCCTCCATGTCGAGGTTGACGAACTTGGGCGTCGGAGCCGACGCGGCCTGCTCGAACAGCGGCGTCAGGTGCGCGACCACGTCCTCGACGGCCGCGTCGAACGCCCACGGCGCGTGCGGTGCGACGACCGACGACACCTTGACGGACACGTAGTCGACGTCGTCGCGCGCCAGCAGCCGCCGCGTGCCCGCGAGGCGGCGCTCGGCCTCGCGGCGCCCCAGGACGGCCTCGCCGAGCAGGTTGACGTTGAGGCGTGCGCCGTCGCCCCGCAGGCGCGCGATCGCCGGGCCCAGGCGCCGGTCGGTCGCGTCGACCACGAGGTGGCCGACCAGGTGCCGCAGCACGCGCCGCGCGACGGGCACCACGACGTGGGGGAGCGCCGGGGCGAGCGCGCCGCCGAGCCGGACGGCCGCGCGCAGGTGCGGCGCGAGGAACCGCGGCGGGCGGGCGGCGAGCTCGTGCAGCCGGCGCGCGGCGACGCGGTGGTCCTCGGGGCGGACCACGCCGTCGACGAAGCCGACCGCGAACGCCAGGCCGTCAGGCTCACGCAGCAGCGCCGCGAGGTGTGCCGCGGCGGGGTCGACCGGGTGCTGCGCGGCCCCGCGGAGCCAGCGGCGGACCAGCGCGACAACCCGGTCGGCGTGGTCGGCGGCTGCGTCGCGGCCGGCCGCGCCGTCGGGGTGGGTCACCGTGTCGGTCATCGGGTCCTCGCTGCCGGTGCGTCGTCCCCGCCCGGGGCCCGGTCGGGGTGTGGCGTCAGTATCGGGAGCGGTGAGTCGTCAGGGGAAGCGACCTCTTCTCACCGATACTCGTCACCTCTGCTGAACGGTTCCGGTGCGTCCCCGCGCCGGGGCCACGTCCCCGCCGGAGGCCGCCGTGCTCGACCTGCGTCGTCTCGTCATCCTGCGCGAGGTCGCCGTGCGCGGCACGCTGGCGGCCGCCGCGCAGGCGCTCAGCTACAGCCCGTCCGCCGTCTCGCAGCAGCTCACCCAGCTCGAGCGCGAGGCCGGCGTGCCCCTGCTGCGCAAGGTCGGCCGGGGCGTGCGGCTGACCCCGCAGGCGCTCGTGCTCGTCGACGCCGCCGAGGCCATGCTCGACACGGTCGAGCGCACCGAGGCCGCGCTCGCGGCCTCGCTCACCGAGGTGCGCGGCACCGTGCGCGTCGCGGTGTTCCAGTCCGCGGCCCTCGCGCTCATGCCCGCGGCGCTGCGTCGCGCGGCGGACGAGCACCCGCAGGTGCGGGTCGAGATGGTGCAGCGCGAGCCCGCGCAGGCGCTGCACGACACGTGGGCGCGCGACTTCGACCTCGTCGTCGCCGAGCAGTACCCCGCGCACGCCGCGCCGTGGCTGCCGGGCCTGGACCGCCGCGACCTCGTCACCGACCCGCTGCGGCTCGCGCTGCCGCCCGTCGGCGTCACGCGCGAGCGCGTCCGTGACCTCGCGGACGCCGCGCGCGTGCCGTGGGTCATGGAGCCGCGCGGCACCGCGTCGCGGCACTTCGCCGAGGAGACGTGCCGCGCGGCCGGGTTCGAGCCCGACGTGCGGTACGAGACCGCCGACCTGCAGGCGCAGATCCGGCTCGTCGAGTCCGGCAACGCGGTCGCGATCCTGCCGGGGCTGGTGTGGCGCGAGCGGACGACGACGTGCCGGCTCGTGCCGCTGCCCGGCGACCCGCACCGCACGGTGTTCACCGCACGCCGCGACGCGTCGGCCGGGGCGCCCGCCGTCGAGGCGTTCCGGGCGGTGCTGGAGGCCGTCGCCGCTGCGTGACGTCCGTCGGTGCCGGTGGTGCGGGTCCGGTCAGCCAGCCGCGCACTCCCGGCACGTGCCGAGGAAGTCGATCGAGTGCTCGACGTCCGTGAAGTCGTGCGCGGACGCGAGCGCCTCGACGACCTGCTCGAGCTCGGGCGCCGCGACGTCGACCGTGCGCCCGCACGTGCGGCACACCAGGTGGTGGTGGTGCTCGCTGCGCGGCTCGCACCGCAGGTACGTGTGCTCGCCGTTGGGCTGCAGCATGACCTCCAGCGCGCCCTGCTCCGCCATCGCGTTGAGCGTGCGGTACACCGTGGCCAGGCCGATCTCGTGACCGCGCTGCTGCAGCAGCTGGTGGATCTGCTGCGCGCTGCGGAACTCCTCGACGTCCTCCAGCAGCTCGCCGATCGCGACGCGCTGCTTGGTGACCCGCTGGCCGATCATCCGTGGACCTCCCGATCGTGGCCTGGGCACTGCCGCTGCCCGGAACCGTTCTCAACGAGACACCGTAGTTGAGAATTCCGCTCCTTCCCGCACGTCGGAGGCCGCAGCGGCAGTATCTCGATCGCGTAGAACGGACGGCGCGGTCCTGGCAGCGCGTTGCGCCGAACGGGTCATCCTCCGATCCGTACGTCCAACCGCCTGTGCGGCAGCCGTGATCTCCCTAGGCTCGTGCCCGGTCACCACGGTGGCTCCGGACAGCGGCGACACGCAGGCCCCGGCGGACGGGGTGCGTCGTCGTGCCCGCGAAGGACGTCATGAGCAGGACCTCGCATCTTCTGAGCCTCGTGCGCGTCGGTGCCGTTGCGGCGGTCGTCGTCACCAGCCTCGTGGCCAGCGACATCGCTCCTGCCCAGGGGGCCAGCACCGTGACGAGCACGCCCGGCGCCGGCGTCGCTGCCGCGGTGGCGTCGGCGGACCCCGACACGCTGGTTCCGCTCACCTCGGAGCCGCCCGGCACGGCGTCCGATGACGTCGAGACTGGCGAGGTGGAGGTCCCGCTCCCGGAGCCGACGCCTGCCGACGTGGTCCGTCCGCGTGCTGTCGGCGGGTTCGACCGAGCCCGGTCTCGCGTCGTCGAGCGCACCGAGGACCAGACGGTCTACGCCAACGCCGACGGAACCTGGACGACGGAGATCACGCCGGAGCCGTCGAACGTCCAGCTCGCTGACGGTCGGTGGGTCGACGTGCGCACGCGCGTGGCAGCCGATGGTGGGGGAGGCCGTGCTGACCGTCACCCGCTCGCACCGCGATTCGGTGCGCGGGGAACCTCGCAAGACCTCCTGCGGCTCTCGCGTAACGGCGTCGACGTGTCGGTGTCCCTGGTCGGAGGCAGGTCCGTCCCGTTGGAGCGTGACGGCTCGACGGCGCGCTACGACGACGTGCTGCCGGGTGCCGATCTCGTCTACGAGGTGACCCCCGGCTCGGTCAAGGAGTCGGTGGTCCTGGCTGAACCGCCGCGCGTGCAGCCTCGGTACCGCTGGCGACTGTCCGGCGACGGGTTCTCCCTGCGGGAGGGACGCTCGGGCTCGTACGACCTCGTGGATGCGGACGGTTCGGTCGCGATGACGATCCCGCCGGCGGTCATGGTCGACTCGGGAGGCGTCGAGGGTCGGTCGGAGCCGGCGATGACGAACGCCGAGATGTCGGTGGAGCGTGACGGCGCGGGCTGGCTCCTGACCATCGAGCCCGACATGACCTGGCTCACCGACCCTGCTCGGGTGTATCCGGTGTCGGTCGACCCGACCGTCGGTGTGGGAGGGGGCAACCACTTCGCCTATCGGTCCGACGGGGTCGTCGTCACCGACGGGATGACGCGGATCGGCAACTCGCGGGACGGGGGGAACACCTACTGGCGCACGGTGTTCCACTACGACTACGAGCAGTTCTTCGGCAAGCAGGTCGTCGACACGTTCGTCGACACGGCGGTCGCATCGGGGACGTCGAACGCCTACCGCGCGCAGCTGGGCTGGGCCAACTGCTTCGGCTACCACTGCCAGGGCAGCACCCTCGCCTACGCAGACCTCGACGTCGGTGGCTACTTCGACTCGGATCACGTCTCGGGTGCCTTCGCGGACTGGGTCAACCGTGCGAGCGTGGGCAATCACCTCTACATGTCCGGCGACGAGCGTGGCGGCGTCTACACGTACAAGAGCCTGTACAGCTCCCTCTACATCACCACTGTGGACTTCCCTTCCGCGTCCCTCGTGGCGCCGGCCGACGGCGCCAGGGCCGCAGTCGCCCCGACCCTGAGCGCATCGTTCGCCGACCCCGCCGCTTCCGGGGGGATCGCGCGGTTCTTCCGCGTCTCGACCAACCCGAACCCCGAGGTCGACGTCGTCTACGACAGCGACTGGGTCTCGACTGACTCCGTGACGCTTCCTGCCGGACTGCTCGAGGAAGGACGCAGGTACTACTGGACGGCGTACGTGCGCAACGCCTACGACGGCCTGTTCTCGGTGCCCACGGTGCGGCGTGCAGGTGCCGTCAGGTCGTTCACGACGAACACGGTGCCGCGGGTGGACCGCTCACGGGTCACCTTCGACGGCAACGCGCTTCCCGGCAGCGGCACGCAGACGATCGTCAGCACGTCACCGGCCGTCACATGGCCAGCTGTCGCGTCCGACGGAGACGGGCCCGTGCAGTACCAGGTGCGCATCGCGACCGGGGCAGACGCGGTCACGGGCACGGTGGTCCAGTCCGGGTGGCAGTCGGGGACGTCCTACCAGGTGCCCGAGGGCAGCCTGCGCGACGGCGGGGTCTACGGATGGACCGTCGAGACCAGGGACGACCTGGGGCCGGGTCGCATCCCGTGGACCGGCTCGTTCAAGGTCGACAGGCGGCTCGGGGAGTCGAGCCCGGCGCCGGTCGAGCAGGTCGGGCCGGTGACGGTGAACCTGGCGAACGGCAACGTCGGGCTGCGGTTCTCGTCGCCGACGGTCGAGACCGTCGGCGGACCGATGGGACTGACCTTCTCGTACAACTCTCAGGCCGCGCGGGCGAAGGGTCTCCTGGGTCGCTACTACGCCATGAACGGCCCTGGTTCGGCGTTCACGTTCGCCGGCGAGCCCGTGATGACCCGCACCGACCCGCAGGTGAACTTCAGCTGGGGCCTCGGATCGCCGGCGCCGGCGGTGCCGGCCGACCGGTTCGCGGTGCGTTGGACCGGCTTCTTCACGCCGCCCAGCGCAGGGAGCTGGACCCTCGGCGTCGTCCAGGACAACGGCGCACGCGTCGCCCTCGGACCGACGACCGTGATCGACCGGTGGTCCGACGAGATCGGTGGGGTCAACTGGGGATCGGCCTTCGACGTGTCGGGCCCGACCCCGATCCGTGCCGACTTCTACGAGGAGGCCGGCATCGCGACGTTCCAGCTGTGGGCGCGCGGCCCGGGGTACCCCGGAGGTGTCGTCGTCCCGGCGGCGTGGCTGTCTCCGACGTTCGAGACGCTGCCGGCGGGGTGGTCCGCGTCGTCGGCGCTCGCCGGTGAGACGGCGGCCTACACGACCGCTGTGGTGGACGCGAGCGCGGTGGTGCTGACCGACGTCACGGGAACCGCGCACACGTACACCCGGCGGTCGGACGGCGGCTACGCGCCCCCGCCGGGGGAGTACGGCGTGCTTGCGCTCTCCACCTCGGGCCAGGTCAGCCTCACGGACGAGGACGGCACGGTCTACGCGTTCGGGACGAACGGCCGCCTCGAGTCGGCGACTCCACCCGAGGACGCGAAGTCGCCGGCGACGCCGAAGGTCACCTGGCGTGGGTTCACCGGGCAGCTCGACGCCGTGACGGACCGTGCGTCGGGCAAGCAGGTCCGCTTCTTCTACGGGGGTGACGCCTCGCCCGAGGGCGGCGGCACAGCGTGCCCGGTGGCGGCGGGGTTCTCGGGTGCGCCGACGGGCATGGTCTGTCGCATCGTCTACCCTCCGGCCTCGGGGTCCGGTGTCGGGCAGTCGACGTTCCTGCACTACGACGCCGGTGGGCGGCTCGCTCGCATCGTCGACCCGGGCAGCGAGGTCACCGACTTCGGCTACGCCTCGTCGGGAGAGATCGTCAGCGTGCGCACGCCGACGATCTCCGACTGGGTCATGGCGGACCCGTCGCGCGCGAGCGCGACTGCTGGTTCGATCCGGCTCGCGTACGACCGCACGGGGGCGTCGACGCGGGCGTCGCGGGTGACGGGCGTCGAGCTCCCCGCGGCGGACGGAGTCACGGCCGCGGGCCGGCTGACCACGACGTTCACCTACGCCGACGGGTCGACGACGCACGTCGACCGTTCGGGTGTCCCGGGCCACGCCCGGACCGTGACCTTCGACGCCGCCTGGCGGCAGACCTCCGACACGTCCGCGCTCGGCCTCCGGTCGACGCAGGCATGGGACGCCGCGAAGGACCTGCTGCTGGCGCAGACCGACCCCGCCGGCCGGATGAGCACCACGATCTACGACGTGCGGGACCGGGCGACCGACACCTACGGACCGGCCCCGGAGTCGTGCTTCGGCGCCGACCGGCGGCCCACCGCGACGTGCGGCAGCACAGTGGCACACACGTCGACCGCCTACGACGAGGGGATGCGGGGTCTCACGGTCGCGTACTACGCGGGCGGGGCCCTGGCGGGGGCGCCGAAGGCCCTCGGCCTGGGGTTGGCGAGCGGCGGGCTCTCGCGTGACTGGGGTCAGGGGATGCCGGACCCGGCGATCACGGCGGCGCCTTGGGGTGCGCGGCTCACAGGGCTGCTGACCTTCCCGCAGGCGGGCACCTACACGCTCACGGCGCGGGCAGACGACAACGTTCGGGTGTGGATCGACGACGTGCTCGTCGTGAGCCCGCCGGACCTGGCGACCGCGTCGGGTCGGGTGGTGCGGGCCGCGGCGGGTCCGGCTCGCATCCGCATCGACTACCTGAACCGGGGAGGTCCGGGATCGGTGTCGTTGTCCTGGGCCGGGCCGGGAGTTGCTTCCGGCGTGGTGCCCGACACCGCGCTGGCTCCCGACTACGGGCTGGTCACGCTGACGACGGTGGACGACGCCGCGCCGGTGAGCGTGCCAGCAGGTACCCCTGCGGTGGCGTCGGCGCAGGTTCCCACGCGGTCGACGAGGTACGGCTACGGATCCCAGCCGTGGCTCGGGCGGGCGGGTACGAGCTCGCAGGACCCTGCCGGCCTCGCGCTGACGACCACGACGGGGTGGGAGTCCGGCGGCTACGGACGCCGGACGGGGCGGTGGCTCCCGTCGGCGACCGCCGCAGCAAACTACACGCCCGCGGTGGGCACCACGTACGGCTACTACGGGACGAGCGACGCGCAGCCCGCGGTGTGCTCGGCACCGGCGGGAGCGAAGCCCGCCGGCCTGCTGCGGACGACGACCGAGCCCACCCCTGCGACGGGCACCGCGGTGGTCACGTCGCTCGTGTACGACCACCACGGGCGCGCGGTCGGCAGCAGGGTCACGGGCGACGCCGACTGGACATGCACGGCCTACGACGCCCGCGGTCGGGTCACCACGGTGACGTACCCTGCCGAGGGACCTACGCCTGCCCGCACGGTCACGACCTCGTACGCGGTCGGTGGTGACCCGTTGACGCAGGCGACCTCGGACACGGCCGCACCGGGTTCAGGGACGACGACGACGAAGGTCGACCTGCTGGGACGGGTCGTGTCGTACACCGACGTGTGGGGTGTGGTCACGACGACGTCGTACGACGCGGCAGGGCGGCCGAGCGCTTCGCGTACGACGGTGGGCTCGACGGCCTACGACAGCGCCGTGGAGTACGACGCGGACGGGCGTGCGACGCGGCTGCTCGACGGTGGGAAGGTCGTCGCGGTGCCCGAGTACGGGCTGGGCGGCGACGTGGTCGGGGTCAGCTATCCCTCAGGTGAGGGTGCGGCGGGCAACGGGACGAGCGTGCGTGTGACGCGTGACGCTGCGGGTGCGCTCGCGGAGCTGGTCTGGTCGTTCGTCGGTTCTCCTGCCGTGTCGGACCGGGTGGTGCGGTCGCAGTCGGGCCGGGTGCTGACGTCGACGGTGTCCGACGGCACGGTGTCGGGGTCGTCGTCGTACTGGTACGACGGCGCCGGGCGCCTGGTGCGGGCGGTGATCCCGCGGCACGACCTGTCGTACGAGTTCGCGGCCTCGGGCGGGTGCGGCGCGAACCCTCGTGCCGGGCTCAACGGCAACCGGACGTCGTCGCGCGACGTGCTCGATGGCGGTGCGGTCACGACGGTGACGTCGTGCTTCGACCACGCGGACCGTCTGACGTCGACGACGGTGACCGACCCTCCCCAGGGGGCCAGCCCGATCTCAAGATCCGTCGCGGGGTCGGACATCACCTACGACGGCGCTGGTTCGACGACGACGCTGGCGGGGCAGCAGTTCGAGTACGACCAGGCGGACCGTCACGTGACGTCGACCGACGGTGACGGGACGGTGGTGAGGTACCGGCGGGACGCCGCCGGTCGTGTGGTGGAGCGCACCCAGGTGGTCGGCGGTGCGGAGTCGGTGACGCGGTTCGCGTTCACGGGTGCGGGGGACTCGCCGGACCTGGTGCTGGACGGTGCGGGTGCGGTGCTGGCGCGGACGTTGAGCCTGCCCGGCGGCGTGGTGGTAAGTCTGCCGGTGGCGGGGCCCGCGGTGTGGTCGTACCCGAACGTGCACGGTGACGTGGTGGTCGCTGCCGACGGCGGGGGTGTGCGGTCGGGTGGGTTGGTGTGGTTCGACCCGTTCGGTCAGCCCGTCGATCCGGTCTCGGGGTTGATCGGGACGGGTGTGGCGGACGACGCTGTGGTGGACAACGTTCCTGGTGAGGCGGACTGGGGGTGGGTGGGTCAGCATCAGCGGTTGTACGAGCACGCCGGTGAGCTCGCGGCTGTGGAGATGGGTGCGCGGGTGTTCGTGCCGGGGCTGGGTCGGTTCTTGTCGGTGGACCCGGTCGA
This sequence comes from Cellulomonas sp. B6, assembly GCF_001462455.1. Taxonomy (GTDB): domain Bacteria; phylum Actinomycetota; class Actinomycetes; order Actinomycetales; family Cellulomonadaceae; genus Cellulomonas. Next base: position 29,428 of record NZ_LNTD01000043.1, read on the forward strand.
GGGTGGTGTCGACAACGCGTACGTGTACCCGACGGACCCCGTCAACGACTACGACCTTGATGGAACGTTCGCGTTCGCAGCCCCATTGCTGCCCGCACTCGCGCTGGGCGGGTCCAACTTCTGGAACCCCGTCGGGTGGGCCACTCTGGCGGTGATTACTGTTGCTGTCCTTGCGATCGGTGTGGCGGTAGTCTATAAGAAAGCAAGTCAAAAGGGACTACAGCGAAAGGAAGTAGGCGAGAAAAGAACACCGGGAAAACTTACGGGAGCAAGGAAGAGGCGACTCGAGCTGCAAGAGATTATGCAAACAATCATCCACAGACGTGCCGATATCGCGGCGAGTGCGCCAGTGGGGATCATGTGCATGTAGACAAATCGGTAAGGGGAAGTAGAAAGACAACAACAAGGCACTATTACTGGTAAGGGGATGATGTGTGGATCGACGCGAACGGAAATATTAACGTGAGAGCAGTTCCCCATCCAGAAGCACACCTTAGTGAGGCCGTGTTGCGAGTTCTGTGGAGCCTCTCGGAGGAAGAGTTGATACGAGTAGGGGACGCGCTTGACGACATTGAGGTCGACATTGCGTCAAGAATCGATTCAGGAGGTTTCGAAGCGACGATGGAGGGGGAGGGCCTCCCTCTTGACTTCGTTCTTGAGGTACGTGAGGGGGAGTGTGCGAACGTAGACTCGTTGATTCATACATTAAACGACGTCACGGAAAGGTGGCGTCTCGACGCCCTATACTTGATCTCTGACTTCATCGATACAATCTCGTGAGCCGTTTGTTGAGCCGGATCTCGACCTGACTCATCGGGTAGCCCGTCGAGAGATTTGAAGGGCCAGATCTTCCGGGGTTCGGGATAACGTGCTGGATGAACTCAAGTGACGAGGTGCGCGGAGTGTAAAAGATCTGCGCGGAGCAACGGCGGGGGAGCTCGCGGCGGCGGTGGTCGGGGCCTCGATCTGCCGGCAGAATGAGCAAGACCACTAGAATCCTTGCAAGGATGAGCGCGGCGTGTCGAAAGACGCGAGCAAAACAATGATCCGGAACAGCAGATCGTGTGCTGGCCGGACTGGCGGAGCAAGGCGGGAGGAAGGGTGTTGAACTCATGCGCAGGTCTGCGGCTCTCCTATCTGTCGTGATCGCGCTCCTCGTTGCAGGTTGCGGGTTGCCGTCGCAGCCGCTTGTCGACCCGGTAGCTGTCCGGATGGAGGGTGATGGCCTGGTCGTGCTTCTGCCAGTCTGCTCCGAGGTGTTAGTGGCGGCAGCGACCGTGGCGCCATTCTCTGGAGATGACTACGATCCGGATGAGGCACACTGGTGGCGCGCGAAGGGGTACAAGGGAAATTCTCGCGACGGCGTCAAGCTCGACCCGCAACTATGGGACACGTCAGCGGGGCCGGGGCCTCGCGCTGACGAGCCGATGGGCTTTAATGTGTGGGCGGACGATGTAGATTATGGGGGTGTGCTCGAGAAAAGGGATATCGAGGTTCTCCGCAACCTTGGTGATGAACATCTGGTTAACGGTAAACCGATGACGAAGAGAGAATTCTTGCAGAAGTATGCCAGCGGCGCCGGATGTTGACTCTGTGCGCGCAGAAATCGAGAATTTGTCGGGTAAGAAGGGGCCCTCGGGGGTGCTGATCGACTCGGCCGATGCGCGTGCGGTGCGGCTCTTTGTCACATGTGCCCCGTACTCCGCTGACGTCGAGATGGGCATGTCCGTTCCCGGCGACCCGCTGCTGGTGGTGTACGACGGTGAGACGGTCGGCACCACGATCTCGCCGGAAGTGATTCGACAGCTGGTTCCGGCGCTGTCGTCCGCGAGGTGGGAGGAACTCGAGGAGCAGCCGTCTCTCTGGCAGCGCTGGAGACGGCATGTGGCCTCTTGGCGTGGCACGAGGGACGGGTCGGAGACGAGCGATCGAGAGGGGCCGCGGTCCTGACTGGGCGACGGTGCTCGGGTGGGAACGAGGCTCGACCCGCCGATCCTGCGACTCCCGGACCCGCAGCCCCGGTCGCTGCTCGTGCGGTGCGCCGAGGTGCGGACGCGATCGTGCCGGCGCGCGCGGAGCGGAGACGCACGGCGATCGTCACCCGGTGCGCGCTAGCCTCGCGGTGCCGGCCGGACGCAGCGTGGCGTCGGCGCGCCGACGGGGTGACCCCGGTCGATCAGGTGCGGAACACGTCGTCGAGTTCGGGGCGTGTCGACAGCAGAGGTGGCGAGGCTGTGGCAGGCGATGTGCGCGCAGAGGATGCCGACGGCCGGGACGCCGTGCGCGGCCGGGTACCGATCGACCAGGCCATGCCGGGTCTGGAGATCCACCCGCTCGGCGACGGTGAGCAGTGGGAGTTCGCCTTCGTTCTGGCGAAGGTGCGCAGCGAGGGCGAGACGACCTGGAGCTACCGCACCTCCGCGGCGCCCAACCGGGAAGAGCTGCTCGGTGCGCTGACGGTGCACGTCGAGCTGCTGAGGCGTGAGCTCGTCGAGGAGTGGGAGTAGTGGGCGTGGAGGCCGGGAGGTGACCGAGGCGGGCGACGTCGCCGCCGGTGCGGCGCCGTCCGAGAGCGTGGCCTCCTTCACGGCGTCGGTCGAGGAGATCCTCGCAGGCTCGCCGGATGGTCTGTTCAACGCGGCGGTCGACCTCGGTGACGTCGGTGTGGAGCAGGCGCGCGAGGTGCTCTACCGGATGGCGGCCGCCCGTGGTGTCCGGGACGCGTGGCTCAACCTGGCGTACGTCGTGCTCGACTCGGGGCGGACGGACGAGGGCGTCGCGCTCCTGGGGGAGTCCGCGCGCGCCGGCGACCCCAAGGGTGCGTTCATGTACGCGCAGGAGCTGGAGGCACGAGGAGTCCTGGACGACGCCGCCCGCTGGTACGCCCGGGCCGATGGCGTCCCGGTGCGGACATGCGACGCGCGCGCGTGCTCCGTGCGCTCGGCCACGACGCCGAGGCGCTCGACGTCCTGCGCCGGGCCGCCGCGGACGACGCCGAGGCGGCGGTCGAGCTCGTGAAGCACGACCGCGCGCTCACGCCTGACGACGCGGTGCGACTCCTGGAGAGCCACCGTGACGCCGGCGCCGTCGACGTGCTCATCCCGTTGTCGAACCTGTACGAGGAGCGCGGGGACGACGACGCGGCGCTCTCCGCCCTCCAAGCGTCCTACGACGCGGGAGAGCCGCACGCGGCCCTCAACTTGGGGGTCCTCCTGATCCGGACAGGACGCGAGGACGAGGGCCGCGAGTACGTCCGGGAGGCCGCGCTGCGGGGCGACGAGCTCGCCCGGCCGTGGCTCGACGAGGGCTAAAGTCGCCAGGTCCCGAGGGCACCGGAACGCGTGACCACGGGGCGACGGTCACGATGAGAGGCGCGCCGATGGCAGCAGCAGTCCCCGAACCGGCGCCCGACCAACCGGAGCGGACGCGGGAGGTCGGCAGGGCACCCGATGTCGACGCGCTCCTGGACAGGGGTGTCGAGCTGTTCGACACCGACCGGCTCCAGGCCGCGGCGATCTGCTTCCGGGCCGCCGCGGACCGGGGGAGCGCGGTCGCGTGGTTCGACCTCGGCAACACCCTGAGACGGCTCGACCTGCTCGACGACGCGGAGGCCGCGTACCGGGAGGCGATCGCGGGGGGTGAGACCGATGCCCTGCTCAACCTCGGTCTGCTGCTCGTGGACCGCGAGCGCTGGGACGAGGCCGTCGCTGAGCTCCGGGCTGCCGCGGCGCAGGGCTCGACGGCGGCCTGGCACCCGCTCGGCTACGTCCTGGCCGAGGTCGGCGACCTCGACGGCGCGCACGACGCGTTGACGGTCGCGGTGGCCTCGGGCGACGCCGACGCGGCGGTCACGCTGGCTCACCTGCTGCGGGACGCCGGCGACCTGTCCGCCGCGCTCGGGCGACTGCGCGAGGCGTCGTCGCTCGGCGAGCCGACGGCCGCCGGGCTCGCGGCGGCCTGGGAGTGGGAGGCGACGGGCGACGCGTCGCTCGAGCCTCGGCTGCGCGCGGAGGTCGAACGGTCGTCAGCGGCGTGCGACGCGCTCGCACGCCTGCTCGCCGCAGACGGCCGGCGGCGAGAGGCGATCGACGTGCTGGAGGACGGTGCCGAGCGGGGGTTCACCGACCTCTTCCTGCGGCTCGGCAACCTGCTTCACGACGCCGGTGAGCCGGAGGCCGCGGCACGGGCCTTCGAGCAGGACATCGCGACGGGCGACAGCTTCGGCCACCAGAACCTCGGCGTGGTGCTCGAGGAGCTCGGGGACGTCGGCGGGGCGCTGGAGCAGTACCGGATCGGCGCGGACCTCGGCGACGCGATGGCCGCCGAGTCCCTCGCCCGGCTCCGCGCGGACGTCGACCGCGGCCGGGCGTGACGGCGCACCGCCGCGCGGCTCCGCCAGACCTCGCCCGCTGAGCGGCCACCGCGTCGCTCTCACCCCCTGACCTGAGACGTCTCGTCCCGCGTGACCCGTGTGATCCGTCCGTATGCGGCGGGGCCGGCTTGCGGTGGTTCGCCCGGTCGTGCGCGTCGCGGCGTTCGGCCGAGCGGTGGAACCTCCGGCCCGGGACGTGCGTGGTCGGGCCGTGCTGGTGTGCACAGCGCATCCTGACCGGGCGCCCCACCCGTGGCGCACCCGCAGCCAGCGCGCACGAGCACCCGACCGGGCGCGCGCGGGTCGCCTCAGCACGGCGTCGCCCAGCCCTGGCCGACGCCTGAAGGACTCGCCATGATCCGCTCCGCCACCCGATCGCACACCGCCCGCCTCGCCGCCGAGGTCGACGCCGCCCGCGCCGACGTCCGGGCCATCACCCGGCTCGTCGACGCGCTCGCGGGCGTCCGCGACGTGACCACGGGCCTCACCGCCGCCGTCACCGTGGTGCGCGAGCAGCTCGGCTGGGCGTACGCGTCGGCGTGGACCGTCGACGCCGAGGTGAGCGCGCTGCGGTTCGTCGCCGAGTCGGGCGACGCCGGGGAGGAGTTCCGCCGCGTCACGCGCACCGCGACCTTCCCCGAGGGCGTCGGGCTCGCGGGGCGCGCATGGCGCGAACGTCGGCTCGTCGCCGTCGACGACCTGGCCGAGCTGACCGACTGCGTGCGCGCACCCGTCGCGCGGGCCGCGGGCGTCCGGTCGGCCGTGTGCGTGCCGCTGCTCGCCGAGGGCGAGGTCATCGGCACCATGGACTTCTTCTCGACCGAGGTGCTCGAGCTCACCGCCGAGCGGCGCGCCGTCCTCGAGGCCGTCGCGGTCGTCGCGTCGCAGGCGCTCGAGCGCGTCGTCGTGGCGCGCCGGCAGGCCGAGGCCGAGGCCGACACGAACGCCAGCACCGCCGTGCTGCACGCCGTCTCCGGCGCCTCCACCGCCCAGGACGCGCTCGCGGGCGCGCTCGACACGATCCGCACCGGCTTCGGCTGGGCCTACGGCTCGTACTGGGCCGTCGACGAGAAGGACCGCGTGCTGCGGTTCGTGCAGGAGTCCGGCGACGCGGGGGCCGAGTTCCGGCGCGTCACGCGCGAGGCCACGTTCGCCGAGGGCGTCGGGCTCGCGGGGCGCGCCTGGCGGTCCCGCGACCTCGTGTTCGTGCCCGACCTCGCCGAGGTCACCGACTGCGTCCGCGCGCCCGTCGCGCGCGCCGCCGGCGTGCAGTCCGGCGTGTGCCTGCCGATAGTGGTCGACGGCCAGGTGCTCGGCACCATGGACTTCTTCGTCCTCGAGCGGATCGACCTCACGCCCAGCCGGCGGGCCGCGCTGCAGGACACCGCCTACCTCATCGGCCAGGCGCTCACGCGCTTCACCGCGGCCGAGCAGCTCCAGACCGCGGGGCGCGAGCTCGTCGCGTCGATCGAGGAGGTCGAGCGCAACGTCCTGGCCGCGACCACGGTCGCGGGCGAGGGGCAGCGCCTCGTGCAGGCCGCGGACGACGACGTCGCCGGGCTCGGCCGGTCGAGCGAGGAGATCGGGCAGGTCGTGCGGACCATCGGCACGGTCGCGGCGCAGACCAACCTGCTCGCGCTCAACGCGTCCATCGAGGCCGCGCGCGCGGGCGACGCCGGACGCGGGTTCGCGGTCGTCGCCAACGAGGTCAAGGAGCTCGCCGACCAGACGGCGCGCGCGACCACCGAGGTCGGCAGCCGGGTCGCCGAGATCCAGCGCCAGGTCGCCGCGACCGTCACCGCGCTCGCGGGGATCCGCAGCATCGTCGAGGAGATCAACGGCACGCAGCAGGTCATCGGCGCGGTGCTCACCGAGCAGGTCGCGGTGACGCGCTCGATCCTCGGCTGACCGGGGGCCCCGGACGACGTCCTCGCACGACCGGCCGGGCGTCCCCGCAGCCGACGCGCGTCAGCGGTCGAACCGCAGCCCGCTCGCGCGGCGCACGGGACGTTCGACGGCCGCGCGCACGGCGTCGCCCGACCCGACGACCCGGACGTGCTCCCGCGCGCGCGTGATCGCGGTGTAGAGCAGCTCGCGGGTCAGCAGCGGCGACGACGCGGGTGGCAGCACCACCGTGACCGACGTGAACTGGCTGCCCTGCGCGCGGTGCACCGTCATGGCGTGCACGGTCTCGACCGCGGGCAGCCGGTGCGGGCGCACCAGCCGGGGCGCGGTCGGGTCGCCGAACGCCGCGACCACACCGCCGGCGCCGTCGGCCACCACGACGCCCGTGTCGCCGTTCGACAGGCCCGTCGTGCGGTCGTTGGTCGTGACGAGCAGCGGCCGCCCCGCGGGCCACGCGCCCGGGGCGGGGTCGTGAGTCGCGTCCTCGACCCACCGCTGCGCGAGCGCCGCCCAGCGCGCGACGCCCGCGGGCCCGCGCCGGTGCGCGAGCAGCAGGCGGTGCTCGCCCAGCGCCGCGAGCGCGCCCGCCGCGTCCCCGGCCCGCGCGGCCGTGACGACGCGCACCCCCGTGGTCGCGACGGCGTCGCGCACGGCCGCGACCTCGGCGTCGGTCGGCACGTCGCCCTCGGGCTCGACCAGCGACCAGTGCGCGCCGGGCGTGCGCAGCAGCGCGAGCGCCGCGTCCGCGTCGCCGCGGCGCACCGCGTCGGCCAGCACGCCGAGGTCGTGGCCGAACCGGTGCGGCACGACGAGCCGCACGACGCCCGCGTGCAGCGCCGCCGCGTCGCGCGCGTCGTCGGTCGAGGCGTCAGCGGAGTGCGGCGACCCGGCCGACCCACCCGGTGGCGGTGCGGCCGGGGCATCGTCCGGCAGGAGCGTCGCGAGCCGTGCGGGCAGCGCCCCGGCCGGCACCGGACGCGCCACGAGGTCGCCCAGGACCGCGCCGACCTCGACCGACGCGAGCTGGTCGGGATCGCCCACGAGCACGAGCCGCGCGTCGGGGCGCAGCGCGTCGAGCACGCGCGCCAGCAGCGGCAGCGACACCATCGACGCCTCGTCGACCACGACCAGGTCGTGCGGGAGGCGGTGCGTGCGGTCATGCGCGAACCGCGTGCTCGACGGCCGCCAGCCCAGCAGGCGGTGCACGGTCGAGGCGGTGAGCCGCGCCGTCGCGGCGACGTCGTCCCGCTGCGCGCCGCCGTCCCGCTGCACGACCTCGTCGACCTTCGCACCGCCGCGCACCCCGTCCTCGCGCGCGAGCCGGTCCAGCTCGGCCGTCACGGCCTCCTGCAGCCGCGCCGCCGCACGGCCCGTCGGAGCCGCGAGCGCCACCCGCAGCCCCGGCCCGTGCACGTCGCGCAGCACCGCGACCAGGCGCGCGACCGTCGTCGTCTTGCCCGTGCCGGGACCGCCGGTGAGCACCGTGAGCCGGGACAGCGCCGCCGTCGCGGCGGCGACCCGCTGGCGCGCGTCGCCGGCGCCGGGGAACCGCGCGTGCACCGCGGCCCGCAGCGCGGCGTCGTCGACGGGCAGCACGCCGTCCAGTCGGGCGTCCACCTCGCGGCGCACGACCTGCTCGTCACGCCAGTACCGGTCGAGGTAGACGCGGCCGTCGACCCAGCGCACCGGCCGGTCCGCGGGCCCGCCGGGGCCGTCGGCGACCAGCGGGCTGCGCCGCACCGCGGACGTCCAGGCGTCGTGCGCGGGCCACGGCAGCGGCACGTCGGGCGGCGGCACGTCGGGTGCGTCGGGCGAGCCTTCGGCCACGAGCGACGGCGCGTCGGCGAGGTCGACGCACACCGACCCCGCCCGCACCGCGCGGACCGCGAGGGCCGCGGCGAGCAGCACCGTCGCGTCGTCCTCGCCGGTCAGCGCGCCGAGCCGCTCCGCGACGCGCGCGTCGGCCGACGTCAGCACGCCCGCCGCGGCGAACGTCGCGAGCAGCGGGCCCGCGCGCCACGGTCGCCGCGACGACCAGCGCCGCGGGCGGACGCCACGACGCCACGCCGCACGGCGACCCGTCCACCACGGGCGTGCCCGGCCCCGCCATGCCGCGCACGAACAGGTACGCCGCACCGCCGAGGTGCCGCTCGGGGTCGTACCCGGGCAGCCGCCACCGCAGGAACCGGTGCAGCCCCACCTGGTACAGCAGGGCCTGCAGCGGGTAGTGCGCGTCGAGCATCGCGGCGTGCAGCGCGGCCGGGCGGTAGTGCCACGCGGTCAGCGGCTCGTCGGGCGGCGCGAGCCGGTTCGTCTTGTAGTCGACGACGACGTACCGGGTGGTGCCGTCCACCTCGGCGCGCAGCACCGCGTCGATGCTGCCCGTGAGGTACCCGCGCAGCGCGCCGGGCCGCGTGCGCTCGTCGGCGTGCAGCGCCGCGAGCCGGTCGGCGTACGCGCGGTACGGGTCGTCGTCCGCCAGGTGCGTGCGCAGCAGGTGCGCGACGTCGTCGAGCGTCGCGGCACGCCGCGCGGCCAGGTCGCCGCCCGCGAGCGGCAGCTCCAGGTCGAGCTCCGCGAGCCGGTCGCCCGGTGCGACGTCCACGAGCGCGCGCCCGCCCAGCAGGGGGCCGCAGGGCGTGCGCAGCGACGGCAGCAGCGCGGCCGCCAGCGCGTCGGGCTCGAGGCCGAGCGCCGTACCGGCACCCGCAGCCTCGGCGCAGCGGGCCCGCACCTCGGCGGCCAGGTCGGGAGCGCCGGTGTCGACGTGCTCCAGCACGTGGTGCACGAGCGTGCCGAACGCCGTGCCGCCCGGCAGGTGGGCCAGCGGCGAGGGCACGGCGCGCAGCGCGGCGTCGGTCTGCGCGAGGTCGGCCTGCGCGGGCGGGTCCGGGGCGACCGGGCCGTCGGCCTCGTCCTGCACGCCCGGGTCCTCGGGCTCGTCCGTGACGCCCGCACCGGTCGTGCGCGGACCGGCGTCGTGCGCGGCGGCCGTGATCCCCGAGTACGACGTGCGCCGCCACGCCGCGTCGACCGTCCGCCGCCACGCGGCGACCCCCAGCGGCGCGGGCTCGGTCGGCTCCGGCGCCCACCGCACGACCGGCGGCGGTCCGTCGACGACCTCGTGCACGACCGTGCCGCCCGACCGGGTCGCCAGCGCGTCGACCGCGACCGCCGCCTGGTCGTCGCGCGGCACCGGCACCGCGGCCGGCGGGCGCCCCGCGGCGTCGCGCGCACCCAGCAGCAGGCACGACAACGCGCCCGTCGCCGAGTTCTTGCTGGGGGCCCACCACACGACCACCTGGTGCGCGGCCCGCGTGAGCGCGACGTACGCGAGGCGCAGCTCCTCGCCGGCCTGCTCGTCACGGTCCCGCGCCCGTGCGTCGTCGTACCCGGGGCTGCCGCGCCCGCCCACGTGCAGCCGTCGCGTGCCGTCGTCGTCGTGGTACCGCAGCACCGACGGCGTCGTGTCGACCCACCGGTCCCACGCGTACGGCACCATCACGACCGGGAACTCCAGACCCTTCGCGGCGTGCACCGTCACCACCTGGACGGCCGCCGCGTCCGTCTCGAGGCGCCGGCTGCGCTCCTCGGCGTAGTCGCCGCCCGCCTCCTCGATCCGGGCGCGCAGCCACTCGGTGAGGGCCGCCGCGCCGAGCCCGTGCTCGCGCGCCGCAGCGTGCAGCACCTCGCCGACGTGCCGTGCATCGGTCAACGTGCGCTCGCCGTCGACGCGCGCGGCCAGCCGCTCGTGCAGCCCCGCGGTGGCCGTGGCGTCGAGCAGCGCGGCCACGCCCTGGCCCGCGAGCACCTGCGACCAGCCCCGCAGCAGGTCGGCGAGGTCCTCGCGCGCCGCGTCGTCGGCGGCGGCCAGCGCGTCACCGTCCCACCCGACGAACGGCGTGAGCGCGGCGGCCGCCACCCGGGCCGGGTCGCCGGTGGCCGCGAGCGCGCTCAGCAGCACCAGCCAGTCGCGGGCCGCGGGCGTCGAGAACACGCTCGACAGGCCCGACACCACCGCGGGGACCCCCACGGCGGCGAGCGCGTCACGCACCGCGAGCGCGTCGGCGTTGCGCCGGGCCAGCACCGCGACGTCGCCCGGCAGCACGGTGCGCCAGCCGTCGCCGTCGCGCAGGCGGGCCGTCGTCAGGGTGCGGACGGTCTGCATCGCGACGTCCCGCGCCACCAGCGCGCGCACCGCCGCGACGGGCGGCACCGCACCGACCGCGCCCACCGCGCGCCGGGTCACGCGGCGCAGCACGACCGGCGCACCGCCGACGAGCCCGTGGTCCGGGTGCTCGGCCTCGACGGGGTGCACGACGATGCTCGGGTGGCCCAGCGCCGCACCGCCCAGCAGGTGTCCCAGACCGGTGAGCACCGGGGCGTCGGTGCGCCAGCTGCGACCCAGCGTCGCGGTCGTCGCGACGTCGCGCGCCTCCAGGTAGGTGTGCACGTCCGCGCCGCGGAACGCGTAGATCGCCTGCTTGGGGTCGCCCACCAGCACGAGCGTGCGGTGCCCGTGGAACGCGGTGCGCAGGATCTGCCACTGCACCTGGTCGGTGTCCTGGAACTCGTCGACCATGACGACCCGGAACGGCGTCCGCACGCGCTCGGCGGCCAGCGCGCCCGTCGTCGGGTCGGTCAGCGCGGCGTGCAGCAGCGTCAGCAGGTCGTCGTAGTCCACGACGTGCGCGGCCCGGCGGCGCCGCACCATCTCGCGGCGCACCGCGCGCGCGAGCCGCACGCGGTGGTCGGGCGGCGTCCCCGGCGGGGTCTCGTCGGGGGCCAGCACCGCGGCGTGGTCGCTCACGGCGGCGCGGGCGACGGCCCGCGCGTCGGCGACGTCGAGCACGGGCGCGTCGGTCCCCGCGTACGCCGCGAGGTACAGGTCGTCGACGACCTCGGCCTCGAGGTCCGCGACGTCCGGCAGCAGCGTCGCGCCGGGCTCGACGACGCCGCCGCCCGTGGTCGTGCCGAGCGCGCGCAGCATCTGCTGGCAGAACCCGTGCGTGGTGGTGATGGTCGCGGCGTCCACCTCGGACAGCGCGACGGTGAGCCGCGCGCGGCGCCGGTGCAGCTCGGCGTCGTCGACCGCCGCGAGGTGCCGCACGACCGGGTCCGTGCTCGACCGTGCCCCGGGTTCGCGCAGCGCGCGCTCGGTCTGCACCAGCCGCGCGCGCACACGCTCGCGCAGCTCGCCCGTCGCCATGCGCCCGAACGTCACGAGCAGCAGCTCGGGCAGCCGCGCGTGGCCCTCGGCGACGTACCGCGTGGCGAGCGCGGCGATCGTGAACGTCTTGCCGGTCCCCGCGCTCGCCTCCAGCACGGTCGTCCCCGTGGGCAGCGGCCCGCACACGTCGAACACGGGCGCGCTCACCACGGCACCTGCCCCTCGTGCTCGAGCAGCGCGTCCCACGCGGCACGGGCCAGGGCGCCCAGCAGCGTCGGCTCGTCCGGCCACGCGGCCCGGTCCGCAGGCGTCGGGTCGCCCGCGACCTGCAGCAGCGTGAACCCCTCGCCCCACGCGAGGACGTGGTGCTCGTCGGTGTGCTCGAACCGCGCGCGCAGCGTGTGCTCGGCGTCGGCCAGCGCGCCCGCCGGGTCGTCGTGCCCGTGCCGGCGCTGCGCGTACGTGCCACCCGCGGCCACCGGCAGCGGCAGGGGGGCGCACAGGGCACGGTCGCGCAGCGCCACGAGGTCGGTCAGGACGCGCCGCGCGGTCGCGGGGTCCGGCGCCCGCAGCCACGACGTCGCCGCCGCGGGACGGCTGCCCGGCCCGCGTCCGACGGTCGCGGCACCCCGCACCGCGGGGGCGCCGGGCGACGCGGCCAGCGCCACGAGGTGCAGCCAGGCCCGCAGGCGGTGCTTGGCCCCCAGCCGCGAGTACACCGCGCGCACCAGCACGTCGCCGCGCACCCCCGGCACGGTCCCGGTCAGCGTGCGACCTCCCGGCAGCGGCACCGTCACGTCCACCGCGCTCGCGGGCGCGCCGAGCAGCGGCGTCGCAGCCTCCGCGACCACCGCCGCGCGTGTCGCGACGTCCTGCAGCACCGCGCCGCCCAGCCGCCCCGGGGGCACGCGTCCGCGCCGTCGCTCGGCCGCGGCGGCCCGCGCCAGGTCGACGCCGTCGAGCGCGGCACCCAGCAGACGGTCGCCGGCCGCCCACTCGTCCAGCGGGCCCAGCGTGAGCGGCAACCGGTCGTCGAGCTCCTCGACCTCGCCCGGGACCCGCACCCCGAGCCGCCGCCGCAGGAACGCCTTGACGGGGTGCTCGAGCACCCCGACCAGGTCGTCGAGCTCGACCACCGCGTCGTCGGGCGGGGGCAGCGGTGCGCTCAGCA
>NZ_LNTD01000044.1 GCF_001462455.1 Cellulomonas sp. B6
CGGGCGGGTGCGGCTCCCGCCTCAGCGCGTCGTCAGACGCGGCCGGCGAAGGGCATCGTGCTGCCCCAGCGCATCGAGGTCACGCGCACGGGGACGCCGGGACGCGACGCCTCGACGATCTGCCCGCCGCCCACCCACATGGCGACGTGGTAGATGGTGCTCGGGTCGTTGGTGTCGTTGGCCCAGAAGACGAGGTCGCCGGGACGCAGCTGGTCGTAGCTGATCTTGAGCACCTGGCGGTACTGGTCGCGCGACGTCCGGTTGATGCTGACGCCCGCAGCCTTCCACGCCTGGCCGGTCAGGCCGGAGCAGTCGAAGCCGTCGGGGCCGTTGCCGCCCCACACGTACGGCAGCCCGACCTTGGACCGCGCCCACTCGACCGCGGCGGCGCCGGAGTCGGCCGAGCCGCGGGACGAGCCGCTGCCGAGCCCCGGGCTCGAGGGCGCGGGAGCGGGTGCGGGGGCCGGCGCGGGAGCCGGAGCGGGTGCGGGCGCGGGAGCCGGAGCGGGTGCAGGGGCCGGCGCGGGTGCAGGAGCCGGCGCGGGCGCGGGGGCCGGCGCCGCACCGGACGCTCCGCCGGAGGCGGGCGGCGACGCGGGTGCGGCCGCGCCGGAGCCGGCGGGCTGCCCCGCGGCCGGCTGCGCGGCCGCGGGAGGCTGCGTCCGCACGGTCTGGGCCGCGGCGTCGGCGCGGGCACGTCGCTCGGCGTCGAGGGCGTCCTGACGGGCCCGCTCGACCTCGGCGCTGGTCTGGCGCGCGGCGGCGAGCGACGAGATCAGCTCGTCGCGCTCGAGCTGCCCGGCGGTCAGCGAGGCCGTGGCGTCGGACTGGGTGCGCTCGGCGTCGGCCAGCGCGTCACGCGCCGCGGTCGCCGCGTCGGCGGCGTCGGTGGCCGCCGCCGCGGCACGACGCTCCATGGTCGAGGCGACCAGCAGCGCCGCCTGGTACTCCTGCACCGCCTCGTCGGCCTTGGTGGTGGCCTGGTTGAGCGACGTCGTGCGCCGGGCGACGTCCTGGAACCCGTCGGCGGACAGCGCGGCCTCGATGAGGTCGGCCGAGCCGCCGGTGCGCGAGAGCTGACGCGCCAGGGCGACCAGGCGCTGGCGGGCCTGCTCGGCGTCGTCGGCGGCCTGGGTCGAGCGGGCCGCGGCGTCCTGCGCGCGCGTCGTGGCGGCATCGGCGTCGGCCACGGCCTGCGTGTAGGTCTCGCCGGCGGTCTGGACCGCGACCTCGGCGGACTCGGCGGCGGTCGCCAGCTCGGCGAGGCGGACCTCCATCTGCGCGACGGAGCGCTGCGCCTGCCCCACGGCGGCGCGCGCGTCGCGCACGTCGTCGTCCGAAGGCACGGCGGCCGCGGGCGAGGCGACCAGCCCGAGCGTCAGCAGCCCGACGGGCAGCAGCGCGAGCCGACCGCGCGCACGCCCGCCGAGGGGCCGACGTGCCGCCTCGGTGCACGTGGCGACAGGCGCCGCGAGGCGGGCGGCGGGGGTCTCGTCAACGGGGTCCGGGTGGCGCACGCTCGCGACGCTACCTGGAGGATTCCCACAAGAGAACACCTGTCACACACGTCCCAGAAGTCACACCGTTGTGGTTCGGGAGCAACCCGGACAGACCTCGTCGGCCGTCCGGGTGACGGCGCGCGGGGGCGCCACGGCGAGCGCCTCGGCGGGCACCGCCGCCCCGTCGCGCGCCGTGGACGCCTCGTCTCTTATCGTGAGACGGCCGTGTCGAACTGCGGGACGCGCGACGTAGTGTCGGCCGCATGTCCCGTCGAATGTGTCGCTGACCAGCGCACGTTCGGCATGCCTGCGGCCGGCCGTCCCGACGTCGGGACCCCCGCCCGCACCCTGCCGGCCGCGACCCGGCACCGTGCGCACCCAGACCCCCCGCGGGGCGGGCGTCGGCGCGCGCTCCTCGGGTGA
>NZ_LNTD01000045.1 GCF_001462455.1 Cellulomonas sp. B6
GGGTGGCGTGGGTGGCGCGGCGCGGCGTACCGGTGGTGCACGCGTGCGGACCTGTGGTGTGCGGCGTTCCGGCTGCCAGACGGCCGGAACGCCGCACACTCGGGCCCGGGCCCGGGCCCGAGCCCGGCCCGAGGTCCGTGTCCGGTGGCCCGCGGCGTCAGGCCGTCGCGGGGGCCCCGCCGCGTCGGCGACGCACGACGACCCCCGTCGCCCACGCCACGAGCGCGGTGACGGCGACGCCGACGACGGCGCCCACCGCGACGTCGTGCGGGTAGTGCACGCCCTCCATGACACGGCCCGCGGCGGCCACCGCCGCGACGCCGACGCCCGACCACGCCACCCACGCCGCACGCACGGCCACCGCGAGCACGACCACCGCGGCGAACGCGACCGTCGCGTGGTTGGACGGCAGCGACCAGTCCCCGGGCGGCGGGCACTGCGCGGCGTACGCCCACCGCGTGCACGGCCGCTCCTGCGTGAGGACCAGCTTGAGCCCCTCGCTCGTGCCGTACGCGAGCGGCACGCCTGCGGCGGCCGCGAGGGTCACGGGCAGCCGGTCGCGGTGCGCGCGCCACACGTGCACCCCGGCGGCGGCGACGCCCGTCGCGAGCAGCCCCAGCGCCGCGAGCGACACCAGGTCGACGCCGGGCGTGCCCGCCGTCGTGGAGGCGACGGCGCGGTAGAGCCGAGGGCTCAGGCTCCCGGGGACGGGCAGGAGCAGCAGCACCACGACGGCGGCGGCGAGGGCGGCGAACGGTGCCAGCGTGCGGCGGTCGAGTGCGGTCATGCCGGTGACGCTAGGCGCCTGACCTGCGGCGTCGCGTCGGCCCGGGGGTGGTCCGGCCCGTCGCGCGCGTCCCCCCGTGGTGGGGCGCCGCGTCGGCCCGGGGGCCGAGCGGGTGTCCGTGGCCGCGGTGCAGGCCCGCCCCGGCCGCGGTGCGGGCCGCCCAGTCGTGATGCGGGGCCGTCCCGACCACGGCGGGGTCCCGCACGCCGGCGGGTCCGACACGACGTGGACGCCCGCCCAGGGTTCGTCCCATGTGCGCGAGGATGGCGACGTGACGTCCCGCCCCCGCACCTGCCGTCCCCCTCGCGCCGCATGAAGGCGCCCGCCTGGCTCCGGTGGCTCGACCCGCTGACGGCGATGATCGTCGGCGTCCTCGTGCTCGGGCTGCTGGTGCCCGTGCCGGAGGCCGTCGGCGAGGTGCTCGACGTCGTGCGCACGGTCGCGATCGTCGTGCTGTTCTTCCTGTACGGCGCGCGCATGCCCACGCGCGAGGTCGTCGACGGGCTCAAGCGGTTCCGCCTGCAGGGTTCGATGCTCGCGGCGACGTACGTGCTGTTCCCGGTGCTGGGCCTGCTCGTGCAGCTGCTGCCGGACGCGGTGCTCGACCCCGACCTGCGCCGCGGCGTGCTGTACCTGGCGCTGCTGCCGTCGACCGTGCAGTCCTCGGTGCTGCTGACGTCGGTCGCGCGCGGCAACGTCGCCGGGGCGATCACGGGCGCGACGATCTCCAACGTGCTCGGCGTCGTCATCACGCCCGTCCTCGTGGCCGTGCTCATGGGCGCGACGGGTGCCGGCATCGACAGCGGCGCGATCACCGGGATCCTGCTGCAGCTGCTGCTGCCGTTCGTCGCCGGCCAGGTCGCGCAGCCGTGGATCGGCGCGTGGCTGCGCGGGCACGGGCACGTCACGCGCACCACCGACCGCACGACGATCCTGCTGGTCGTGTTCACGGCCGTGAGCGAGGCGCAGACGTCGGGTGCGTGGGACCACCTCACGGCCGGTGCGCTCGTGGTGCTGCTCGTGGTGTGCGCGGTGGTGCTCGCGGCGATGCTGACGATCACGTGGCGCGGCGGCGGCCTGCTGGGCCTCGACCGCGGCGACCGGATCGCGCTGCTCATGTGCGGGTCCAAGAAGTCCGCCGCGACGGGGCTGCCGATGGCGGCCGTGCTGTTCGCGCCCGCGGTCGCGGCGAGCGTCGCGCTGCCGGTGATCGTGTTCCACCAGCTGCAGATCGTGGTGTGCGCGATGCTCGCGCGGCGCCTCGCGCGCACCGACCCCGAGCCGGAGCCCGCGCGCCCCTGAGCCCGCGCCCCCGAGCTCGGCGCCTCCGAGCCCCGCGCCTCCGAGCCCCGCGCAGCCGCAGCGGGGGCCGCTGGGCCCGCGTCACGGCGCCAGCCGGTACCCCCGCGCGGGTTCGGTGAGCAGGTGCCGCGGGTGCGCGGGGTCGGGCTCGAGCTTGCGCCGCAGCTGCGCGACGTACACGCGCAGGTAGTGGCTCTCGGTGTCGAGGTACGGGCCCCGCAGCTCGCGCAGCAGGTCGGCGCGGTCCACCACGCGGCCGACGTTGCGCGCGAGGATCTCCAGCAGGTGCCACTCGGTGGGCGTGACCTGCACGTCGGTGCCGTCGGGGCGCTGCACGCGCCGCGCCGCGAGGTCGACCGTGAACGCCGCGGTCCGCACCTGCGGGCGCCCCGCCTGCGGCACGGCGCGACGCACGGCGGCCCGCAGCCGCGCCATGAGCTCGTCCATCGCGAACGGCTTGGTCACGTAGTCGTCGGCGCCCGCGTCGAGCGCCTCGACCTTGTCGTCCGACGTCTGGCGCGCCGACAGCACGACGACGGGCGTCGAGGACCACACGCGCAGCGCGCGCAGCACGTCGAGCCCGTCGACGTCCGGCAGCCCCAGGTCGAGCAGCACCAGGTCGGGCGGGTCGCCCGCGAGCAGGTCGAGCGCGGCCGTGCCGGTCGCGACGGCGTGCACGTCGTACCCGTGCACGCGCAGGCTCACGCCCAGCGCACGGGCCAGCGCCGGGTCGTCCTCGACGACGAGCACACGGGTCACGCGCCACCTCCGTCCAGCGGGATCGTCAGGACCATGGTGAGGCCGCCGCCGGGCGTGTCCTCGGCGTCGAGCGTGCCGCCGTCGGCCTCGACGAACCCGCGCGCCACCGCGAGGCCCAGGCCGAGCCCGTGCCCGCGGGGTGCGTCGTCGAGGCGCTGGAACGCCGTGAACATCGCGGCCTTGCGGTCGTCGGGCACGCCGGGGCCGTGGTCGACGACGCGGACGACGACGACGTCGTCGACCTGCCCCGCGCTCACGCGCACCGGCGGGCCGCCGTAGCGCACGGCGTTCTCGACGACGTTGGCGAGCGCACGCTCGAGCAGCGCGGCGTCGACCGTGACGAGCGGCAGGTCCTCGGGGACGTCGACGTCGACCGCGCCCTCGGGCACGCCGGCCAGGGCCGCGGGCACGACCTCGTCGAGCGCGACGGGCGCGCGGCGCGGCACGACCACGCCCGCGTCGAGGCGGCTCATGTCGAGCAGGTCGTCGACCAGGTGCTGCAGCCGGTCGGCGTTGTGCTCGGCGTCGCCCAGCAGCGCCGTGCGCTCGTCGGCGGGGATCGCGTCGCCGAGCGAGCGCAGCGCCGACACCGACGCCTTGATCGCGGCGAGCGGCGTGCGCAGGTCGTGCGACACGGCCGCGAGCAGCGCGGTGCGCATGGCCCCGCGCTCGCGCTCGGCGCGTGCCGTGCCGGCCTCGACGCGCAGCGCGTCGCGCTCGAGCACGGCCTCGACCTGCAGCCCGACGGCGCGCGCGAGCCGCACCTCGTGCGGCGGCGGCGTGCGGCCCGTGAGCACGAGCCGCAGCGCGTCGGTCACGGGGACCTCGGTGGGGCCGTCGTCGGGCGCATCGTCGAGAACTGCGCCGAGAGCCGCACCCGGGGCGGCGTCGGGAGCCGCGCCAGGGGTCGCGCCGGGAGTCGCCGCCCCGGCCGCGGGTGCGTGCGCGGTCGCGACGTCCACCCACGGCGCGGCGGGGGCCGCCCGGCGCTGCGCCACGACGTGCCGCAGCCGCAGCGCCTCCCGCAGCGCCTCGAGCGCCGCGCCCGCGGGGTCCTCGCCGCCGAGCGACGCGGCCGCCGTCGCGGCGAGCGTGTCGGCCTCGGCGCGGGCGCGCGCGGCCTCGGCGGTGCGGCGCGCCGCGAGGTCGACGACCGCCGACACGCCGATCGCGACGGCCACGAGCACGACGATCGCGAGCGCGTTGCGCGGCTCGGTGATGCTCCACGTGCCGACCGGCGGTGCGAACAGCACGTTGCTGAGCGCGCCCCCGAGCGCGGCGGCGACGAGCGCGGGCACGAGCCCGGCGACGAGCGCGACGCCGACCGTGAGCGCGAGGAACAGCATGAGCGCGATGGACAGCGTGTCCCACGTGGTCGCGGCGTCGAGCACGAGCGCGAGCGCGGGCGGCCCGGCGAGGGCCAGCCCCCAGCCGAGCAGGCGGCGCCGGGCCGTGAGCGTGCCGCGGCGCGGCGGGCGCCGGAACCGCCGGCCGCCCGCGTGCGGGTGCGTCACGACCAGCACGTCGATGTCCCCGGCGTCGCGGATCACCTCGGTGCCGACCCCGGGCGAGAGCGCCTGCGCGAGCCGCGAGCGCCGCGTCACGCCGAGCACGATGCGGCTCGCGTTGACGCCGCGCGCGACCTCCAGGACGGCGCCCGCGACGTCGTCGGCGACGACCGTGTGCCACGTGCCGCCGAGCTGCTCGACCAGCAGGCGCTGCCGGGCCAGCGCGTCGGGCGGCGCGCCGCGCAGGCCGTCGCCGCGCAGCACGTGCACCGCGAGCAGCTGCCCGCCGGCGGACTGCGCGGCGATCCGCGCGCCGCGCCGCAGCAGCGTCTCGGTCTCGGGCCCGCCGGTGACGGCGACCACGACGCGCTCGCGCGCGGGCCACGGGTCGCTGATGCCGTGCGCGGTCCGGTACGCCTCGAGCGCGTCGTCGACGCGGTCGGCGGTCCACAGCAGCGCGAGCTCGCGCAGGGCCGTGAGGTTGCCGACCCGGAAGTACTGCGTGAGCGCGGCGTCGACGGTCTCGGCGGCGTACACGTTGCCGTGCGCGAGGCGCCGCCGCAGCGCCTCGGGGCTCATGTCGACCAGCTCGATCTGGTCGGCGCGTCGCACGACCGCGTCGGGCACGGTCTCCTGCTGGCGGACGCCCGTGATGGCGCGCGCGACGTCGTTGAGCGACTCGAGGTGCTGCACGTTGACGGTCGTGACGACGTCGATGCCCGCGGCGAGCAGGTCCTCGACGTCCTCCCACCGCTTGGCGTGCCGGCCGCCGGGTGCGTTGGTGTGCGCGAGCTCGTCGACCAGCGCGATCTCGGGGTGCCGCGCGAGCACCGCGTCGACGTCGAGGTCGGTCAGCGTGGTGCCGCGGTGCTCGACCGTGCGGCGCGGCACCACCTCGAGGCCGTCGAGCAGCGCGGCGGTGCCCGCGCGGCCGTGCGTCTCGACGAGCGCGACGACCACGTCGGTGCCGCGCTCGACCCGGCGCCGCGCCTCGTCGAGCATCGCGTACGTCTTGCCGACCCCGGGCGCCGCGCCCAGGTACACCCGCAGGCGGCCGCGCCGCACGTCGTCCACGGGACCGATCATCCCGCCGCGGCGGCGACCGCGGCGTTCAACGTGACGACGTCGACGCGCGGCTCGCCGAGGAACCCGAGGTCGCGGCCGGACGTCGCGTCCACGACGAGCCCCCGCACCTGCGCCTCGGGCAGCCCGCGCTCGCGCGCGACGCGCGGCACCTGCAGCGCCGCGTACGCCGGGCTGATGTCGGGGTCGAGCCCCGACGCGGACGCCGTCACCGCGTCGGCCGGCACGGCGGCGGGGGAGACGCCCTCGCGCGCGGCGACCTCGGCGCGCCGCCGCTCGACCGTCGCGAGCAGGTCGGGGTTCTGCGGGCCGAGGTTCGACGCGCCCGACGCGAGCGCGTCGTACCCGTCACCCGCCGCGGACGGCCGGGGCAGGAACCAGCCGGGGCCGTCGAACGCCTGGCCGACCAGGCGCGAGCCGCGCACCTGCCCGTCGACGACCAGGGGCGACCCGTCGGCGCGGTCGGGCACGACGCGGCCCACGGCCCACACGGCCGTCGGGTACGCGACGCCGAGCAGCAGCGTGAGGGCCAGGAGCAGGCGCAGGCCGCCGAGGGCCTGCCGGGCGAACGCGGTCACGTCGGTCTCCTTCAGAACCCGGGCAGCAGCGCGACCACGAGGTCGATCAGCTTGATGCCCACGAACGGCGCGACGAGGCCGCCGACGCCGTAGACCAGCAGGTTGCGGCGCAGCAGCACCCCGGCCGCGGCGGGCCGGTACCGCACGCCGCGCAGCGCGACGGGCACGAGCGCGACGATCACGAGCGCGTTGAACACCACGGCCGACAGCACAGCCGACTGCGGCGAGTGCAGGCGCATGACGTTGAGCGCGTCGAGCTGCGGGTACAGGCCCGCGAACATCGCCGGGAGGATCGCGAAGTACTTCGCGACGTCGTTGGCCAGCGAGAACGTGGTCAGCGCGCCGCGCGTGATGAGCAGCTGCTTGCCGATCGCGACGATCTCGATGAGCTTGGTCGGGTCCGAGTCGAGGTCGACCATGTTCCCGGCCTCCTTGGCGGCCGACGTGCCGGTGTTCATCGCGACGCCCACGTCGGCCTGCGCGAGCGCGGGTGCGTCGTTGGTGCCGTCGCCCGTCATCGCGACGAGCCGCCCCTCGGCCTGCTCGCGGCGGATGAGCGCGAGCTTGTCCTCCGGCGTGGCCTCGGCGAGCACGTCGTCGACGCCGGCCTCCTCGCCGATCGCGCGCGCGGTGAGCGCGTTGTCGCCCGTGATCATCACGGTGCGGATGCCCATGCGACGCAGCTCGTCGAAGCGTGCGCGCATGCCGGGCTTGACGACGTCCTTGAGGTGGACGACCCCGAGCGCCCGCGCGGGGGCACCGGCCACGCCCTCGGCGACGACGAGCGGCGTGCCGCCCGACCCCGCGATCTCGTCGACCGCGCGCGCGACGTCCGCCGCGGGGCTGCCGCCGTGCTCGCGCACCCACGCGAGCACGGCCGACGCGGCGCCCTTGCGGACCTGCCGCGCGGGCGTCGCGCCGTCGGCCGGCAGGTCGACCCCGCTCATGCGGGTCTGCGCCGTGAACGGCACGAACGTCGCGCCCGCGACGGCCGTGCCGCGCAGGCCGTGCGCGTCCTTGGCGAGCACGACGACCGAGCGGCCCTCGGGGGTCTCGTCGGCGAGCGAGGACAGCTGCGCGGCGCGCGCGAGGTCCTCGACGGTGACGCCCTCGGCGGGCACGAACCCGACGGCCTGCCGGTCGCCGAGCGTGATGGTGCCGGTCTTGTCGAGCAGCAGCACGTCGACGTCGCCCGCGGCCTCGACCGCGCGCCCCGACAGCGCGAGCACGTTGCGGCGCACGAGCCGGTCCATGCCGGCGATGCCGATGGCCGACAGCAGCGCGCCGATGGTCGTCGGGATGAGGCAGACCAGCAGCGCGACCAGCACGACGAGCGGCTGCGGCTGCCCCGAGTACACGGCGAGCGGCTGCAGCGTCACGACGGCCAGCAGGAACACGAGCGTGAGCGCCGCGAGCAGCAGGTCGAGCGCGATCTCGTTGGGGGTCTTCTGCCGGGCCGAGCCCTCGACCAGCGCGATCATGCGGTCGAGGAACGTCTCGCCGGGCTTGGCGGTGATGCGCACGACCACGCGGTCGGACAGCACGCGCGTGCCGCCCGTGACGGCGCACCGGTCGCCGCCGGACTCACGGATCACGGGTGCGGACTCGCCCGTGACGGCCGACTCGTCGACCGACGCGACGCCCTCGACCACGTCGCCGTCGCCCGGGATCGTCTGGCCGGCCTCGACCACGACGAGGTCGCCGACGGCCAGCGCGGTGCCCGCGACCTCCTCCTCGGTGCCGTCGGCGCGCAGCCGCCGCGCGACCGTCGTGCTGCGCGTGCGGCGCAGCGAGTCGGCCTGCGCGCGGCCGCGGCCCTCGGCGACGGCCTCGGCGAGGTTCGCGAACAGCACGGTCGCCCACAACCACGCCGCGATGGCCCACGCGAACGCCGACGGGTGCAGCACCGCGAGCACCGTGCAGGCCAGCGCGCCGACCCACACGACGAACATCACGGGCGTGCGGACCTGGTGGCGCGGGTCGAGGCGGCGCGCGGCCGGGCCGAGCGCCGCGAGCAGCTGGCGCGGGCCGAACGCGCCGCCGGTCCGTGCCGCGGACGTGCGGGCGGCCGTGGGTGCGGCGGGGCCGGCG
>NZ_LNTD01000046.1 GCF_001462455.1 Cellulomonas sp. B6
GGTTGGGGCGGCTGGGGCACCTTCCAGGTCGCGGTCGACGCGGTGCTCGTGCCGGTGCTGTTGCGGGCCTGCACAGTCACCACGACGTCGGACCCCGGGGGCGCGTCGCCGGGGACGTCGAAGACGTCCTGCAGTCGGTCGGCACCGAGCTGTCGCACGTCGTCGCGGCGGCCCTGCACCTTCCAGGTCACGACGTACTCGTAGTCGCTGCCGCCGTTCGCGTCCGGCGCGCTCCACGTCGCGGTCAGCTGCTTGCCGTCGGCGACGAGCGAGACCGGCCCCGGTGCCGACGGCGCCGTGCCCCAGCGCCCGACCGACACCGTGCGCGAACCCGGTGCGCTGCGCAGCTGGCTCCCCGAGACGGTCGTGCGCGCGGTGACCGTCACCGTCACGTCCGCACCCCAGACGGGGAAGTTCCAGCCCTCGACGTCCACGTCGACCGACGTGCCGGTCGCCTCGCCCGCGGCCTCGCCGCTCTGGCTCCGCACGCGCCACTCGTACGTCACCGCCGCGTCGCGGGCGTTGGCGTCGACGGCACCCCACGAGGCGCGCAGCACGGTCGGCCTGCCGAAGCGACCGGTCGCGGCCACGACGGGCTCGTTGACACCCGGCGTCCCCGGAGGCAGCGACGCGACGACCGCCCCGCTGGTCACGCCCTGGCCCTCGCCCTGGGCGTTCACGGCCGAGACGGTGAACGTGTAGGACTCGCCGCCGCGCAGGTCGCCGACCCGCGCCGAGGTCCCTCCCGGGACCTCGATCCGACGTCCGTCGGACACCGCGACCACGTAGCGCTCGACGCGCGCGCCGTTGCCGTCGGCCGCACCCCACGACACGCGCGCGGCGCCCTCGCCGACCAGCGCCTCGGCCTGCGGGGCACCCGGGGCACCCGGCAGCCCGTACGTCGACGCCGTCGTGGTCGCGACCGCCCCGGGACCCACCTTGTTGATCGCGCGCAGCTCGAACGTGTAGGTCTCGCCATTACGTGCCTGCTGGAATGCGAAGGAGCGCGCGTCGGCGCCGGGCCCGAAGGTGTCGCCGTTGCTGCCGCGGACGACGAGCTCGTAGCCCTTGATCGCGTCGCCGTTGGCGGCCGTGTCGCCCCACGTGACCGTGATCTGCCCGCCGAGCGGCGTGTCGACGCGCGACGCGGTCAGGCCCTGCGGTGCGCCGGGCGCCGCCGCAGGGATCTGGGCGCCCGACCACAGGCTCCAGCCGCTCGGCTCGGGAGCCTTGTTGTGCGCCCGGACACGGACCGTGTACGCGGTGCCGTTGACGAGGCCCTCGAACCGCTGCTGGGTCGACGACGTCGTGCGGGACGCGGGCCCCGACGCGGGCGCCGGGCTGATCTCGACGGTGTAGCTCGTGACGGGCGAGCCGTTCGACACCGGCGCGTCCCAGCTCGCCAGGACGGACCGGTCGCCGTAGTCGAGGGTCGGCGTGCCGGGCGTCTCCGGGACCGCGTCCGGGCGGGCCGGTGCGGACCGCGGCGACTCCTCGGACCAGCCGACCCGGTTCTTGGCCGCGACGGTGAAGGTGTACTCGACGTCGTTGGTGAGACCGTCGATCGTGCAGGTGGTGCTCGCGCACGTCTTGACGACCGATCCCGGCTGCGCGGTCACGCGGTACTCGGTGATCTGCTCGCCACGGTTGTCGGGCGCGGTCCACGACAGCACGACCGTGCGGTCGCGGACCTCGCCGATGCGGGGCGGGACGGGCGCGTCGGGCACGCCGCTGACACGGACCGAGATGCGGCCCTCGACCTCGCGCGAGGGGTCGCCGGTCACGTCGCGCACGCGGTAGCGGACCGTCATGTTGCCGATGAAGTCGGCGTTCGGCCGCACGGACACGCTGCTGGACGACGCGCTCGCCGTTCCGGCGCCGGCGGTCTCCACGAGCGCGCCGACCACCGTGAGCGGGCCGCGCTCGGGGAAAGGGTTGCTCGACCCCTCGAGCACCTGGACCGTCGACTCCTTGCCCTGCACGGCGTCGTCGAGGACGAAGTCGCGGACGGTCGCGCGCAGGCGCGAGCTCGCGATGACCTTGAGGTCCACGCCGACGTCCATGACGCCGCTGCGCCCGTACGTCAGCTGCATGTCGAGCCGGCCCGTCGTGCCCTTGGGCGTCGTGGCGTCGGCCGACACGCGCAGCTCGGTGCCCTCGAGCGTCGCCGAGAACCCCGCGGGCACCCCGGACACGAGCCGGTACCCGTAACGGTCGGCCGTCGACCCCGCGCTCTGCTCGGGGCCCGTGGTCAGGTTGCGCAGGTCGATGCGCGTCGGCGCCTCGCCGGGCGCGACCTCGAGGGTCTCCGGCTGGAAGGTCGGCGGGTGGTCGTCGACCGCGTACACCGTGATCTGCAGCGTGAGCAGCGTCGTGCGGGCCGTGGTGTCGGACGCACCGGTCGCGTCGGTCACGGGCACCGAGATCGAGGCGGGCCCGGCGTAGCCCTCGGCGGACGTGAACACGAGCGTGCGGACGTCCTGCACGAGCTCGGCCCCGTTGGAGCGCGTCGCGGAGACCTGCGTCGGGTCGGCGATGCTCGGCTCGCGGCCCGGCGCGACCTGCACGTGCTCGGCGAGCGGGATCGTCAGGGTCTCGCCGCTCGCGACGCGCAGCTCGGGTGCGCGCGGGCGCAGCTGCGGCGGGAAGAACCCGAGCGCGGGCACGGTGATGAACGCGTACGCGTCCGCCTCCGGCGCGGTGCGGTTGACCAGGCGGTACGGCACGGTCTGCGCGTGGTCGACGAGCGTCACCACGACCTGGCCGTCGGGCGCGATGCGCGCGACGTCGGCGTGCGACGCGGGCACCGACACCTCGAGGTCCGACAGCGGGCCCGACGGGTTCTGCGCGACCGCGAGCACGTCGACCGCGACCTCGGTCTTGCCGAGCGTGTCGATGGCCGGGACGACCACGTCACGCGCCACGGGAGGCTCGACGGGCGCGTCGTCGGTGACCGTGACGGTGAGCGTGCCGTAGTCGCTGCCGCCGACGTCGTTGCTGACGAGGTAGACGATCGGCACCACGCCGGGCGTCGACGGCGCGGTCACGACGATGCGCCGGCCCTGGATCTCGGCCTGCACGCCGTCGGGCGCCTCGATCGACTCGAGCGTCAGCTCGCGCCCCGTCGAGTCGATGTCGTTGGCCAGCACCCGCACCTCGACGCGCTGACCGGGGCGCAGCGTCACGGCGTCGTCGACCGCGACGACCCCCGACCCGGTGGTCGGGCGCGGGGCGATGCCGACGCGGACCGTGGCGACCGCCCGCTGACCGACCCAGTCCTCGACCGCGTAGGTGAACGTGTCGGTGCCGCGCGAGCCGGGCAGGGCCTCGTACTCGATCCAGTCCGCACCGACCTCGACCACGCGGCCGAGCGACGGCACCGCTGCGGGGCCGAGCAGCGTGACGCCGTCGCCGTCGTCGTCGATCCCCACGAGGGGCACCGGGATGCGCACGGTGTCACCCTCGAACACCCGGGCGACCAGGTCGCGCGGGCGCGGCGGCGACTTGGTCGCGGGGTCCGACTCGTGGACGCGCACCGTGACGGTCGCGGCCGTGACGTTGCCCGCGGTGTCGGCGACGGCGAACGTCGCGCGCGCCGTGAGCGCACGGTCGGGCGCCTGGTAGCGCAGCACGTCGCCCGAGACGAACAGCAGGCCGTCGCCCTCGGCGAGCGGCTCGGGCAGCTCGCGCAGCACCGTGAGCGCGTCACCGTCGGGGTCGGACGCGCCCTCGAGCACGGGGATCGTGACGACGCCGCCGGCGCGGACGGTCGCCTCGACGTTGGGGACGAACGGCGGCTGCGACGACGCCGACGGCGGGATGGGCTGCACGACGATCTCGCCGCGTGCCGACGCCGTGCCGTTCGAGACCTCGTAGCCCAGCAGCACGGGACCGTCGGGCGTGCGCTCGGCGCGGATCTGCACGTACCGCCGATCGAGCACCGCGACCTGCAGACCCGAGTCCTCGGGCGTGCTCACCGACTGCAGCACCAGCACGTTGTCCGCCGGGTCCTCGTCGTTCGCGAGCGGGTCGATCGTGACGCTGCCGCCCGCGGGGAGCAGCGCGATGTCACGGACCGCGATCGGCGGCTGCGCCTGCTCGGGCCACTCGCGCACGTCGATGCGGGCGATCCCCGTCGCCTGCTGCGGCGCGGCGGTCACCACGAACGGCACGTAGTACACGCCCGCGCGGGCCGCCCGGAACCCGAACGTGCCACCGGACAGGTCGGGCGTGATGGTCGCCCCGACGGTGTCGGACACCGACGCGAGACGCGCGGGCTCCGAGGACGCCGAGCGCACGGCGTCCAGCGGGCGCACGACGACCTCCTGGCCGACGTAGGTCACGGCGTGCACGGGGTCGATCTGGGGCGGCACCGACCCGGCCGCGCGCACGTCGACCACGACCTCGCCGTCGACCACGTTCGTGCCGTCCGACACCTGCACCTGGATGGTCGTGCGCCCGAGCCCGCCGCCGTCGGCGGTGTACGTGAGCACGCCGTCCTGCCGGAACCGCACCGAGCCGACCGTGACGTCGGCGGTCGCCCCGACCAGCAGCAGGTCGTCGCCGTCGGCGTCCTCGAAGTCCGCGAGGACGCCGTGCTCGACCCGACCGCCGGTCTCGACCGTCAGCGAGGACGTGCGGACCTGCACGGGCGCCTGGTCGCCCTGGCTGACCGTGAGCCGGACGGTCGCGGCCGCGGGCGCGTTGACGCCGCGACCGTCGTTGACGACGTACTCGAACTCGGCCGATCCGGTCGCGCCCTCCAGGACCCGCACCTGCAGCGCACGACCGCCGCGCACGGCCTCGACCGTGCCGAACTCGGCGGGCAGCGCACCGACCTGCGAGATCACGAGGATCCCGCAGTCGGACGACGAGTCGTTGTCGATCACGGGCAGGATGCGCGAGCGCCCGGCCCGCACGCCGAACTCGTCGTCGACGGCCACGGGCGGCGCGCTCTGGTCGCTGCACTCGGTGACGGGCTCCTGGGTGACCTCGCCGGACTCGGACTCCTCCTCGGAGTCCTGCGGCTCGTCCTCGGGCACGATGTCCTGCCAGTTCGGCACGCGCACCTGCGTGTCCTGCTGGGGCAGCCACACGCGGCCGGCGACGGTGTCGTTGAGCACGACGAGCCCGCGGTTCACCCGGAACGCGAGGCGGTCGCCCGAGGTCATGCCCTCGAGGTCCTCGACCTGCGCGTCGCGGCCCTGGCACAGGATCAGCGACGACCCGAGAGAGGACGCCCACGCGCCCTGCGCGCACTCACCCACGCGCACCGGCGCGGCGGGGGTCCCGGACCCGGTCGTCTCGTGCCGGCGCGGCGTCCCGCCGTCGAGGGGGACCTCCCACAGCGCGTCGCGGCTCGACAGCAGCACCGTGCTCGCCGCCGGCCCGGGCTGCTGCAGCACGAGGTCCTCGTCGTCGACCGTGACCTCGCCGCGCGTGGTCCGCACGGTCGAGCCGGACAGCACGACGAGCTCGTCGCCGACGGCCGTGACGGCGTCGACCTCGAGCGCCCCGAGCGTGCCCGCCTCCTCCGGCGCCACGGGCGAGGTCGCGGGGACGCGCGTCACGGTGCCGTCCTCGGGCGCGACGGCCAGGACCGCGCCGCTGCGCGCCACGACGGCCGCGCCGCCCTCGCCGAGCTGGAGGTCCGGCGCGTCGGCCGTGAGGTCCAGTCCGTCGAGCGAGGCGAGGTCGCGCACCCAGACGTCACCGGCGTCGTCGACGAACGCGGCACGCCCGGCCGCCATCGAGACGTCCGCGCCGCCGGTGGCCACGCGGGTCGTGGTCGCGACCGACGCGGGGTCCACGACCGACACGGTGGTCGGCTCGACCAGCAGCACCGCACCCTCGTCCTGCAGCACGTCGAAGTCGCCGCTCTCGGTGACGAGGCCGCCGTCGAGCTCCTCGACCGGGACGTTGTAGCGGCCGAGGCTGAGCTGGCTCGTGGCCGTGAGCCACACGCCTCCGTCGTTGAGGTCGACGCGCGCGAGCGGGAAGCCGCGGTCGACCAGAGCGAGCGTGAGGACGATCGCGGGAACGGTCACGACGGCGGCGACCGTGGAGACGGGTCGGCGCCGCCACGAGCCGGGGTGCCACCAGCTCACCGCGCACTCCCCCGGCCCGCCGCACGCACGCGGTCGGTCGCACGCACCCGGCTCACGGCACGCACCCGGCTCACTGCACGCACCCCTGCGCAGGACGCGCCGAACGTGCGCGGTCCGCTCGCACTGTCGACACCTCGATGCACACCTCACCCGTCGCCTGCTCCGCGGGGACGGTGACGGTCGCGTCGTCGACCAGCTCGAGCGTCGGCTCGCCCGTCACCGTCAGCACCCCCCACAGGTACCTGTCCCCGTCCTGCGGGTCGGGATTCTGCCACGTGAACGTGACGGAACCGTCCGCGGCGCGGGTCCCGGCCAGCGAGTGCGGTGCCGGGACGGGTGCGGCCACGGGCTGGGTGTCGGGCGGCGCGAGGGTCTCGGAGGGCCCGACCGAGGTGCCGCCCCGGTCGCCGAGCGTCGCGTACGCGATCGCGGCCCCCGCGACCACGACGACGACGGCGGCCACGACGGCGGCGACGCGCGAACGCCGCCGCGGCGGCGGGTCGACCGGGACACCCGTCGGGGCCGGCGCGGGGGTCGACGGCGGTGCGACGAGCGTCGGACGCCCCACGACCACCGAGCGGGCCCGGGTCGCGGCCTCGTCCTCCGCCGTCGCGACGACGGGCGGCGCGGGCAGCGAGATGCCGCGCAGGCGGGTCGCGTCCTCGTCGACGGCGCCGGGGTCCGCCGCGGGACCCGCCGCGGGCGCCGCCGGCGCGTCGGGCAGGTCGAGGGGCGTGACGGGCAGGCGCAGCGCCGCCTCGACCTCCTGCAGCGCGCGCGCGACCGCGACGGCCGACGGGAACCGGCGCGAGGGGTGCTTCGACATCGCGCGCTCGAGCAGCGCCTGGAGCTGCGGCGGCACGTCCTCGCGCCCGACCGCGGGCAGCGGCGAGCGCTCGATGCGCGCGACGAGCTGCTGCGCGCTGTTGTTGCCGCCGGGCAGCTCGAAGGGCGACCGGCCGGCCAGCAGCGAGTAGACGGTCGCGCCGAGCGAGTAGACGTCGGACCGCTCGTCGCCGTGCGGGTGCTCGGCCAGCAGCTCGGGCGGCGACCACGGGATCGACATGCCGGTGGCCTGCACGCCCGGGCCGGTGGTGGCCGCGATGCCGAAGTCGGTCAGCGCGGGCCACCCGAAGTCGGTGGTCAGGACGTTGGCCGGCTTGATGTCGCGGTGCAGGATCCCCGCGCGGTGCGCGGTCTCGACGGCGGACGCGAGCCGCACGCCGATGCGCAGCACCTCGGCGACCGACATCCGCTCGGCGCGGTACCGCTCGGCCAGGCCCGGCCGCGAGCAGTACTCCATGACGAGGTACGGCCGACCGTCGGCCGCGATCGCCGCGTGGTGGATCGTGACGATCGACGGGTGGTGCGACAGCTGGGCCATGAGGTTGGCCTCGGTCTGGAACCGCTCGCGCACGTCGTCGTCGAGGCTGCCCGCGAGCAGCACCTTGACCGCGACGTCGCGTCGCGGCAGGTGCTGGCGGTACAGGAAGACGTCCGCGAAGCCGCCGAGCCCGAGCACGCGCACGTGCTCGTAGCCCGGCAGGTCCGGCGGCGCGGACGCCTCACGACGAGCTGTCACGCGGTGCGCTCCACGGTGAACGTCACGCCGTCGCCGAGGTCGACGACCTCGTCGGTGCCCACGACGCTCGGCTCCCCCGGGTGCAGGCGACGCACGCCCTCGCCCGGGCGCGAGACGTGCACGCCGTTGGTCGAGTCGAGGTCGGTGACCACGACGTGCTCACCCTCCGTGCGGACCTCGGCGTGGGTGCGCGAGATGTCCTGGTTGGGGCTCGGGACCGTGACCAGGCGCGGCAGCTCGCGGTTCGTGACGCGCGCGACCTGCGGCGCGCGGCCGAGCAGCACGGCGCGGTCGAGCGCGACGACGAGCCCCGTGGAGAGCACGAGACGGGCGGGCAGCGGCGCGGGCTCGGGTGCGGGGAAGGGACCGGGCACAGCGTCCTGGCTCCAGGTCGGCAGCCGGTCGCGCAGCCGCGCCAGGTCGCTCGACAGGATCGTCATGCCGTCGTGGTCGTCGGCCCCGCCGTCCTCGGGCGCGGTCGTCTCGGCCGGCGCGACGGCCGCGGCGACCGCCGCCGTGACACCGGGCGTCGGGCGACCACCGTCCGGGGCGGGGGCGGGCACGGCGGCGACAGGCTCGGGCTCGGGCTCGGGCTCGTGCCGCGAGACCGCGCCCAGCTGCCACCACGGGTCCTCGTCGACGGGCGCCGGCTCGGGTGCCGCGGGGGGCGTCTCGGCGGTGGCCTGGGTCCCGGACGGCGGCGCCACCGGGTCGGTCGTGACGCGCGGCTCCGGGACGGCGACGGCCTCCACCGGCGCGGGCTCGACGACCGGGGCTGCCGCCGGCACGGCCTCGGGCTCCGCGACCGGCCACGGCGACGACGCCGCGACCGGCTCGGGCCGCACGACGGGCTCCTCGACCGCGACAGGCTCCACGACCGCGACAGGCTCGGCGACCGCGACGGCCTCGGGCTCCGGGACCGCCTCCTGCTCCGCCGCCGCCGACGGCGGCGCCGCCGCGGTCACGACCGGCTGCTCGTGCGTCTGCGGCGTCGCGGGTGCCGGGGCCGCGCCGACGGTGGCGCCCGTGCGCAGCCCGCCCGCGCGCACGACGCCCCCGACCAGCGGCCGCCAGGACGCGCCCACGTCGTCGACGTCGTCGGTCACGAGCACCAGCCCGCGCACGCCGAGCGCCCGGTGCTCGGTCCAGACGGCACCGTCGCCGGCCGTGACCTCCTGCACGTCGTCGGCGCCGTGCAGGCGCAGCCGGACCGGGCCGCGCAGGACGGCGTGCACGGCGCCGTCGGCGTCCGTGCGCACGACCGCGAACCGCGGCAGCGACGCGAACCCGTCGGACGCGACCACGCCCAGCGCACCGAGCACGTCCCCGTCACCGCGCGCGACGCGCCACAGGCCGTCGATCACGTGCGCGGGCGCACCCGGCTCGACGAGTGCGAGGAACGCGTCGCCGACGACGGCGTCCCACCGCCCGTCCTGGTACTCGTGGTGGGCGCGCTCGGTCATGCGGGGTCCTCCTGGGCGTGGTCGGGCGTGGTCGCCGTGGTCGTGGGCGCCGGCGCGGTGGCCGCGGGCGAGCGCGGGACGGTCGCACCGTTGAGCATCTCGTCCCACAGGTGCGGACCGAGGTCCGGCGCTGACCGCGGGGACGTCACGTGCGCCTGCTCGACCGGGGTCGCGGCGGTCGCGACGTCCACGACGACGGCGCTCACGTTGTCGCGCCCGCCGCGTTCGAGAGCGTGCTGCACGAGCTGTGCCGCGGCGTCCTGGGGGTCGCTGACCGCGGCGACGACCCGCGCGATGTCGTCGTCCCCGAGCTCGCGCGTCAGTCCGTCGGTGCAGATGAGCAACCGGTCGCTGACCCCGGCGGGCAGCAGCCAGTAGTCGGGCTCGGGCGCCTCGCCCGTGCCGAGCGCACGCGTCAGGACGTGGCGCTCGGGGTGGCGGCGCGCACCGTCCGGTGTGATCTCCCCGGCGTCGAGGAGCTCCTGCACCACCGAGTGGTCGACGCTGACCTGCTCCAGCGCACCGTCCGCCCAGCGGTAGACCCGCGAGTCCCCGACGTTGAAGACCAGCCAGTACCAGCCCCCGTCGTGCTGCGTCACGGCGGCGCCGGCCACCGTCGTGCCGCCCCGACGCCCGCCCGTGAACTCCGTGCGGATGCGCGTCGACGTCCGGTCGAAGCACGCGTGGACGTCGTCCGACGTCGCGGACTGCTGACCGGCCAGCTGCGCGAACTCCTCGACCGCGATGCGGCTCGCGAGGTCACCGGCGTCGTGCCCGCCCATGCCGTCGGCGACGAGGAACACCGGCGGGTACGCCAGCAGCGCGTCCTCGTTCACCTCGCGGACGCGTCCCCGGTCCGTCGCCGAACCCCACGACGTGCGCACTGCACCACCCCGTCCTCGCCTGCCGAAGTCATCGGCGCACATGGTGCCTCACCTGAGCGGTGCGGTTCACGTGCGTCCGTCCAGTTCACCCTCAGATGCCCAGCTGGAAGACGCCCCAGTACGCGAGCACCACCAGCAGCACCGCCGATCCCGTGAGCACTCCCCACGTCGCGAAGCCGCGCACGACCCCCGGCGCCACCGCGGCACCGGCGTGGTGCACGTCGTGCACGCGCCGTGCCAGCAGCACCGCCGCGAGCACGGCCACGACGCCCAGCAGCCGGACCGCGACCCAGCCGCCCTGCACGACCCACGCGTTGCGCTCGTAGTCCATCGCGAGCCGCGCGATCGCGACGAGGTACCAGATGAGCGCGAGCACCGTCGCGACGGTGGCCGCGGCGAGCACCGTCAGCCGCGCGGCGACGCCCCGACCGAACCGCCGCGGGCGGTCCTCGACGGCGTCGCGTCGACCGCCGCGGCGCGTGGTGCGCTGCACGACCCGGCTCGCGCCCACGGCGGCACCGGCCAGCAGCATGAGCGCCGGCGCCCCGATGACGAGACCGAGCATGACGTCGCCGTCGCGCAGCCAGCGCGGCTGCGGGACCGGGCCGGCGACGTACGGCTGGAAGGGCTGGGCGCCGGCCACGTGCGGCTCGGCGTCCCGCGTGCCGGGCAGCCCGAGGACCCACCCCGACAGGTCGTCGAGGAACGCGGGCACGACCTGGCCACCCACCCGGATGCCGTGGTCGGCGTCCTGGTAGTAGCGCACCGTGACGTCCTCGTTCCCGGCGTGCGCGACGTCGTCGCGCACCTGCAGCGCACCCTGCACGATCGGCATCGACGCGTCACCCGTGCCGTAGACGACGAGCACGGGCTGCGTCATCCGCTGCTGCCACGGCCGGACCTCGAAGTCGGCGTACTCGAACCCGCCGCCGGGCATGGTCATGCCCACCGCGCGCGGGATCGCGCGGAACACGGCGTCGGGGACGCCCGTGTTGCGCAGGTACGCGTCGACGGCGAACGCGGCCTGCTGGCGCGGCGGCACGACGGGCGACGACACGAGCACGACCGCCTCGATCGACGGGTCGTCGACGGCCATCACGGGGGCGATCCAGCCACCCTCGCTCTCGGCGTAGACGCTGACGCGCGCGGGGTCGACCTCGGGCCGGTCCCGCAGCAGGTCGACCGAGCGCAGGTAGTCCTGGGCCATCGCGACGTAGTCGCGGTGCCGCGTGGTGTACGTGTCGAGCCGCTTGTCGGGGACCATCGCGACCACGCCGTGCTCGGCGAGCGCTCGCGCCTGCGCCGTGAACGCCTGCGCGAACTTCCCGGTGCCGGCACCGTGCACGAACACGACACCGGGCAGCGGGCCCGTCGCACCGACCGGCACGCTGATCCGCGCCTGCACGCTCGTGCCGTCCAGCGGCACGGTCACGACGACCTCGCGCACGTCGTACGTGCGCAGCGAGGGCGCGCCCCCGATCGCGGTGCGCGCGGTCTCGACCTCGACGACCCGCTCGAGCGGCTCGGGCGTCCAGCGGGGACCGAGGACGGCACCGACCACGGCGAGCAGCACCACGCCCAGCGCGACGCCCGCGACGACCCGGTAGAGGTTCTCGGGACGCCCCGCGGGCGCGCCGGGGTCGCGCCGGCGCACCACGCGACGCCACGTGGACGTGGGGGCGGTCGGCTCGGGGGCCCCGTCCTGCGGGAGCCCGGTCACCTCGGGGACCACGTCACCTCAGAAGCCCAGCCTGCCGAGCTGCTTGGGGTCGCGCTGCCAGTCCTTGGCGACCTTGACGTGCAGGTCCAGGAACACGCGTGCGCCGAGCAGGGCCTCGATCTGCGTGCGGGCACGCGTGCCGACGTCACGCAGGCGGGCACCGGCGCGGCCGATGACGATGGCCTTCTGGCTGTCGCGCTCGACGTACAGGTTGACCCGGACGTCGAGGAGCTGGCGCCCGTCGGCGCCGGGGGGCTGGTCGCGCGGCACGATCTCCTCGACGACCACGGCGAGCGAGTGCGGCAGCTCGTCGCGCACGCCCTCGAGCGCCGCCTCGCGGACGAGCTCGGCGACCATGACCTGCTCGGGCTCGTCGGTCAGCTCGCCCTCGGGGTACAGCGCCGGCCCCTCGGGCAGGTGCCCGACGAGCACGTCGGCGACGACGTCCACCTGGTAGCCGTCCTGCGCCGAGACGGGCACGACGTCCGCCCACGCGCCGAGCTGGTCGACCGCGATCAGCTGCTCGGCGAGCCGCTCCCGCGGCACCTTGTCGGCCTTGGTGACGACGGCGACGACCGGGACACCGGCGCGGCCCTCGGGCGAGAGCCGCGCGAGCTGCTCGGCGATGAACCGGTCACCGGGGCCGATCTTCTCGTCGGCGGGCAGGCAGAAACCCACGACGTCGACCTCGGTCAGGGTGTCGCGCACCAACGCGTTGAGCCGCTCGCCCAGGAGCGTGCGCGGCCGGTGCAGCCCGGGGGTGTCGACGAGCACGAGCTGGGCGTCCTCGCGGTGCACGATGCCGCGCACGACGTGCCGGGTGGTCTGCGGGCGGCCCGAGGTGATGGCGATCTTCTGCCCCACGAGCGCGTTGGTGAGCGTCGACTTGCCCGCGTTGGGGCGGCCGACGAAGCACGCGAAGCCGGACCGGTGCGTCATCGTGCTGCCTCCCCGCGTGCCTCGGACGCGGGCACACCACGTCCGGGCGTCCCGACCTGGTCGTCGTCGCTCGCGGCGCGGTGCACGAGCACCGTCGCGAGCCGCTTGCGGCGTCCCTCGACGCGCTCCGCCTCGAGCCGGAGCCCGTGGATCTCGCCCACCGACCCCGGGAGCGGCACCTTGCCCAGCGCCTTGGCGAGCAGTCCCGCTGCCGTGTCCACGTCCTCGTCCTCCACCTCGATGCCGAACAGGTCACCCAGCTCGTCGCGCCCCAGCCGCGCCGGGACACGGTAACCGCCGTCCGCGAGCTCCTCGACACCGGGTGCGCTCGTGTCGTGCTCGTCGGTCAGCTCGCCGACGATCTCCTCGAGCGCGTCCTCGATCGTCACCAGGCCCGCGATGCCGCCGTACTCGTCGACGACGAGCGCGATGTGGCTGGACCCGTCGCGCAGCTCGCGCAGCAGCTCGTCGACCGGCTTGGACTCCGGGACGTAGACGGGCGGGCGCACGAGCGACGACGCGGGCGCGTCGAGCGGGTCGTCGCCGGGCGCCGCGTCGCGGGCCGGGATGCGCCGCACGACGTCCTTGAGGTACAGCACCCCGAGCATGTCGTCGACCGAGTCCCCCACCACCGGGACGCGCGAGAAGCCCGAGCGCAGCAGCAGCGCGAGGACCTTGTGCAGGGGCGTGTCGGCGTGCGCCGTGATCATGTCGGTGCGCGGCACCATCACCTCGCGCGTGAGCGTGTCGCCCAGCTCCAGGACCGAGCGGAACATGTCGCGCTCGTCGTCCTCGATCGCGTCGGACTCGCTCGCGCGGTCGACCATGTCGCGCAGCTCGGTGTCGTCCACGCCGGCCGTGGTCACGGTCGTGTCGGCGCGGCGACCCACCCCGCCGGCGACGGCGGTCACCACGAGGAGCAGCCCCGACAGCGTCGCCAGCACGCCCACGGGGTGGCGACGGCCCATGCTGCGGGGGCTGACGCGCACCAGCAGGAACGCGACGACGGCGCACGCGGCGATCGCGAGCAGCGCGGTCGCCCACCAGGACAACGAGCCCGCGCTGATCGCGAGCGTGAGGCACACGGTCGCGGTCATCTCGCCCAGCAGCCGCACGAACGACGCGGCCTGCGCGACGCGCGTCGGGTCGTCGACGAGACGCCGCACGCGCGCGGCCGCCCCGGGGCGCTCCGCCTCGAGCTCGGCGACGCGCGAGCGCGTGACGCGCAGGACCGCGACCTCGCCGGCGGACAGCGCGGCCGCCAGGACGATGCCCACGACCGCGACGGCGACGAGCCCGACGACGGGCACGCCGTTCATCGACCGGCCAGGAACGTCAGCAGCAGCTGCCGCTGCAGCGCGAACATCTCCTTCTCCTCGTCGGGCTCGACGTGGTCGTACCCCAGCAGGTGCAGGATGCCGTGCGTCGTGAGCAGCAGCATCTCCTCGGCGGTCGAGTGCCCGGCCGCGCGGGCCTGGGTCGCCGCCACCTCGGGGCACAGCACGACGTCGCCCAGCACGCCGGGCCCCGCGGGGTCGCCCTCGCGACCGGGTCGCAGCTCGTCCATGGGGAACGACAGCACGTCGGTCGGCCCGGGCTCGTCCATCCAGCGCACGTGCAGGTCCGTCATCGTGGCCGTGTCGACCAGCCGCACGAACAGGTCGGCCTGCGGGTGCACGTGCATCGCGTCCATGACGTACCGGCCGAGCGCGGCGAACTCCGCCTCGTCGACCTCGACGCCCGACTCGTTGCTCACCTCGACGCTCATGCCCCGTCCCACCTCGCGTACGCGTCGATGATCTCTCCCACCAACCGGTGCCGGACGACGTCCTTCGACGTCAGCCGGCAGAACTCGACGTCCTCGACCCCCGCGAGGACCTTCTCGACGACCCGCAGCCCCGACGTGGTCGCGCTCGGCAGGTCGACCTGCGTGACGTCCCCCGTCACGACGACCTTGGACCCGAAGCCCAGGCGCGTGAGGAACATCTTCATCTGCTCGACCGACGTGTTCTGCGCCTCGTCGAGGATGATGAACGCGTCGTTGAGCGTGCGCCCGCGCATGTAGGCCAGCGGCGCGACCTCGATCGTGCCGGCCTCCATGAGCCGCGGGATCGACTCGGGGTCGACCATGTCGTGCAGCGCGTCGTACAGCGGCCGCAGGTACGGGTCGATCTTCTCCGACAGCGACCCGGGCAGGAACCCGAGCCGCTCGCCGGCCTCGACCGCGGGGCGCGTCAGCACGATGCGGTTGACCCTGCGCGCCTGCAGCGCCTGCACGGCCTTGGCCATCGCGAGGTACGTCTTGCCCGTGCCCGCCGGGCCGATGCCGAACGTCACGGTGTTGCGCTCGATCGCGTCGACGTAGTCCTTCTGCCCCGCGGTCTTGGCGCGGATCGTGCGCCCGCGCGTCGACAGGATGTTGAAGGTCAGGACGTCGGCGGGGCGTGCGCCGGAGTCGGCCGTGAGCATCGTCACGGACCGCTGCACGACCTCGGGGCTCAGCGGGGTGCCGGCCGCGGCCATCTCGACGAGCTCGTCGACCAGGCGCGTCACGAGCGCGACGTCACCGGCGGGGCCGGCGAGCGTGACCTCGTTGCCGCGCACGTGCACGTCGACCGTGGGGAAACCGTCCTCGACGCTGCGCAGCACCTCGTCGCGCAGGCCGAGCAGCTCGACCATCGACACGCCCGGCGGGACGGTGATGCGGTGCTCGACGCGCGCGTGCGGCGGTCCGGGGACGCTGGGGGTGTCGATGGGCTCGGCCATGTGCTCGGCGGCTGCCGTGCGCTCCTTCTGTCGTCGCTGCTCGTCAGCGCCCGTGGGTGCTCGTCGGCACGGGTCGGCGCTGGTCGGTGGCTGGTCGGTGCTGGTAGGTGCCCGGCTGCTGCGGGCTCCCCCCATCGTACGGCGCGGCCCGGCGCGGGGCCCGCGAGATTCTGCGCGATGGGCCCTTCGTCCCCGGGTGCGCGGGCCGGTGCGGGAGAACACTGGCAGCAGGCCGTCGGGCAACGGAGCCTGACGGGTGCGACCCAGGAGGCACCGTGGCCCGCTACGTGAAGGACTTCAGCGAGGGCGACAAGGACCAGAAGGACCTGCTCGGCGGCAAGGGGGCGAACCTCGCCGAGATGACGCGGCTCGGCCTGCCGGTCCCGCCCGGCTTCACGATCACGACCGAGGCGTGCCGCGCGTACCTGCGCAGCGGCGACGTGCCGGCGGAGCTGCGCGTCGAGGTGACGATGGCGGTCCGGCACCTCGAGGACGAGCTCGGGCGCCGGCTCGGGGACTTCCACGACCCGCTGCTGGTCTCGGTGCGCTCGGGCGCGAAGTTCTCGATGCCCGGGATGATGGAGACGGTCCTCAACGTCGGCCTCAACGACGCGTCCGTGCAGGGGCTGGCCGAGCTGTCGGGCGACGAGCGGTTCGCGTGGGACTCCTACCGCCGGCTGATCCAGATGTTCGGGCGCACGGTCCTGGGCATCGAGGCGGACCTGTTCGCCGACGCGCTGGACAAGGCGAAGGCCGGCCGCGGCGTCACCGCCGACGTCGACCTGGACGCGGACGACCTGCGCGCGCTGGTCGGCACGTACAAGCAGATCGTGCGCGACGAGTCGGGGCGCGAGTTCCCGCAGCACCCGCGCGAGCAGCTCGACATGGCGATCGTCGCGGTCCTGGACTCGTGGGGCACCGAGCGCGCGCGGCTGTACCGCCGCAAGGAGCGCATCCCCGACGACCTCGGCACGGCCGTCAACGTGTGCACGATGGTGTTCGGCAACCTCGGGCCGACGTCGGGCACGGGCGTCGCGTTCACGCGCGACCCCGCCACGGGGCGCACGGGCGACTACGGCGACTACCTCGTCAACGCGCAGGGCGAGGACGTGGTCGCCGGCATCCGCAACACGCTGTCGCTCGCCGACCTCGAGCGGGTCGACCCCGCGGCGTACGCCGAGCTGCGCCAGGCGATGCGCCGCCTCGAGACGCACTACCGCGACCTGTGCGACATCGAGTTCACGATCGAGCGCGGCAAGCTGTGGATGCTGCAGACCCGCGTCGGCAAGCGCACCGCGCCCGCGGCGTTCCGGATCGCGTGCCAGCTGGTCGACGAGCACCTCATCACGATGGACGAGGCGCTCTCGCGCGTGTCGGGCGCCCAGCTCGCGCAGCTGCAGTTCCCGCAGTTCGCGGCGGGTGCCGACGACGACGAGCGCGTCCTGCTCACGCGCGCGATGCCCGCGTCGCCGGGCGCCGCCGTGGGCGTGGCCGTGTTCGACCCCGCGACGGCGCAGGAGTGGGCCGCGGAGGGCAAGGACGTCGTGCTGGTGCGACGCGAGACGAACCCCGACGACCTCGGCGGCATGATCGCCGCGGTCGGCGTCCTCACCGCCCGCGGCGGCAAGACGTCGCACGCCGCGGTCGTCGCCCGCGGCATGGGTCGCACGTGCGTCGTCGGGGCCGAGGAGCTCGTGATCGACCCGGCCGCGCGCTCGCTGACGGCGCGCGGTCGCACGGTCCGGGAGGGCGACGTGCTCGCGATCGACGGCACGAGCGGCGAGGTCTTCCTCGGTGCCGTGCCCGTGGTCGCCTCCCCCGTGCAGCGCTACCTCGAGGACGGCCTCGACGCCGCTCTCGCCGAGGCGCCGGACGAGGAGACCGCCGACCTGGTGCGCGCGGTCGACCGGATCCTGCGGCACGCCGACGCGACGCGACGCCTGCACGTGCACGCCAACGCCGACACGGCGCAGGACGCCGCGCGGGCACGCAGCCTCGGTGCACAGGGCATCGGCCTGTGCCGCACCGAGCACATGTTCCTCGGCGAGCGGCGGGTGCTCGTCGAGCGGGTCGTGCTCGCGACGGACGGCACCGAGCAGCAGGCGGCGCTCGACGCGCTGCTGCCGCTGCAGCGGGCCGACTTCACCGACCTGCTCGCGGCGATGGACGGCCTGCCGACGACGATCCGGCTCATCGACCCGCCGCTGCACGAGTTCCTGCCCGACCTCACCGAGCTGTCCGTCAAGGTCGCGCTCGCGGCCGAGCGCGGCGAGGTCGACGACGGGGACGTGACCCTGCTGGCCGCGGTGCGGCGGATGCACGAGGCGAACCCGATGCTCGGGCTGCGCGGCGTGCGGCTCGGGCTCGTGGTGCCCGGGCTGTTCGACCTGCAGATCCGCGCCGTGTGCGAGGCGGTCGCGGCGCGGCTGGCCGACGGCGGCGACCCGCACGCCGAGATCATGGTGCCGCTCGTGGGCTCGGTGCAGGAGCTGCGGCTGGTCCGCGAGCGCGCCCTGACGATCATGGGGGAGGTCGCCGCCGAGCACGGCGTGCCGGTGGACCTGCCGGTCGGCTGCATGATCGAGCTGCCGCGTGCGGCGCTCACCGCCGACCGCCTCGCGACCCAGGCGCAGTTCTTCTCGTTCGGCACCAACGACCTCACGCAGACGACGTGGGGCTTCAGCCGCGACGACGTCGAGGGCGCGTTCTTCGCGCAGTACACCGCGAACGGCGTGCTGTCGGTGTCGCCGTTCGAGACGATCGACGTCAAGGGCGTCGGGCAGCTCGTCGAGACCGCGGTCCGGCTGGGCCGCGCGACGCGTCCCGACCTGACGCTGGGGGTGTGCGGCGAGCACGGGGGCGACCCCGAGTCCATCCGGTTCTTCGACGCCGTCGGCCTCGACTACGTGTCCTGCTCGCCGTTCCGCGTACCGGTCGCGCGGCTCGAGGCGGGCCGCGCGGCGGTCGAGCACGAGGGCAGCGACTCCCGCTGACCGGACGACGCACGGGCAGGGCTGGATCGCCCCCTCACCGCGAGAGCGCGATCCAGCGCGCACCTCACGACGAGAGCGCGATCCGGCGGTGCGTACCGCACCGGGGCGGGCGTCAGCCCCAGCGGCCGAGCCGGTCGGCGAGCATCGCGAGCGCGACGGGCCCCGCCGTCGACGTGCGCAGCACGTGCGGTCCGAGCCGGCACGTCAGCGCGCCCGCGTCGGTGAGCGACTCCAGCTCGCGGTCGCTGATCCCGCCCTCGGGGCCGACGACGACGAGCACGTCGCCGCCGTCCGGCAGCGCGGCCTCGTGCAGCGGGCGCGTCGCGCTCTCGTGCAGCACGAGCGCGACTCCCCCGGCGGCGACGACCGCGGCGACGTGCGCGACGAGCCCCTTGCCGTCGAGCGCCTGCTCGACCAGCGGCATGCACGCACGGCGCGACTGCTTGGTCGCGGCTCGCACGGTGCCGATCCACCGCGCCCGGCTCTTCTGCGCACGCTCGCCACGCCAGATCACGACGGACCGCTCGGCCTGCCACGGCACGACGACGTCGACCCCGACCTCGGTCGCCGCCTCGATCGCCATCTCGTCGCGGTCGCCCTTGGCGAGCGCCTGCACGAGCACGAGCCGCGGCACGGGTGCGGGCTCGCGCACGACGTCCTCGACGTCGACCCGCACGCCCTCGGGTCCCGCGGCACGCACGCGCCCGACGAGGCGGACGCCCGCGCCGTCGACGACGTCGACGCGCTCCCCCGGCCCGCGCCGCTGGACGACGCCCGCGTGCCGGCCCTCGGTGCCGTCGAGCAGGAACTCCCCGCCCACGACGACGTCGTCGAGCCGTCCGGCGTCGACGAGGAAGACGGGTGCGCTCACCGGCCCGAGAGCTTGTCGCGCAGCTTCGAGAACACCCCCGGGTGGGCGGCCGCGAGCCGCGCCTCGGGACGCTCCTCGCCGCGCAGCGCCGCGAGCCGACGCAGGAGCTCGGCCTGCTCGTCGTCCGCGGGCGTCGGCACCTGGACCTCGACGTGCACGTGCAGGTCGCCGCGGCCGCCGACGTGCAGGTGCCCGACCCCCAGGCCCTTGAGCGTGACCACCTGGCCGGGCTGCGTGCCCGGGCGCAGGTCCACCTCGCGCTCGCCGTCGAGGGTGTCCATCGTCACGACCGTGCCGA
This sequence comes from Cellulomonas sp. B6, assembly GCF_001462455.1. Lineage (GTDB taxonomy): Bacteria > Actinomycetota > Actinomycetes > Actinomycetales > Cellulomonadaceae > Cellulomonas. The sequence continues at coordinate 19,624 of NZ_LNTD01000046.1, forward strand.
GCGCCGCGGCGGTCATCGGCACCTGGAGCGTGGCGTGCAGGTCGTCACCCTTGCGGACGAACGTCTCGTGCTTGCGCTCGCGCACCTCGAGGTACACGTCGCCGGCAGGGCCGCCGGCCGGACCGACCTCGCCCTGCCCGGTGAGCTTGATCCGGGTGCCCGTGTCGACACCGGCCGGCACGTCGACGGACAGCGTGCGGCGCGAGCGCACGCGACCCTCGCCCGCGCACTCGGTGCACGGCTCGGGGATGACGGTGCCGAACCCGTGGCACGCGGCGCACGGCTGGGTCGTCATGACGCGGCCGAGGAACGACTGCGCGACGCGCTGCACCGAGCCGCGCCCGCCGCACACGTCGCACGTGCGGGGCGAGGTGCCGGGCCGGCAGCACGTGCCGCCGCACGTGGGGCACTGCACGGCGGTGTCGACCTGGATCTCGCGGTGCACGCCGAAGGCGGCCTCCGCGAGGTCGAGGTCGAGGCGCACGAGCGCGTCCTGGCCGCGGCGGGCGCGCGGCGCCGGACCGCGGGGCGCACCGCCGCCGGCGGCACCGAAGAACGTCTCGAAGATGTCCTGGAAGCCGAAGCCGCCGCCCATGCCGCCGCCGGGCGACGACGGGTCGGCGCCCATGTCGTACGCGCGGCGCTTGTCGGGGTTGCCGAGCACGTCGTACGCGCGCGACACGTCCTTGAACCGCTCCTCCGTGGCCGCGTCCGAACCCGCGACGTCGGGGTGCAGCTCGCGCGCGAGCTTGCGGTACGCCTTCTTGACCTGCTCGGGCGTCGCGTCGCGCGGGACGCCGAGGATCTCGTAGTAGTCGCTCACGTGGCGTGGTGCTCGCTTCCTGCTCGTGCGGGGCGTGGACGGGCCTGCGCGGTGCGCCGGACGGCGCGGGCGCGGCGCGCCGTCAGCCCGCGAGGATCCGTGTCAGGTACCGGGCGACGGCACGCACCGCCGCCATCGTCTGGGGGTAGTCCATGCGCAGCGGGCCGACCGACCCGAGCACGGCGACCGAGGAGCCCTCGCCGCCGTACCCGCTGGTGACGATGCTGGTGTCGGCGAGTCCCTCGTGCTGCGTCTCGCGGCCGATGCGCACCGCGACGCCCGAGGCGTCCTCGGCCATCTCCGAGAGCAGCCGAAGGAGCACGACCTGCTCCTCGAGCGCCTCGAGGACCGGGCCGATGGTGTGCGGGAAGTCGGCGCCGGCGCTGCGGGCGAGGTGCGAGGCGCCCGCGACGACCACGCGCTCCTCGCTCTCCTGCGCGAGCGTCTCGGAGACGACCGCGACGACCGCGCGCACGAGGTCGCCGCCCGCGGGCGTGAACTCGGCCGCGAGGTCCCGCAGCGCACCGTCCAGCTCGGCCAGGCGCATGCCGGCGGCGGCGACGTTGAGCCGCACGCGCAGCCGCGCGACGACCGACTCGTCGAGGTCCTCGCCGAGCTCGAGCGTGCGCTGCTCGACGCGCCCGGTGGTCGTGATGATGACGACGAGCAGGTGGCGGGTGCCGACGGGGACGAGCTCGACGTGCCGCAGCGCCGAGCGTCGCAGCGACGGGTACTGCACGACGGCGACCTGGTGGGTCAGCTGTGCGAGCAGCCGCACCGCGCGGTCGATGACGTCGTCGAGGTCGACGGCCTCCTCGAGCAGCAGGCCGATCGCGCGCTTCTCGGCCGCCGACAGCGGCTTGACGCCGGCCAGCTGGTCGACGAAGACGCGGTACCCGAGGTCGGTGGGCACGCGCCCGGCCGACGTGTGGGGCTGCACGATGAGCCCCGCGTCCTCGAGCGCGGCCATGTCGTTGCGGATCGTGGCGGGCGAGACGCCGAGCGCGTGCCGCTCGGTGAGCGCGCGGGAGCCCACGGGCTCGCGCGTCGAGACGTAGTCCTCGACGATCGCGCGCAGCACGTCCAGCCGACGGTCCTCGCTCATCTCGCCTCCTCCGTCACGTCCGTCACGTCGGGCACGGGTGGCCCTGGTCCCCTTCTGCCCGCCCCCGGCGTAGCACTCGCCGGGGCCGAGTGCCAATTCTACGCGGTCGTCCCCCGGGGACCACGGCGGCGTCGCGCGTCGCTCGTCACGTCGCGGCGCCGACCTCCTAGAGTCACCCGCGTGACCGACGACCGCTACGGCTCCGACGTGCTGTCGGGCGACCGCTCCAGCAACCGCACGACCCACCACCGGCCCGCGCGCACGTCGCGCGACCAGCCCGCCGAGCGCGGCCTGGTCGTCGAGGACGTCGAGACCGGCTGGGTCGGCGCGGTCGTCCGCGTCGAGAAGTCCGGCGGGCAGCACGTCGTGGTCCTCGAGGACCGCCGCGGCCGCACGCGCACGTTCCGCCTCGGACCCGGGTTCTGGGTCGACGGCGAGCCGGTGGTCCTCACCGCGCCCGTGACGTCGCGCGCCCCCGCCCGGCCGACGCGCACGGCGTCCGGTTCGGTCGCCGTCCCCGACGCACCGGCGCGCGTCGCTCGCGGCTCGCGCATCTGGGTCGAAGGCAAGCACGACGCCGAGCTCGTCGAGAAGGTGTGGGGCGACGACCTGCGCGTCGAGGGCGTCGTGGTCGAGCTGCTCGACGGCGTGGACCACCTCGCCGAGGCGCTGCGCGACTTCCGTCCTACCGCCGACCGCCGGGTCGGCGTCCTCGTCGACCACCTCGTGCCCGGGTCCAAGGAGAGCCGGATCGCGGCCGAGGCCGTCCGCGGGACACCCGCCGGGACCGTCCTGGTGCTCGGCCACCCGTACGTCGACGTCTGGCAGGCGGTCCGGCCGGAGCGGCTGGGCCTGACGTCGTGGCCGACGATCGAGCGCGGCACCGAGTGGAAGCGCGGGATCCTGCGCGAGCTCGGCTGGCCGGCCGACGAGCAGGCGGACGTCGCGCGAGCCTGGCAGCGCATCCTGCGCTCGGTGCGCTCGTACGCCGACCTGGAGCCGAGCCTGCTGGGACGCGTCGAGGAGCTCATCGACTTCGTCACCGCGTGACGCGACGAGGCCCGCCCGGGGATCCCCGGGCGGGCCTCGTGGCGATCGCCGACGTCGAGGACGTCAGGCCGCGATCTGGCCGTTCGTGAGGCGGCGGTACGCGTACGCCGAGAACAGCGCGGCGACGGGCCCGGCGACCAGGACGCCGACGAAGCAGGCGATGAGGCCCACCACGACGATCGCGATCGCGACGAGGACCACGAGCACCGACGAGCCGACGTTGCGGGTCTGCAGCTGCACGGACTCACGGATCGCGTCGATCGCACCGAGGTCGCGGTCGATGATCAGGTGGTACGCGAAGAAGACGAAGAACGTGATCGCGAGCTGCGCGAGCTGCCCGAGGACCGGCACGAAGTACAGGACGCCGTTGGCGACCGCGAGCAGCAGGCCGAGCACGAACACCTGGGACACCTTCGAGAAGTCGAACATGTCGGCGAGCGACACGGGACGACCGCTGGTGACCTTGAGCGCCGTGCCGATCACGGCCGCGGTGAAGAGCGACCCGAGCAGGATCGAGACGGCCGTCACGACGGCGCCGCCGATCCCGGCCGAGGCCAGCGCGACGCCGGCGCCCATCGAGCTGCCGTCACGTGCGAGCAGCGAGCCGAAGCCGCCGAAGATGCCCGACACGATCGACGTCACGATGCCGATGCCGATGAACCACAGCAGCGTGCCGACCAGGAACGTCACCCAGTTCTGGCCGAACTTCGAGAACGACCACGAGAAGCCGTTGCCGATGTCGACCTGGCCCGGGGCGGGCGCGTACGGCTGGCCGTAGGGCTGCTGCCCGGGCTGCGGCTGCCCGTAGGGGGACGCGGGCGGCGGGGTGCCGTACCCCGGC
>NZ_LNTD01000047.1 GCF_001462455.1 Cellulomonas sp. B6
GTTGACCGACCCATGACCCACCCCCGCGCGGCCCGCGTGCCGCTGTCCGTCCTCGACCTCGCGGTCGTCCCCGAGGGGTCGACCGGCGCCGCCGCGCTGCGCGCCGCCGTCGACCGCGCCGTCCTGCTCGACCGGCTCGGCTACCGCCGCGTCTGGTACGCCGAGCACCACCTCGGCGCGGGCGTCGCGTCCGCGGCGCCCGCCGTGCTCGCGGCCGCCGTCGCCGCCCGCACGTCGCGCATCCGCGTGGGCAGCGGCGCGGTGCTGCTGAGCACGACGAGCCCGCTGGTCGCGGCCGAGCAGTTCGGGACGATCGCGGCGCTGCACCCCGGCCGCGTCGACCTGGGGCTGGGGCGCGCCCTCGCGCCGCGCGACGTGGGCGGACGACGGCCCGACCGGCCCGCACCGACGCCGGTGGCCGCGCGGGACGTCGACGGCCTGCACGTGCCCGCTGCGCCGCCGCTCGACCTCGGCGACTCGGCGCTGCGCGAGCGGCTGCTCGCGCAGCAGCGCGTCGTCGGGGCCTCGCGCACGGCCGCGAGCTTCCGCGCCGAGCTCGAGCTGGTGCTCGCGCTGCACGCCGGCACGTTCCGCGACGAGGACGGCCGCCCGTACGTCAGCCCACCCGTGCAGGGCGCCGACTGGCAGCTGTGGGTCCTCGCGTCGAGCGCCGGCGAGAGCGCCCGCGTCGCGGGAGAGCTGGGTCTGCCGCTCACCGCGAACTACCACGTGAGCCCGGCGACGACGCTCGACACGGTCGCCGCGTACCGCGCGGCCTTCCGGCCGGGCGTGCTCGCGGCGCCGTACGTCGCGGTCTCGGCCGACGTGCTCGTGGCCGACACCGACGAGCGCGCCCACGACCTCGCCGCGCCGCACGCCGACTGGGTGCTGTCGATCCGCCGCACCGCGGGCGGCGCCCGCACCTACCCGCGGCACGCGTCCGTCGCGTGGCAGGACCGCCCCGCCGACGAGCGCGCGGTGCTGCGCGACCGGGTCGACACGAGGTTCGTCGGCGACCCGGGGACCGTCCTCGCCGGCCTGGAGACGTTGCAGCGCGTCACCGGCGCCGACGAGCTCGTCGTCACGACGTCGACCCACGACCCGGCCGACACCGCGCGCTCGTTCGCGCTGCTCGCGCA
>NZ_LNTD01000048.1 GCF_001462455.1 Cellulomonas sp. B6
CGCCGGCGGAGGGTGTCGCGGGCGGCTGCGGGATGGTGGGCACGGGCCCGACTATCGCACCCGCGGGCACCGAGCACGGACGAGCACCGAGCGCGGACCGGCGCCGGCGTGGTTGGGGATAACGGAACCTTGCGGTCCCGCCCGCCGTCAGCGCCCACGACGGCCCGTACGTCACCTCCACGACCAGCCCCGACGCACCCGGGACCCCTGTCCCAGCGAGGGACTCCGGTCCCACCAGCGGGCTCGGGGGGAGTGGGAGGGTCGTGCCGCTGGGCGCCCGCCCCCACGAGGCGTCCGTGACACGGAGGTCAGCAGTGGCGGGATCACCCACCAGCACGCGCCCCGGACCCGACCGCGTCCCCGCGGCGGCCCGGCCCGCGACCACCCGACCGCCGGTGCCGGCGACCTGGGTCCTCAAGGTCGTCATGGCGGTGACCGGCACGATCTTCGGCGTCTTCGTCGTGTTCCACCTGGTCGGGAACCTCAAGGTGTTCCTCGGCCCCGAGGAGTTCGACGCCTACGCGCACTGGCTGCAGCGCGACCTGCTCGCGCCGCTCGTACCGCACGGCTGGTTCATCTGGATCTTCCGCGCGGTGCTCACGCTCAGCCTCGTGGCGCACGTGTGGGCGGCCGTCGTGCTGCGCCGCCGGGCGCGGGTCGCGCGCGGGCCGCACCGCCGCCAGGGCATGCGCACCTTCCGCAGCTTCCAGGCGCGCAGCATGCTCGTGACCGGTGCCGTGCTGCTGTTCTTCGTCGTGTTCCACGTCCTCGACCTGACGACGGGCACGCAGCCCGCCGCGAGCGCCGAGTTCGTGCACGGCAGCGCGTACGCCAACCTCGTGCACTCGTTCCAGCGGCCCGCCGTCGCGGCGTTCTACATGCTCGCGATCGGCACGCTGTTCCTGCACCTCGCGCACGGCCTGTGGAGCGTCGTGAACGACCTCGGCGCCACCGGCCGCCGGCTGCGCGCCACGGGCGCCGCGGTCGCGGGGATCGTGGGGCTGCTCGTGCTCGTGGGCAACCTGCTCATCCCGGTCGCGGTGCTGACGGGACTCGTGTCGTGACCTCGGAGGACACCGTGACGGACCCGACCACCACCCGCGCGGACACCGCGTCCTGCACGCCGGACGACGTCCGCACCCTCGGGACCCCGGTGGACGGCCGTGTGCCCGACGTGCCCGCCGAGCAGGCGTGGGACGACCGGCGCCTGCACTACCCGCTCGTGGCGCCGGCCAACCGACGCAAGTTCACCGTGATCGTCGTGGGCACCGGCCTGGCGGGCGCGGGCGCCGCCGCGGCGCTCGGCGAGCTCGGGTACGACGTCGAGTGCTTCACGATCCACGACGCGCCGCGGCGCGCGCACTCGGTCGCGGCGCAGGGCGGCATCAACGCGGCCCGCGCGCGCAAGGTCGACAACGACTCGGTGCACCGGTTCGTCAAGGACACCGTCAAGGGCGGTGACTTCCGCGGGCGTGAGGCCGACGCCTACCGGCTCGGCCAGGAGTCGGTGCGGGTCATCGACCACATGAACGCGATCGGTGCGCCGTTCGCGCGCGAGTACGGCGGTGAGCTCGCGACCCGGTCGTTCGGCGGGGTGCAGGTCTCGCGCACCTACTACACGCGCGGCCAGACGGGTCAGCAGCTGCAGGTCGCGGGCGCCAACGCGCTCCTGCGCCAGGTGGCCCGCGGCACCGTCACGCTGCACACGCGCCAGGAGATGCTCGACCTCGTCGTCGCCGACGGGCGCGCGCAGGGCATCGTCGTGCGCGACCTCGTGACGGGTGAGGTGCGCGCGGTCACCGCGCACGCGGTCGTCCTGGCCACGGGCGGCTACGGCAACATCTACTGCAAGTCCACGCTCGCGAAGAACTCCAACGCGACCGCCGCGTGGCGCGCCCACCGGCGCGGCGCCTACTTCGCCAACCCGGCGTTCATCCAGTTCCACCCCACGGCGCTGCCGCTCATGAGCCAGTGGCAGTCCAAGACGATCCTCATGTCGGAGTCGCTGCGCAACGACGGCCGCATCTGGGTGCCCGCGCGCGCCGACGACGACCGCGCCCCCGAGGCGATCCCGGAGAGCGAGCGGGACTACTACCTCGAGCGGCGCTACCCGACGTTCGGCAACCTCACGCCGCGCGACGTCGCGTCGCGCGCCGCGCGTGAGCGCATCGACGCCGGGTTCGGCGTCGGGCCGCTGAAGAACGCCGTGTACCTCGACTTCGCCGACGCGATCGCCCGGCTCGGGCGCGAGACGGTGGTCGCGCGGTACTCGAACCTGTTCCACATGTACGAGCAGGCCACGGGCGACGACCCGCTGAGCACGCCCATGCGCATCGCGCCCGGGGCGCACTTCGCGATGGGCGGCCTGTGGTCGGACTACGACATGATGACGTCGGTCCCCGGCCTGTTCGTCGGGGGAGAGGTGGGCTGGGGCTACCACGGCGCGAACCGGCTCGGCGCGAACTCGCTGCTCTCGGCGTGCGTCGACGGCTGGTTCACGCTGCCGTACGCGGTGCCGGGCTACCTCGCGCCGCTGCTCGGCACGCGCGTGCTGCCGCACGACGACCCGGCCGTCCTCGAGGCGGTCGAGGCGGTCCACGCCCGCACCGAGCGTCTGCTGTCGACCGGCGGCACGCAGGGCCCCGACCGGTTCCACCGCCGCCTCGGCGAGATCCTCTACCGGTACGCCGGCGTCACGCGGACGCCCGAGGGCCTCGCGCAGGGGATCGCCGAGATCCGTGCGCTGCGCGAGGAGTTCTGGCGCGACGTGCGCGTGCTCGGCGAGGGCGCCGAGCTCAACCAGGAGCTCGAGCGCGCCGGCCGCGTCGCCGACTACCTCGAGATGGCCGAGCTGCTGTGCGTCGACGGGCTCGACCGCGACGAGAGCTGCGGCGCGCACTTCCGCGCCGACCACCAGACCTCCGACGGCGAGGCGCTGCGCGACGACACCACGTGGTGCCGCGTCTCGGCGTGGGAGTCCCCGGCGCCCGACGCCCCCGACGCGCGGTTCGTGCGGCACGACGAACCGCTGACGTTCCAGGCCGTGCCGCTGCAGACGAGGAACTACGCGTGAAGCTCACCCTGGAGGTCTGGCGGCAGCGGGACGCCGCGTCGCCCGGCGCGTTCGAGACGTACGAGGTCGCCGACGCGACGGCCGAGATGACGTTGCTCGAGCTGCTCGACCGGCTCAACGACCAGCTCGTCGAGCAGGGCCGCGAACCCGTCGCGTTCGAGTCCGACTGCCGCGAGGGCATCTGCGGGTGCTGCGGCGTCAACGTCGACGGCCGCCCGCACGGTCCGCAGGCGAACACGCCGTCGTGCGAGCAGCACGTGCGGTCGTTCGCCGACGGCGAGGTCGTACGTCTGGAGCCGCTGCGCTCGGCCGCGTTCCCCGTGGTCAAGGACCTCGTGGTGGACCGCTCGGCGCTCGACCGCGTGATCCAGGCCGGTGGGCACGTCGCGGTGGACGCGGGCACGGCGCCGGACGCGGACACGACGCGCGTGAGCTACGAGACGGCCGAGATGGCCCTCGACTTCGCCGCCTGCATCGGCTGCGGTGCGTGCGTCGCGGCGTGCCCCAACGGGTCGGCGTCGCTGTTCACGGGCGCCAAGCTCACGCACCTCGCGACGCTGCCGCAGACGCGGCAGCAGCGCGGTGCGCGCGCCGTGGCGATGGTCGACCAGATGGAGCACGACTTCGGCCCGTGCTCGACGTTCGGCGAGTGCGCGGTCGTGTGCCCGGCCGGCATCCCGCTCAGCGCGATCGCGGCGGTCGGCAAGGAGCGCATGCGCGCGTTCCTGCGGGGCCGCGCGAGCTGAGGCCCCGCGGCGCGTGGTCCGTCGCGTCGGTGCGCGGCGGACCACTGGCTCAGGCACTCGCGCGCCGCACGAGCTCGGCGGGCATCGTGACGGCCGAGTGCGGCGCACCACCGACCACGTCGAGCAGCATCGCGACCATCTCGGCGCTGATGCGGTCGAACGGCTGGTGGATGGTCGTCAGCGGCGGATCGAGCGTCGCGGCGAGGCCGGAGTCGTCGAACCCTCCGACGGCGACGTCCTCCGGGACCCGCAGGCCGCGCCGCCGCAGCACGCCCAGGGCCCCGGCGGCCATGAGGTCCGACGCCGCGAAGACCGCGTCGAGGTCGGGTGCGCGGTCGAGCAGGGTGTCCATGCCTGCGGCGCCCGACTCGGCGGTGTAGTCGCCGTGCACGACGTAGCGCTCGTCGTAGGCGTCGCCGAGCTCGGCGCGGTAGCCCTCGAGGCGGAGCCGGCCGCCGGGTGTGTCGAGCGGCCCGGTGATGGTCGCGATGCGGCGTCGTCCCTGCGAGCGCAGGTGCGCGACCATCGCGCGGGCGCCGGCCTGCTCGTCGACGGACACCGAGCCGACCTGGTCGGCGTGCCCGAGCGGGATGCCGCACGCGACGGTCGGGATGCCCTGCTCGACGAGCGTGTCGAGCAGGGGGTCGTCGGCGTGCGAGGAGATGAGCAGCACGCCGTCGACGTGCCCGGCGCCCACGTACTGCGCGACGTTCTCGCGCTCCTCGGGCGTGCCGGCCACGAGCAGGATGAGCGTCATGCCGCGCTCGCTGAGCGCCTCGGCGGCGCCGCGCAGCAGGATCGAGAACGTCGGGTCGGCGAAGAGCAGGTGGTGCGGCTCGGTCAGCAGGAACGCGAGCGAGTTGCTGCGCCCGGTGACCAGCGAGCGCGCGTGCTGGTTGGCGCGGTAGCCGGTCGCGGCGATCGCCCGCTCGACGGCCTCGCGGGCCTCGGGGGACACCCAGTGGCCGCCGTTGATGACGCGGGACACCGTGCCGCGCGAGACGCCGGCGGCGGCGGCCACGTCCCGGATGGTGGGGCGGCGTCGAGCGGCTGCGGTGGTGTCCACGGATCCAGACTCTAGACGCGCCCGACGCCGAGCGGGCGGGACCCGCCTCCCGACCTGTGCACGGTCACAGTCGCGTAACGAAGCCGGACGGCCCTTGGGTGGCCGCGCGTCCGCATGATTACCTGTGCACGTTCACAGGCTGTGACCGTGCACAGGGCGCGGGCGCGACGACGCGACGGAGGGTCACGTGGCAGAGCTCGGCTGGCCGACGGAGGGGATCTCCTACGGCGGCGACTACAACCCCGAGCAGTGGCCGCGCCACGTGTGGGACGAGGACGTCGCGCTCATGCGCGGCGCTGGCGTCAACCTCGTCAGCGTCGGCATCTTCTCGTGGGGGCTGCTCGAACCGAGCGAGGGCGAGTACGACTTCGCCTGGCTCGACGACCTGCTCGACCTGCTGCACCGCAACGGCGTCGCCGTCGACCTCGGCACGCCCACCGCCTCGCCGCCGGCCTGGTTCTACGCGACCTACCCCGAGTCGCGCGTCGTCACCCGCGACGGCACGACCCTCGGCTTCGGGTCGCGGGGCATGGTCTCGCCCAGCTCGCCCGCCTACCGCGCCGCCGCGGTCCGGATCGCGACCGAGCTCGCACGTCGCTACGCCGACCACCCCGCCGTCGTGCTGTGGCACGTGCACAACGAGTACGGCGCACCCGTGGGCGAGGACTACTCGGACGTGTCCGTCGCGGCGTTCCGCGACTGGCTCCGCGAGCGCCACGGAAGCCTCGACGCGCTCAACGCCGCGTGGGGCACGGCGTTCTGGGGCCAGGTGTACCGCGAGTGGGAGCACGTCGGCGCCCCCGCCGCGACCGCGTCGACCGCCAACCCCGCGCAGCGCCTCGACTTCGCGCGGTTCACCGACCACCAGCTGCGCGCGTGCTTCCGCCTCGAGCGCGACGCGATCCGCGCGCACGCCGCGCAGCCGATCACGACGAACTTCATGGCGCACCAGTCGTACAACACCGACCTGTGGGCGTGGGCCCGGGAGGTCGACGTCGTCTCCGACGACCACTACCTGTGGTCACCCGACCCCGACGCGCACGTCGGGCTCGCGCTGTCGGCCGACCTCACGCGCTCGGTCGCGCGCGGCAGGCCGTGGATCCTCATGGAGCACTCGACGTCCGCGGTCAACTGGCAGGGGCGCAACGTCGCCAAGCGGCCCGGCGAGATGCACCGCAACGCGTTCACGCACCTCGGCCGCGGCGCGGACGGGATCATGTTCTTCCAGTGGCGCGCGTCCCGCTCGGGCGCCGAGAAGTTCCACTCCGCGATGCTGCCGCACGCCGGCACGACGTCCCGCGTGTTCACCGAGGTCGTCGACCTCGGTGCGCGGCTCGCGCGAGTCGCCGAGCTCCGGGGGTCGCGCGTGCACGCCGACGTCGCGGTCCTGTACGACTGGGAGTCGCTGTGGGCGCAGGACCTCGAGTGGCGCCCGTCGGACGCGCTCGGGTTCCGCGAGCGCGTGCGCACCTACTACGAGCGGCTGTGGCGCGACGGCGTGACGGTCGACTTCGCGCACCCGCTCGACGACCTCTCGCGCTACCGCCTGGTGGTGGCGCCCGCGTCGTACCTGCTGACAGCGGCGGCGGGGGAGAACCTCACGCGGTACGTCGCGGACGGCGGCACGCTGCTGGTGTCGTGCTTCGCGGGCGTGGTCGACGAGCACGACGCGGTGCACGAGGGCGGTTTCGGAGCGCCGCTGCGCGCCGCGCTCGGGGTCGCGGTCGAGGAGTTCCTGCCGCTGCGCGAGGGCGAGACCTGCGAGGTCGCGCTCGACGGCACGACGGTGGGCACCGACGTGTGGACCGAGCACCTTGTGCTCGACGGTGCGCAGGTGCGCGGCACGTACCGCGGCGGCCCGGCCGACGGGATGCCCGCCGTGACGCGGCACGCGCGCGGCAGCGGCACGGGCTGGTACGTCAGCACGGCGCTGGGCGTCGACGCGCTCGGGCCCGTGCTCGCCGACGTCTACGCCGACGCGGGCGTCGTGCCGCCCGGGCGACCCGAGGGCCTCGAGGTCGTGACGCGCCGCGCCGACGACGCCGACTACGTCGTCGTCGTCAACCACCGCGACGAGTCCGTGAAGGTCGACGTCCAGGGCGCCGAGCTGCTCAGCGGGGCGGTCGCCGCCGGTGTCGCGCAGGTCGGCGCGGGGGACGTCGCGGTGTTCCGCACCGCTCGCGACGCGCAGGGGGGTGGTCGCTGACCCGCGCGCGTCGTGCGGCCGCCCGGCCGCACGCAGCACCCACGAGCCCGCACCGCCGTCCCGTCGGGACGACGGACCAGCACACCACCGAGGTCGCAGCGTCGCGATCGCTCCACGACGCGCACGGCGGCCCCTTCCCGGAAGGAACTCAGATGCGCAAGCACCTCGCGCTCGGCGTCGCCGTGGTCGCGTCGGCCGCCCTCCTCGCCGCGTGCAGCGGCACGCCCTCGTCGTCGGACGGCGGCACCTCACCGACCGCAGGGACGGGCGGCGGCGGTCCCGAGCTCGTGATCTGGTCCGACGCCGAGCGTGCCGAGGCCATCAAGAACGCGGCCGCGAGCTTCGAGGCCGACAGCGGCGCGACCGTCACGGTCGTGCAGAAGAACTTCGAGGACCTGCGCGCCGACTTCCTCGCGCAGGTGCCGACCGGTGAGGGCCCCGACATCACGGTCGGCGCGCACGACTGGCTCGGTGAGCTCGTCGAGTCCGGCGTGGTCGACACGATCGACCTCGGCGACCGCGCGGCGGACTTCGAGCAGGTCACGCTCGACGCGTTCACGTACGACGGCCAGCTGTACGCGCTGCCGTACGCGCAGGAAGCCGTCGCGCTCATCCAGAACACGGCGCTCGTCGGGTCGACCGCCCCCACGACGTGGGACGAGATGATCCGCATGGCGACCGACGCCGGGTTCGCGGAGCGCCCGTTCATCCTCTACACCAACGGTGCCGAGGGCGACATGTACACCTCCTACGCGTTCCAGACGTCGTTCGGGGCGCCCGTCTTCGTGCAGGACGACGCCGGGTCGTACACCAGCGAGGTCGGGCTCGGCGGTGACGCGGGGCTCGCGTACGCGCAGTGGATCCACGACAACGGCAAGGCCGGCACTGGCTACTTCACCGACACGATCGACTACGACATCAGCAACGAGCTGTTCGCGACGGGTCAGTCGCCGTTCATCGTGCAGGGGCCGTGGACCATCCCGACGTTCCGCGACGCGGGCGTCGACGTGCTCGTGAGCCCGATCCCGTCCGCGGGCGGGCAGACCGCGTCGCCGTTCGTCGGCGTGCAGGGCTTCTACCTGTCGGCGCAGTCGAAGAACGCGCTGCTCGCCAACGAGTTCCTCGCGAGCTACGTCGCGAGCGACGAGGCGCAGCAGGCGCTGTACGAGGCCGACCCGCGCATCCCCGCGCTCACGGCGGTCGCCGAGTCGGTGGCCGACGACCCGGTCATCGCGGGCTTCCTCGCGTCGGCGCAGAACGGCGTGCCGATGCCGAACATCCCCGAGATGGGCGCCGTGTGGGACTTCTGGAACCCCGCGCAGATCGCCCTGATCAACGGCGAGGACCCGGCGGCGACCTGGACCACCATGGTCGCCAACATCGAGTCCGCGATCGCCGACTGACATCCACCCGCCCGGGGGCGGGGCGCCGCCGCGCCCCGCCCCCGCCCAGGTCGTCGACACGAGGAGCACAGATGTCCGTCGGTCAGCCGGGCGCGGAGCGCCCCGGGAGCGCCCCCGCCGCGCCGCGAGAGTCCGCCGCGCGCGACTGGCGCGGTCCGGGGTGGGGCTTCCTCGTGAAGCTCCTGCTCATGATGGTGGTCAACGCGGTGGGCGGCGCGGCCGTCCTGTCGGCGTACCACGCGCGGTCGTGGGTGATCCTCGGCGTGCTCGTCGTGCTGCTCGCCGAAGCCGACTGGATCTACTTCGCGCGGCGGACCCGCCCGTTGAAGTACCTGTACCCGGGCCTGGTGTTCCTCGCGGTGTTCCAGGTCTTCACGCTGCTCTACACGGGGTACGTCGCGTTCACGAACTACGGCACGGGCCACCTGGGCTCGATGCAGCAGGCTGTCGACGCCGCGCTGATCCAGGACGAGCGGCGCGCCGAGGACTCGCCGACGTACCCGCTCGCGGTCGTGCGCGACGGCGACGTGCTGGGCTTCGCGGTCTCGCAGGACGGCGAGGTCCGGGTGGGCACGGCCGACGACCCCCTGAGCCCGGTGCCGGGGGCCGCGCTCGACGACCGGGGCGTGCCCACGCAGGTCCCGGGCTGGGAGGTCGTGCCGCGGGCCACGCTCTTCACGGACGCCGACCTGCAGCAGCGCGTCGTGAGCCTGCGGGTGCCGGTCTCGGACGACGCCGAGGAGGGGTCGCTGCGCACGCGCGAGGGCGCGACGGCCGCGGTCTACACCTCGAGTCTCGTGTGGGACGCGGACGCACGCACGCTCACGAACACCGACACGGGCGTCGTCTACGCACCCGACGACCGTGGGAACTTCGTCAGCGCCGAGGGCGACCGCCTCGCCGCGGGGTGGTACGTCGACGTCGGGTTCGACAACTTCGTGCGGGCGTTCACCGACCGCGCGTACGCCGGTCCGCTGCTCCAGGTCGGCGCGTGGACCTTCGCGTTCGCGATCCTCACCGTGCTCACGAGCTTCGGGCTCGGGCTCCTGTTCGCGATGATCTACAACGACCCCCGCGTCCGCGGACGCAAGGTGCTGCGGACGGTCTTCATCCTCCCGTACGCGTTCCCGGCGTTCATGTCCGCGCTGCTGTGGCGCGGCATGCTCAACGCCGAGTTCGGCGTCGTCAACGAGTGGTTCCTGCTCGGCGCCGACGTCAACTGGCTGGGCGACCCCTGGCTCGCGAAGCTCGCGATCCTCTGGGTCAACCTGTGGCTCAGCTACCCGTACTGGTTCCTCGTCACCACGGGTGCGCTGCAGGCCGTGCCGTCGGAGACGCTCGAGGCCGCCCGCGTCGACGGCGCGGGCCGGTGGCGGCAGTTCCGCTCCATCACGCTGCCTCTGCTGCTGGTGTCGACCGCACCGCTCGCGATCGCGTCGTTCGCGTTCAACTTCAACAACTTCACGATCATCTTCATGCTCACGGGCGGGGGCCCGGCGTTCCGCGGCGCGAGCGTCCCGATGGGCTCGACCGACATCCTCATCTCGGCGATCTACCAGATCTCCGGGGTGTCCGGCGGACGCGCCGACTACGGGCTCGCGAGCGCCCTGTCGATCGTCGTGTTCGTCGTCATCGGCGTCGTGTCGGCGCTCGCGTTCCGGCAGACCCGCAAGCTGGAGGAGATGTAGCCGTGACCACCTCTGAGGTCCCCGCCGAGCGTCGCACCCGCGCGCGCCGCGCCCGCTGGTGGGCGGAGGTCGGGTGGAAGTACCCGGTCGCCGTCGTCATCGTGTTCTACGCCGCGTTCCCGCTGGTCTACGCGCTGTCGGCGTCGCTCGACCGGCGCGGGTCGCTCGCCGGGTCGGGTGCGTTGTTCCGCTCGGTCGGCGTCGAGAACTACCGCGCGCTGGGCGGCACGCTGTACTGGACGTGGGCGGGCAACACGCTGCTGATCGGTGGTGCCGCGGCGCTCGGAGCCGTGCTCATGGGTGCGGCGGCGGCCTACGCGTTCTCACGCTTCCGGTTCCGCGGGCGGCGCACCTCGCTGACGGCCCTGCTCATCATCCAGATGTTCCCGCAGACCGTCGCGTTCGTCGCCGTGTTCCTGCTGCTCGTCGCGCTGGGGGAGGTCGTGCCCGCGCTGGGGGTCAACTCCAAGCTCGCGCTGATCTGCGTGTACCTGGGTGGCGCGCTCGGCGCGAACACGTTCCTCATGTACGGGTTCTTCAACACCGTGCCCCTGGAGATCGACGAGGCCGCGAAGATCGACGGCGCGACGCACGCGCAGATCTACTGGCGGCTCGTGATGCCGCTGGTCACGCCGATCCTCGCGGTCGTCGGGCTGCTCGCGTTCATCTCGGCGTTCGGCGACTTCATCCTCGCGAAGATCGTCCTCACCGGTGAGGGCAACTGGACGCTCGCCGTGGGCATGTACCAGTGGGTGTCGAACCAGCTCACGTCGCGGTGGGGCCTGTTCGCGGCCGGTGCGACGGTCGGCTCGCTGCCCGTGCTCGCGCTGTTCCTGTCGTTGCAGCGGTACATCGTCGGCGGGCTGTCGGCCGGCTCCGTCAAGGGCTGACACGGACCCCGGCGGGTGCGCGGCCCTCCCCGCGCGCCCGCCGGCACCACACCCGGGCGGCGAGCCGTCCGGGGGCGGGGGAGGGACAGCCGCGGTGCCCGTCGGTGCCGCGGATCGATCGACCACGCTCGACGGGGAGTGCAGATGAGATCACGTCCACGACCGGGAGTCGCCGCCGCCGCGGCGCTCGCCGCCGCCCTCGCGGTCGGGAGCCTGGCCACGGCCACGGCCACGGCCACCGTTGCCGGTGCGGCGCCCGACGACACCGGTGCGCCGGTCGCGGCGGGCATCACCGTGCCCCGCGTCGACGGCATGCGCGACGGCTGGATCAACGGCGTCGACGTGTCGACCGTCCTGTCCCTGGAGGAGAGCGGCGTCACGTTCAAGGACGACGAGGGCCGCGAGGCCGACCTGTTCGCCGTGCTCGCCGACCACGGCGTCAACTGGGTCCGTGTCCGCGTGTGGAACGAGCCGTTCCTCAGCACCGACGCCACGAAGGGCTACGGTGCCGGCAACGTCGACGCCGCGCGGGCGACCGAGATCGGCCGCCGCGCGACCGCGGCCGGGATGCGCGTGCTCGTCAACTTCCACTACGCGGACTTCTGGGCGCACCCCGGCCAGCAGCCGTCGCCCCGCGCGTGGCGCGGCCTCGCCCTGCCGGACCGTGAGCAGGCGCTGTACGACTACACCGCGCAGACGCTGCGCACGATGCGTGACGCGGGCGTCGACGTCGGCATGGTGCAGGTCGGCAACGAGACCACCAACGGGCAGGTCGCGGGCGAGAGCGGCTGGGACCGCACGGCGGGTCTGTTCCAGGCCGGCTCGCGGGCCGTGCGGGACACGCTCGGCCCGGACGTCAAGGTCGCCGTGCACTTCACCAACCCCGACCGCGCCGGGCAGTACGCGGCCGTCGCGCGCGAGCTCGACCGGCGCGGCGTCGACTACGACGTGTTCCTGTCGTCGTACTACGCGTTCTGGCACGGCTCGCTCGCGAACCTCACCGCGGTCCTCGACCAGGTCGCGACGACCTACGACAAGGAGGTCGCGGTCGCCGAGACGTCCTGGGCGTACACGCTCGAGGACGGGGACGGCTACCCGAACTCCGTGCGCACGGCGCCGACGCAGTACGCCGCCTCGGTGCAGGGCCAGGCCCTCGCGGTGCGCGACGTCATGCAGGCCGTCGCCGACGTGTCGGGCGGCCGCGGGCTCGGCACGTTCTACTGGGAACCCGCGTGGCTCCCGGTCGGGCCGCCCGACCGGGTGGAGGCCAGCTGGGACCTGTGGCAGCAGCACGGGTCCGGCTGGGCGACGACGTACTCGCAGGAGTTCTACGACCCCGACGGGCGCCTGCCCGAGGGGGAGTGGGCCGACGACTTCGGCGGCTCCGGCTGGGACAACCAGGCGCTGTTCGCGTTCGACGGCACGCCCCTGGAGTCGCTGCGCGTCTACGAGTACGCGCGCACGGGCTCGGTCGGGCCGCGGGACCTCGACGCCGTGCAGCGGCCGGCCGTCACCGTCGGTCCCGGCGAGGACGTCACCCTGCCCGCGCGGCTCGACGTCAGCTACACCGACGGCACGACCGAGTCCCAGGAGGTCACCTGGCAGGGCGACGTCGCGTGGATCGGCGGGCCGGGCGCGTACGTGTTCACCGGT
This sequence comes from Cellulomonas sp. B6, assembly GCF_001462455.1. GTDB lineage: Bacteria > Actinomycetota > Actinomycetes > Actinomycetales > Cellulomonadaceae > Cellulomonas. The sequence goes on from NZ_LNTD01000048.1 coordinate 12,726, forward strand.
GTGACGGCCGGCGGGCACCCGGCCGCGGTCGACGTCACGGTGCTCGCGGACGCGTCGTCGGGCGCGAACTTCGTACGCGACCCCGGGTTCGAGGACGGCGGCGCGGCGTGGACCGGCACGGGCGCCGGGTACACGATCGGTGCCTGGGACGACCCGTTCGAGGGTGAGCGGTCGGCGCACTTCTGGTCCGACGCGCCGTACGCGTTCACGATCCAGCAGACGCTCACCGCCGTGCCGCCCGGGCAGTACCGGCTGTCCGCCAGGGTCCAGGGCGGGAACGCCGGCGCGACCGACACGATGCGGATCGAGGCCCAGTCGGGGATCTCGACCGTCACGGCCGACTTCCGCCTCGACGGGTACCTCGCGTGGCAGACGCCGCAGACCGCGCCGATCAGCGTCGGCGCCGACCGGCAGGTGACCGTCTCGGCGCAGCTGAACCTCAGCGGCGGCGCGTGGGGCACCATCGACGACGTCCGGCTCGTCGCGGTCGAGCCGGCCGTCTCGGCCGACACCGCGCCGCTCGCCGCCCTCGTGGCGGAGGCCGACGGCGTCCGGCGCGACGCGTTCACGGCGGGCTCGCTCGCGGCCCTCGACGCGGCGCTCGTCCGGGCGGCGTTCGTGCTGGGGTCGCCGACGCCGCACCAGGCCACCGTCGACGGTGCGGTGGCAGCGCTGCGCGGTGCGCTCGACGGCCTCGTACCGGTCACGACGCCCGCACCGACGTCGGCGCCGTCCCCGACCGCGGCGCCGACCGTCGTACCCGCGCCCACGGCGGGCCCGACGCCGGGCCCGGACACCGCGGCGTCACCGCGCGTCACGCTGTCGGCCGCCACGGCCCGCGCGGGTGAGCGCCTCACGGTCACGGTCGCGGACGTCCCGGGCGCGCAGGCCGAGGTCGGGATCGCCTCGACCTACCGGAGGCTCGCCCTCGCCGACCTCGTCGACGGCGGCGCGACGCTCGAGGTGACCGTCCCGACGGACATGCCGGCCGGGGTGCACCACGTCCAGGTGCGCGACGCGCGGGGCGAGGTGCTCGCCCAGGCGCCGCTCACCGTCACCGCCGCGGGCGCGCTGGCGGTCACCGGGGCGGGCGCCCTCCTGCCGCTCGGTGCCGGCCTCGTGCTGCTCGCGGCGGGTGCCGCGTTCGTCGCGGTACGGCGACGCGCGTCGGTGTGACGACCGACCGTGGGGTGCGGCGCCGCCGCACCCCACGGTCGCGGCCGCGCTACGCGGCGGGCACCTCCGCACCGTGCACGACCAGCACGGTGCACGGCGCGTCGCGCACGACGTCGTGGCTCACCGAGCCCAGCAGCATCCCGGGGAACGCCCCGAGCCCGCGCGACCCGACGACCGCGAGCTGCGCGTCGACGCAGGCCGCCACGATCGCGTGCGCCGGGTCGTCCTCGACGAGCCGGACGTCGACCACGAGCCCGGGGTGCCCGGCGCGGAGCCGCGCGACGAGCTCGTCCGCGGCGCGCCGTGCCGGCAGGTCGTCGGGCGGTGGGAGCTCGACGGCCACCGGTCCGTACGGCGCGGGGATCGACGGGCGCGCGTGGACGAGCCGCAGCACGGCGCCGCGCTGCACCGCCGCGTCGGCGGCGACGTGCGCCGCCGCGACCGCGGCCGCGGAGCCGTCGACGCCGACCACGACGGGCGCGGGCGCGCCGTCGGCCGTCGAGGTCGGCGCGTCCCGCACCACCGCGACGGGGCAGCGCGCGTGCGCCGCGACGTGGCCCGCGACGCGCGCCACGTGCCCGCCGCCGCGCGAGCCCGCGCCCACCACCAGGAGCGCCGCGTCGCCCGACTCGCGACGCAGCGCGTCGGCGGGTGCGCCGTGCAGCACCGTCGTCGTGACCGGCGGCGCGTCGGGTCGGGCGCGTTCGCGCGTCGCGAGCGCGTCGAGGTACGCGCGCGCGTCGGCGTCCGCGTCGACCGCGGGCGGCACGACCGCCCACGACCACGTCGCCACCTCGGACGCGGGGTCGACCACCGCCGCGAGCCGCAGCTCGGCGCCGCGTCGTACCGCCTCACCCCTCGCCCACGCGAGCGTGTGCTCGCTGCGTGCCGAGTGCGCGAGAGCCACCAGGACCGGTCCGTCGGTCCGCATGAGGACCACCTCCGTGGACGGACGTCGGTCGGTCCGTCCACCTCCCACGGTCCGCCTGCCGGGCGCGTCACGCGTGGGACGGAGGGCCCACCTCACGTCCCGGACGGCCCGGACGTCTGCACACTGTGGGGATGACCGGACCGTTCGAGGACGTCGTGCGCGCGCACGGCCCGACCGTGCTGCGCGTGTGCCGGGCCATGCTCGCCGGACGTGACGCCGACGACGCGTGGTCGGAGACGTTCCTGTCGGCGCTGCGCGCGTGGCCCGAGCTGTCCGCCGACGCGAACGTCGAGGCGTGGCTCGTGACGATCGCGCGCCGTCGCTGCCTCGACGAGCTGCGGCGGCGGGCACGGCACGCCGTCCCGGTCGAGGACCCCGCGCTGACGACGGGCGCGGCGCTCGTCGCGCGCGCCGACGAGCCGGGCGCGCGTGACCTCGACCTGTGGCGCGCGGTCGGCGCGCTGCCCGCCAAGCAGCGGCGGGTCGTCGTGCTGCACCACCTGGGCGGCCTGCCCTACGCCGAGGTCGCGGCGATGGTCGGCGGCACCGACGCGGCCGCGCGCCGCGCGGGGGCCGACGGGGTCGCCACGCTGCGCCGCACCTACGGCGCCGCCGGCACGGACGAGGAGGACGCACGATGACCACCGCACCGCAGGCCGCGCCCGCGGCGGAGCCCGACGGCCGCACCCTCGCGCTGCTGCACGCCGACCTCGTCGAGCGCGCCGCGCGCGACGGCCTGCTCGACGTCGCGTACCGCGTGGTCGACTCACCCGTCGGGTCGCTGCTGGTCGCGGCGGGGGAGCGCGGCGTGCTGCGCGTCGCGTTCGACGTGCAGGGGCACGACGCCGCGCTGCAGGAGCTCGCCGCACACGTCAGCCCTCGCGTCCTCGCGGGCGGGCGGCGGCTCGACCCGGTGCTGCGCGAGCTCGACGAGTACTTCGCCGGCCGGCGCCGCACGTTCGACGTGCCGGTGGACCTGCGCCTGCTCACCGGCTTCCGCCGCGAGGTCGTGCTGTCGCTGCCCGACGTGCCGTACGGCGCGACGGCCTCGTACGCGCAGGTCGCGGCCGCGACCGGGCGCCCCGCCGCCGTGCGCGCGGTCGGGACGGCGTGCGCGCGCAACCCCGTGCCGTTGCTGCTGCCGTGCCACCGCGTGGTGCGGTCCGACGGCACTCCCGGGCGGTACGCGGGCGGCGACGCCGCCAAGACGACCCTGCTCGCGCTCGAGCGGGCGGCCGCGGGTCTCGACGGCGGCGGGGGCCGGGCGTAGCGTCGAGCGGCATGTGCCGCAACATCACGACCCTGCGCGGCCTGGAGCCGCACGCCACCGACGACGAGATCGAGGCCGCCGCACGCCAGTACGTCCGCAAGGTGACGGGCGTGCAGCAGCTCTCGGACGCGACGCGCGAGCCGTTCGAGCGCGCGGTCGCGGAGATCGCCCACATCACGGCGCACCTGCTGGACGCGCTGCCCGAGCGACGACGCCCACCGGCGACCGTGCCACCGCTGCGCCGCCCCGAGGTGCAGGCGCGCATCGCCGCGCGCGAGGCGGCTGCCGCGGGCTGACGCCGACCCGCCTGCGGCGGTCGGTGCCGGGGCGGGCGCGCCGGGCTCAGTGCTGCTGCGGGACGTCCGCGGCGGCGACCAGTCGTGGGATGCCCTCGGGCGCGACCGCCGAGAGCGCGAGGAACCGCGCCTCGGCGCGGTGCAGGCGGATGTGCTCGTCGAGCGACCAGCCGGGCCCGTTCGTCAGCGTCATGCCGCACGCGCACCCGATCGTCACGGCGCCGTCGTCGTCGACGACGACCTGGCCGACGGTCGTGTGGTCGGTGAACGCGCGCACCTTGGCGTGCCGCATGGGCGCGCTGACGGCGACCGGCAGGTCGTCCGTGGGCGGGTCGGGGTGCGTCTCGGGCGTCGTCACGGACTCAGTGTCCGCCGGTGAGCGTCCCGTCGTCGACCAGCTGGTCGAGCGCGGTGTCCCACGCGGCGCCGCCCAGGCTCGGCATGATCTGCTGCAGCCGCGGCCGCCAGGCGTCGGCCTGCTCGGGGAAGCAGCGGTCCAGCAGGTCGAGCATCGTCGCCACGGCGGTCGACGCACCGGGGGAGGCGCCCAGCAGGCCCGCGATGGAGCCGTCGGCGGACGCGACGAGCTCGGTGCCGAACTCGAGCACGCCGCCGCCGGGCCCGCGCTTGATGACCTGGACGCGCTGGCCCGCGGTGACGAGCTCCCAGTCGCGCGGGTGCGCCGAGGGCATGTAGGCCCGCAGCGCGCGCAGCCGGTCGGTGTCCGTGGCCGTGACCTCGCGGATCAGGTACGTCAGCAGGTCGAGGTTGCGCAGGCCGACCGCGAGCATCGGGACGAGGTTGCCCGGACGCACCGAGCGCAGCAGGTCGGTCCACGAGCCGCGCTGGAGGAACTTCATGCTCCAGCCCGCGTACGGGCCGAACATCAGCGCGTTGCCGCCGTCGACGACGCGCGCGTCGAGGTGCGGGACGGACATCGGCGGGGCGCCGACGGCCGCCTTGCCGTAGACCTTGGCGCCGTGCTGCGCGACGATCGCGGGGTTGGTCGTGCGCAGGAACTGCCCGCTGATCGGGAAGCCCGCGTACCCGCGGATCTCCTTGATGCGCGAGCGCTGCAGCAGGTGCAGCGCGCCGCCGCCGGCACCGACGAAGACGAAGCGCGCGGTCACCGTGCGCGGCGGGCGGCCGTTCCAGCGACGGTCGGCGATCGTCACGCGCCACCGGCCGTCGCGCAGTCGCTTGAGGCGCGTGACCTCGCTGCTGGTGTGCAGCTCGGCGCCGCGCGTCACTGCGTCGGCGAGCATCGCACGGGTGAGCGACCCGAAGTCGACGTCGGTGCCCCACGCGGCGCGCGTCGCGGCGACCGGCTCGTCGTCGGTGCGGTCGGCCATGAGCAGCGGCGCCCAGCGCTCGATGACGGCCGGGTCGGTCGTGAACTCGAGGTCGGCGAACAGCCGGTGCGCGCGCAGCGCCTCCCACCGCTTGCGCAGGTGCTCGACGTCCTTGGCGCCGCGGACGAACGACATGTGCGGCGTGGTCGTGACCGCGCGCTCGGCGCCGGGCAGGCGGCCCGCGGCGGCGAGGTGGTGCCACAGCTCGCGCGAGAGCTCGTACTGCTCGTTGATCCGCACGGCCTTGCTGATGTCGACCGAGCCGTCGGGACGCTCGGGCGTGTAGTTCAGCTCGCAGAGGGCGGCGTGGCCGGTGCCCGCGTTGTTCCACGGGTTCGAGCTCTCGAGCGCGGGGGCGTCCAGGCGCTCGTGGATCTCCACGCGCCACGTGGGCTCGAGCGTCGTGAGGAGCGACGCGAGGGTCGCGCTCATGACGCCCCCTCCCACGAGGAGGGCGTCGACGTCGGCCGTGCTGCTGCGAACGGGTGCCACGGTCGCGATGCTAGGTCGACGTCGAGACAGATCCACGGGTCAGTCATGTGATGTTTGTCTCGTGGGACCTTGGTCACATGGCAGGCGTGCGACCTGCGACGACGTGACGTGCACGGACGCTCCACGGACCGTCCGCCGGCCCGGACGTGCCGGTGGGTGGCGCCCGGGATGCGGACGCCACCCACCGGTGGTCGCGGGTCAGCGCGGCCCTGGCCGCCGACCGTGCGGGCTCACGACAACGTGCACGTCGTGCCGTTCAGCGTCGCCGCCGTCGGGGCCCCGTTGGTGCCCGTGTGCGAGCCGTTGAAGCCCACGTCGACCGACGCCCTCGGTGCGAGTGCACCGTTCCAGGCGGCGTTCGTGGCCGTCACCACGGCGCCCTGCTGCGACCACGTCGCGCTCCAGCCCTGCTGCAGCTGCTGACCGTCCGCGTACGTCAGGCGGAGCGTCCAGCCCTGCAGCGGCGCGGTGCCGGCGTGGGTGAGGCGCACGCTCGCCGTGAAGCCCGTGCTCCAGCTCGACGCGGTGTACCGCACCGCGCACGACGCGGCCGGGACCGTGGGCGTCGGGCTCGCCGTCGGCGTGGGCGTCACGGTGGGCGTGGGCGTGGGCGTCACGGTGGGCGTGGGCGTCGGTGTCGGCGTCGGCGTGGGGGACGGCACGGTGCCGTCCGACTCGCCCACGACGATCCCGCGGCCGTTCGTCCCGACGTACACGCGCCCGAACACGTCCGGGTCGCCCGTGATGGCGGCACCCGTCCACGCGTACCGGTGCTCGTCGTCGTTGATGCGCACCCACGTCGCGCCGCCGTCGGTCGAGCGGAAGAAGCCCCGCACGCCCTGGTAGAGGGACGTCGTGTAGATCGCGGGGTACGACGCGCCGGGCGCGGCCTTGCCGAAACCGACGGCCCCGCCGTCCTCGAAGCCGGGGACCTTCGTGAACGTCGTGCCGGCGTCGGTCGAGCGGTAGAGCCCGTCCTCCGCCGCGAGCCACACGTGGCCCTGCTTGCCCGGAACGGCGCCGAACCGCACGTTGCCCTCGGCGGGGAGACCGGTCGCGGCGGACTGCACGAACGTCACGCCGCCGTCCGTCGACACGAAGAACCGGCCCGCGGAGTAGGCGTAGAACGTCGTCGGGCTCACGCGGTCGGCCTCGACCTGCGCCTGCGCCGGGACCCCGGTGGACGGCGTCCACGTCGACCCGAGGGTCGTCGACACGTGCACGCCCGTGCCCTCGGGGCTCCAGACGATGCGCGCACCGTCCGCGGACACCGCGACCGTGCCGGACTTCGTGACGCCGGCCGGCTCCTGGCCGGCCCACCACGTCGACCCGGACGTCGTGCTGACCGCGATGTGGGACTCGACCTCGCCGCTCACGGCGTACCCGACGCGCACGACCGTGGACGGCTTGCTCTCGGCGAAGTCGACGCCCGTCACCGACCCGTGGACCGGCTGGGTGTAGATGCTGTCCGGCACCTCGTCGATGTCGGTGTGCACGAACCCGCCGAGGTCGCCGAGCCCGGAGTAGAGCTCGACCGCACCCGGGGGCGCCGCGAGGTCGAGGACCGCGGTCTCCTCGATGCCGAGCGCGCGGACCTCGATGTCGACCGTGCCCCCGGCGTCCCAGTCGGTGAGGTTGTCCGACCCGTACACCGTGGCACCGGTGCCGTACAGGAACCGGTCGGAGTCGAACGGGTCGATCTCGAACGACTCGGTCATCCAGCCGAGCTTGACGAGCGGCTCGGGCGGCACGGCCTGCGTGCGGCCCATCGTGAGCCACGGCGTCGCCGAGACGTCCATCGAGTACCGCAGCGAGCGCTCGGGGTACGACGCCCAGTCCCAGATCCGGGTCCACGACGCGCCGCGGTCGGTCGAGCGGAAGAAGATGACGTCGGGCCACCAGGAGACCTGGGTCGCGACCATGATCGTGTCGGGGTCCTGGCGGTCGATCGTCAGGCCGGAGAAGCCGTAGTAGAGGTCGGAGGACGACAACGGCAGCGGCGAGACGTCCGTCCACGTCCCGGTCGTCGCGTCGAACCGCGAGACCTGCCCCTTGCCGCCGTCGTACGGGCCACCCGTGTCGGACGTCGCGACGTAGAGCTGCTTGCCGCGCGCGTCGAACACGCCCTTGTGCGGCAGGTACCCGGTGGGCTGGCCGGGCACGCGCTGCCACGTCACGCCCGCGTCGGTCGAGCGGTAGACGTTGTTCTCCTTGTCCGCCACGCCCACGTAGATCGTGCGCGTCGGGGAGCCCGCCGTGCCGCTCGTCGGGTCGAACGTCACCCACACGACGCCCTGGTTCTGCGTGAGGTACGAGTTGTCCGACGTCGGGTCCTGCGCGTAGCTGCCCGGGTTGGGGAAGCTCGTGACCTCGGACCACGTGACGCCGCGGTCGGTCGAGCGCCACAGGCCGTGCCCGTTCTCGGTGCCGAGGTACAGCACGCGGTTGTCGTTGGGGTCGATCTGCAGGCGCTCGCCCATGCCCCGCCCGGGCATGTTGCCGCCGACCTTGAACGGCAGCATCGTGCGCTGCCACGTCTCGCCACGGTCCGCCGAGCGCAGGATCGCGCCGTTCTGCGGGTCCCAGTCGTTGGTGTAGGAGCCGACGGCGGCGTAGACGCGGTCGGGGTCGCGCGCGTCGGTCGCGAGCGACAGCACGCCCGTGTGCCCCCACTCGTCCCAGCCGACGTGGTCGAGCAGCGGGATCCAGCGCCGGGTCGTCGGGTCGAGGCGGTAGGCGCCGCCGATGTCGGTGCGGGCGTAGACGAGGTCCTTCTCGCCCTGGTTGTAGACGATGCCGGGCACGAACCCGCCGCCGCCGATCTGCACGTTGCCCCACGTGTAGCCGGTCGCGGCCGCGGCGGGTGCGGCCGTGACGACGCCGCCGGTGAGGGCGCCCGCGGCGAGGGCGACCACGGCCCCGGCGGCGGCGAGGGGGGCGATCAAGGGTGGGACGCGCATCCGCTGCTCCTTCGCGTGGCGCGAGCACGGCGGCGGTGGCGCGGCCGTGCCGCGACGGTGGCGGTCGCGCCGGCGTGCCCGGCGACGACGGACCGCGCCACGTCGCCGGGGCCGGGGTCCGCGCGTCACGCTATCGATGCGCTTCGACGACGCCGAGGCGACGAAACGATTCGTCGTGCGCCGGCGCGCCCACGGGCCCGACGTCCCTGGCGCGGCCCCGACACGCGGGCCGCCGCGCCCGGCACGCGCTCCGACCCGGCGCCACCGGGTGCGAACCGCCGGGGGCAGGGGGTAGAACCGGTGCATGACCTCGAACCGCGCGCGCGACCTCGCCTCCGACCCTGCGCGCCTCGGCGGCGGACGTCAGTCCACCAGCCCCGCCTCACGCGCGCGTGCGTGCAGCTCGTCGCCGTCGGCGCCCTGCAGCAGGACCACCCCGGGCGCGTCGGCACGCTCCTCGGACTCCTCCTGCTGCGGCGTCACCGCCGGCAGGCCGTGCGACAGCACGTGCTCGGCGGCCGTGAGCTGACGGATCAGCACCCCCGCGACCCGGTCCCGGTGGTGCTCGACCGCGCCGGCGTAGATCTGCGGGTCGTGCTGGCCGTCGTCACCGACCAGCAGCCACCGCACCTGCGGCAGTTCGGCGAACAGGCGCCGCAGCTGCGTGACCTTGTGGCGCTGCCCGCTGCGGAAGACACCCGTGTTGGTCGGCCCCCAGTCGGTCAGCAGCAGCGGGCCCGCGGGGTAGTCGTGCCGGCGCAGGAACCGGCCGATCGCGGGTGCCGCGTTCCACGCCCCCGTCGAGAGGTACACGACCGGTGCGTCGGGGTGCGCCGCCCGCAGGTCGCGGTAGAGCCGTGCCATGCCGGGCACGGCCTCGCGCGCGTTCTCGTGCCGCACGAACTGGTTCCACGCCGCGACCAGCGGACGCGGCAGGCGCGTGACCATGACGGTGTCGTCCACGTCGCTGACGATGCCCACGGTCGGCTCGGGGCCGACCACCACGACGCGCGCCGTCGTGGTCGCGCCGTCGATCGAGGCGAGGGCGACGTCGTGCCAGCCGGGCTCCAGGTCGGCCTCGACCACGGCGTCGAGGTAGCCGCCGCGGTCGGTCGTGAGACGGTGCGTGCGACCGCCGACCGTCACCTCGACGGGCGCACCCGCGACCGACGCCGTGAAGAACGACCGCCACCCGCGCACCGACGGTGCCGGACGCTCGCCGGCCTGCGCGGCGCCGCCCGCGTCGGGCAGGTCGCGCTCGTGCACCTGCGGCGACGCGAGCAGCGTGCGTGCGAGCACCCGCACCCTGCCCGCCGTGCCGTAGCCCACGAAGCCGACGATGCGGACGGTCCAGCCGCGCCGGCGCAGCACGCCCGCGAGCGCGGCGTCGAACCGGTCCTCGAGCCGCGCCGCGAGGTGCGGGCGCCGCACGGGCGAGCCGTCGGGGTTCTCGAGCGGCGGCGTGACGCGGCCCGTACGCAGGCCGTCCCCGCCGGGCGTCGTGGCCCGGGCGGGGACG
>NZ_LNTD01000049.1 GCF_001462455.1 Cellulomonas sp. B6
CCCCGCACCGTCGCCCGCGCACCCGCGCCCGCTCCCGAGGAGACCCGTGTCCCCGACCCCGCGCACCACCGTCCGCTCCGCCCGGCTGCGCGGCGGCCTGACGGCCGCCCTCACGCTGCCGCTGCTCGCCGCGTGCGTCGCCAACGCACCCACCGACGCCGCGAGCGGCACGAGCGAGGACGGCGGCCCGATCACCGTCTCGTCGAGCGCCGACGCGTGCGACGTGTCCACCACGTCGGCGCCGTCCGGCACGCTGACGTTCACGGTCACCAACACCGGCGACGACGTCACCGAGTTCTACCTCCTGGGCGAGGACGGCCTGCGCGTCGTCTCCGAGGTCGAGAACATCGGCCCCGGCATCTCGCGCGACCTCGTGGTGCAGGCCCGCCCCGGCGACTACTTCACGGCCTGCAAGCCCGGCATGGTCGGCGAGGGCATCCGCGCGGCGTTTACCGTGACCGACTCGGGCACCGACGCCGGGCCCACGGGCGACGTCGCCGAGCAGCTCGCGGCGGCGGAGGCGTCCTACGTCGCGTACGTCAAGGACCAGGTCGGCACGCTCATCGCCGGCACGCAGGAGTTCGCCGACGCGTACGCGGCCGGCGACGACGCGCGGGCGCGCGAGCTGTACGCGCCGACGCGCGTGCACTGGGAGCGCGTCGAGCCCGTGGCCGAGTCGTTCGGCGACCTCGACCCGCTGCTCGACCTGCGCGAGGCCGACCTCGTGGACGGCGACACCTGGAGCGGCTGGCACCTGATCGAGAAGGACCTGTGGCAGCCGGCGCCCGAGGCGAACGGCGGCGTCGCGTACGTGCCCCTGACGACCGAGGAACGCGCGGCCGCCGCCCAGGACCTCGTGGCGAACACCCAGAAGCTCGTCGACGCCGTCACGGACCCGTCGTTCACGTTCGAGGCGTTCCAGATCACCAACGGCGCCAAGGAGCTGCTCGACGAGGTCGCGACCGGCAAGGTCACGGGCGAGGAGGAGATCTGGTCGCACACCGACCTGTGGGACTTCGCCGCGAACGTCGACGGCGCACGCGTCGCTTACGAGGTCGTGCAGGACGTCGTCCGCGAGCAGGACGCCGACCTCGCGACCCAGCTCGACGAGCGGTTCGCCGCCCTCGAGAAGCTGCTCGCGCAGCACGGCTCGGTCGACGCCGGCTTCGTCGGCTACGACACGCTCACCGAGCCGCAGGTCCGCGAGCTCGCGGCCGCGGTCGACGCGCTGTCCGAGCCGCTGTCGCGCCTGACCACCACCGTCACGAGCGCGTGACGCCGTGACCGACGCGACCCGCCCCGTCCCCGACCCGCAGCCTGCGCAGGACGGCTCCGCCGCACCCCCGGCGGGCGCGTCGCCGCACGGCGTGAGCCGCCGCGCGCTGCTGGGATGGGGCGGGGCGGTCGCCGTCGGCGCGGGCCTGGCCGGGCTCGGCGCGGGGCGCGCGACGGCCCCCGCACCGACCGCGGCTCCGCCGGCGTCCCCGGCCACGCGCACCTACGCGTTCACCGGACCGCACCAGGCGGGCGTCGTGACGCCCGCGCAGGACCGGCTGTACGCGGCGGCGTTCGACCTCACGACGACCGACCGCGGCGAGCTCGTCGACCTGCTGCGCCGCTGGACGGTCATGGCGGCCCGGCTCACGCAGGGCCTGCCCGCCGGACCGCTCGGGCCCACCTCGGGCCCGTACGACGCACCGCCGGACGACACGGGTGAGGCGCTCGACCTGCCGCCCGCGGGCCTGACGGTCACGGTCGGGTTCGGCCGGTCGCTGTTCGTCGGCACGCCGGGGCCGGACGGCGCGCCGGGCGTCGACCGGTTCGGTCTCGCCGACCGGCTGCCGGCCGCGCTCGTCGTGCTGCCGCAGTTCGCGGGCGACGCGCTCGACCCCGCGCGGTGCGACGGCGACCTCGTGGTGCAGGCCTGCGCCGACGACCCCCAGGTCGCGGTGCACGCGATCCGCAACCTGTCGCGCGCGGCCTTCGGCGCCGCGACGCTGCGCTGGGCGCAGCTCGGGTACGGCCGCACGTCGTCGACCAGCACCGCGCAGCGCACGCCGCGCAACCTGTTCGGCTTCAAGGACGGCACCGCGAACGTCATGGCGGAGGAGACCACCGCGCTCGACGACCACGTGTGGGTCCAGCCGGGCGACGACGCGGCGGCGGACTGGCTCGCCGGCGGCAGCTACCTCGTCGCGCGACGCATCCGCATGACGATCGAGACGTGGGACCGGTCCTCGCTGCGCGAGCAGGAGGCCGTCGTCGGCCGCACCAAGGCCGAGGGCGCGCCGCTGTCGGGCGGCGAGGAGCGCTCCGACCCCGACTTCACGCGCGAGGGCCGCGGCGGGCAGCCGCTCATCCCCGTGGACTCGCACGTCGCGCTCGCGCACCCGTCGCACAACGGCGGCGCCCGCATGCTGCGCCGCGGCTACAACTTCACCGACGGCAACGACGCGCTGGGTCGGCTCGACGCGGGGCTGTTCTTCCTCGCGTTCGTGCGGGACCCGCGCACGCAGTACGTGCCGATGCAGGCGCGCATGTCACGCGAGGACCGGCTGCAGGAGTACCTGCAGCACACCGGGTCGGGGCTGTACGCGGTGCCGCCCGGCGTCGCGTCGCTGCCCACGGGCGCCGACGGCGGGGCCGTCGTGACCGCCGACGGGCCGTTCTGGGGCGACACGCTGCTGGGCTGACCCGGGGCCGCACCACGGCGCCCGGCGCCCGGCCGACGCTCGTGCGAGCGGGTGCTCGGTGCTCAGTCCTCGGTGCGCTGGTGCAGCATGCGCGCGACCTCGCCGATCGTCCCCGACATCGACGGGTAGACGGTCGACGCCTCGGCGACCTGGTCGGCCGTGAGCCGGTGCGTCACGGCGAGCGTCAGGGGGAACACCGACTCGCTCGCGCGCGGCCCCACCACCACCGCGCCCAGCACGGTGCCCGTGCCGGCGTGCGCGAACAGCTTGATGAAACCGTCGCGGACGCCCAGCATCTTGGCGCGCGGGTTGCGCGACAGCGGCAGCATGCTCGTGCGGTAGTGCGTGCCGCGCTCCTGGAGCACCGACTCGGGGATCCCGACGGTCGCGATCTCGGGTGCCGTGAAGATGTTCGCGGAGATGCCACGCAGCTGCAGCGGCCGCACGGCGTCGCCCAGCGCGTGCGACATCGCGATGCGGCCCTGCGTCGCGGCGACCGACGCGAGCGGCAGCACGCCCGTGCAGTCGCCCGCGGCGTACACGCCCCGCACGTTGGTGCGCGAGACCTTGTCGACCTCGACGTGCCCCGACGGCGTGAGCCGTACGCCGGCCTCCTCGAGCCCGATCCCGCGCGTGGTGGGCACCGAGCCGACCGCGAACAGCACGTGCGAGCCCTCGACCGTGCGCCCGTCCTCGAGCGTCACGACCACGCCGTCCGCGGTGCGCCGTGCCGACGACGCCCGCGAGCGCGACATCACCGTCATGCCGCGCTGCCGGAACACGCGCTCGATGAGCTCGGCCGCGTCGGCGTCCTCCCCGGGCAGCACGCGGTCCCGGCTCGACACGAGCACGACGTCCGCACCCAGCGACGTGTACGCGCCCGCGAACTCGGCGCCGGTCACGCCGGACCCGACGACGACCAGGCGCTGCGGCAGCTCGGTGAGGTCGTACAGCTGCGTCCACGTGAGGATGCGCTCGCCGTCGGGGCGGGCGTCGGGCAGCACGCGGGGCGTCGCACCGGTGGAGACGAGCACGACGTCGGCGTCGAGCACGCGCTCGCGGCCGTCGGCCTCGGTCACCGCGACGTGCTCGGGGTCGAGCAGGCGCCCCGTGCCCGCGACGATGTCGACGCCCTCGCGCGCGAGACGCGCACGGATGTCGTCGGACTGCGCGGCCGCGAGCGTCCGCACGCGCGCGTTGACGGCGGCCAGGTCGATGCGGTGCCGCAGCAGGTCGGCCGGCGAGCCGGCCCCGTCCGCGTCGGCGAGCCCGTCGGTGCGGATGCCCAGCTCGGGCGCGCGGTCGGCGATGGTCATCCACTCGGCCGTCGCGATGAGGGTCTTGGACGGCACGACGTCGGTCAGCACCGCCGACCCGCCGAGGCCGGCACGCTCGACGACCGTGACCTGCGCCCCGAGGCGCCGCGCGACGAGCGCGGCCTCGTAGCCGCCGGGGCCGCCGCCGACGACGACCACACGGCCCGCGGACGGCGCGTCGGGCGACGGGCGCACGGTCGACGCCGCGGTCGCGGCGGGGGTGGTCGGCTCGTCGGGGGCGGCGGCGGGCGCGTGGCTGGTCACCGTCCCATCCTGCCCGACGGACCGCCGCCCGGCCCCGCGACTAGCCTGGGCCCATGACCGACGTCTCCCCCGCGCACGACCTCACCGGCGGCGCTGTCCCCGACCTCGACGACCCCACGACCGACCCGTTCGAGGTCGCCCGCCGCGCGGCGGAGGTGATCGCCGCCCGCACGGGTGTCGAGCGCCACGACGTCGCGCTCGTGCTCGGCTCCGGCTGGGGCGGCGCGGCCGACCTGCTGGGCGAGACGGTCGCCGAGCTGCCGAGCCACGAGGTGCCCGGCTTCTCGCGTCCCGCCGTGCAGGGGCACGTCGGCACGCTGCGCTCGATCCGCATCGCGGGCGACGGGCAGCGACCCGACCGGTTCGCGCTCGTGCTCGGCTCGCGCACGCACCTGTACGAGGGCCGCGGCGTGCGGCGCGTCGTGCACGGCGTGCGCACTGCGGCCGCGACGGGTGCCTCGACGATCGTCCTCACCAACGGCTGCGGCGGGCTCAACCTCGCGTGGGGACCGGGCACGCCCGTGCTGATCCGCGACCACATCAACCTCACGGCGACGTCGCCGCTCGAGGGCGCGACGTTCGTCGACCTCACCGACCTGTACTCCCCGCGGCTGCGCGCCGTGGCGCGCGAGGTCGACGCGAGCCTCGACGAGGGCGTGTACGTGCAGTTCCCCGGGCCGCACTACGAGACCCCGGCCGAGGTGCAGATGGCGGGCCGCATCGGCGGCGACCTCGTCGGCATGTCGACGACGCTCGAGGCGATCGCCGCGCGGCACGCGGGCCTGGAGGTGCTCGGCATCTCCCTCGTCACGAACCTCGGCGCGGGCATCAGCCCCGAGCCGCTCGACCACGCCGAGGTGCTCGAGGCCGGGCGTGCCGCCGGTCCGCGCATCAGCGCGCTGCTCGCGGACGTCGTCCGACGCGTGTGACGCGGTGCGTCGCGCCGGACCCGCGGGTCCGGCGCGACGCACGCGTACCGGCCAGTAGGTTGGAGGGGTGAGCAGCTCCGACCACGACGACGTGCTCCGCGGCGACGCGCCGACGGCACCCGCAGACGACCGCCCCGGCACCGACGACCGCGACGCGTGGGCGCGCCTGGTCGACGACGTGGAGGCGTGGATCGCCGACGATCCCGACCCCGCGACGGCCGACGAGCTCACGGCGCTGCTCCGCACGGCGCGCGAGACGCCCGAGGACGCCGCGACCGAGACGGCCGCCGACCTCGTGCGGGCCGACGCCGAGGCCGCGCGCGCCGAGCTCGAGGACCGCTTCTCGGGCCTGCTGCAGTTCGGCACCGCGGGGCTGCGCGGCGAGCTCGCGGGCGGCCCGCACCGCATGAACCGGGCCGTCGTGATCCGGGCCGCGGCGGGCCTGGCCGACTTCCTCGTGGGCGAGCTCGAGGGTGCCACGCCCGCGCCGCGCGTCGTCGTGGGGTACGACGCCCGCCACAACTCGCACCGGTTCGCGCTCGACACGGCCGAGGTCATGACCGCCGTCGGCATCGAGGTCCTGCTGCTGCCGCGACCCCTGCCGACCCCCGTGCTCGCGTCGGCCGTGCGCCGGTTCGACGCCGACGCCGGCGTCATGGTGACGGCCTCGCACAACCCGCCGCGGGACAACGGCTACAAGGTCTACCTGGGCGGACGCGTCGTCACGGGCGCGGGGCAGGGTGCGCAGATCGTGCCGCCCGCGGACTCGGCGATCGCCGCGGCCATCGCGCGCGTGCCGTCGGTCGCGTCGGTGCCGCGCGCGACGTCGGGCTGGACCACGCTCGGTGACGACGTCGTCGACGCGTACGCCGCCGCGGCGGCGGCGGTGGCCCCCGGCGGCGACGCCGCGGCGCGCGCCGCCCTCACGGTCGTGCTGACGCCGCTGCACGGCGTGGGCGGTGCGGTCGCGCAGGACGTCCTGGCCCGCGCCGGCTTCCCCGACGTGACGCTCGTGCCCGAGCAGGCCGACCCCGACCCGGACTTCCCGACCGTCGCGTTCCCGAACCCCGAGGAGCCGGGCGCCACGGACCTCGCGCTCGCGCTCGCGGCGGCGACGCACGCCGACCTGGTCGTGGCCGTCGACCCGGACGCGGACCGCTGCGCCGCCGCCGTGCGCGACCCGCGCGCGCACGTGCCGTCGGTCGGCCCGCAGACCCCGCAGGCCGACGGCTGGCGCATGCTCACCGGGGACGAGGTCGGGGCGCTGCTCGGGGCCGACGCCGCCGCGCGCGCGGTCGAGGGCGGTGCCGACCCCGACGCGACGCTCGCGTGCTCGATCGTGTCCTCGCGCCTGCTCGCGGCGATCGCGCAGGACGCCGGGCTGCGCTTCACGTCGACCCTCACGGGCTTCAAGTGGATCTCGCGCGCCGAGGGTCTCGTGTTCGGCTACGAGGAGGCGCTCGGCTACTGCGTGGACCCCGCGCACGTGCGCGACAAGGACGGCATCTCGGCCGCGGTGCGCGTGTGCGACCTCGCGGCCCGGCTCGCCGCGCAGGGCCGCACGCTCCTCGACGCGCTGGACGACCTGGCCCGCGCGCACGGCCTGCACGCGACCAGCCAGGTGAGCGCACGGTTCGCCGACCTGAGCCGCATCGGGGCGACCATGACGACGCTGCGCGAGGCCCCGCCCGCGCACCTCGCGGGGTCCCCCGTCGTCGAGGTGGTCGACCTCGCCGCCGGTACCGACGAGGACCGTGGCGGCCTGCCGCCCACCGACGGCATCCGGCTGCTCACGGCGGACGGCACGCGCGTCGTCGTGCGCCCGTCGGGCACCGAGCCCAAGGTCAAGGCCTACCTGGAGGTGATCGTGCCCGTCGCGCACGACGCCGACCGCGACGCGCTCGACGCCGCGCACCGCGCCGCACGCGAGCAGCTCGCGCAGGTCGCCGACGACGTGCGCACGGCCCTGGGCCTCGACGCGGCCTGACGCCTGACCGGCGTCCGGGGGCACGACGCCCCCGGACGTCGGGTCAGCCGGTGCGCGAGCAGCGCAGCCCGGGCAGGCCCGTCGGCGCGTCCTGCGCGGCCGCGTTGAACCCGAACGTCACCGACTGCCTCTGCGCGACCGCACCGTTCCAGGACAGGCTGTCCGCGGTGACCGCGTCCCCGCTGTAGGTGAAGGCCGCGCCCCACGTGTCGTCGCTCATCTCGACGCCGCCGGGGCGGGTCCACGACACCGTCCAGCCGCGCAGGTCGGGCGCGGTCGCGGTGACGACGACCTGCGCCTGGAAGCCGCCGGGCCAGGCGTTGAGCAGCTCGTACGTCGCCGTGCAGGCGCCGGCCGGCACCGCCGCGGGCGGCGCGGCGACGCCCGGCTCGGTCGTCGCCGCGGGCGACGGCGGGGGCGAGGTCGGCGCTGGGCTCGCGGTCGACGCCGCGGGCTCCTCGGTGGCCGACGGGGCGGGCGACGGCTCGGACGTCGGGCTCGGGAGGTCGAGCACGAGCTCGCCCGGGGCGAAGGGCGTGACCGCGGGGTTGACGTCGGTGTCGGCGCTCGCGGGGTCGCACGCGGCCCCCGCGCGGTACGCCGTGTAGGTGCCGGCGTCGCACGCGAACCCGACGACCGCGTCGCCCCCCACGACGACCGTGCCCGAGAGCCGTGCCGTCGGGCGCACGACCGCGACGTCCCGCACGAGCACGTCGCCGCTGAGCTCGGCGCCGCCCTGGACCCACGCGCGGCCCTCGAGGCGGACGCCGGGCCCGACGACCGCGTCGCCCCGCACCACGGCGCCCGGTCCGACCCAGGCGTCGGGGTCGACCGTCGCGCGGTCGTCGACCCACCCGCCGCCGTTCGCGTGCCGGTGCCCGCCCGCGACGTCGAGCGTCGTGGGGTCGACGACGCCCGCCCCCGCGACGCGGAACTCGTACGGGTACCTCGCCGTCGACGCGAACCCTGCCGGTGCCGTGGGCGCGACGGTGGCGGGTGTCGCGGTGACCACCAGGTAGAGCTCGTCCTCGCCGTCGCGCGGCGTGAACGTCAGCTGCGCGTCGGCGGTCTCGGTGACGGGGCTGTAGCGCGGGCCGTCGGGCCCGACGGCCACCAGGCCGAAGCTCCAGCCGGCGTCCGTCCCCGGGAGGGCGTCGGCGTGCCCCCGGACGCGCACGGTCACGTCGCCCGTCCCGTCGGGCGCGAGCCGCACCACCGTGTAGCCGTACGCGGCCGGTGCGAACGTCCCGAGCACGCGGTAGTGCCCCGGGTCGTCCGGCACCGGGTCGACGGGGGTCGTGCGGTGGGCCAGCAGGACGGGGTCGAGGTCCGCGAGCACCGCACCCGGTGCACCTGCGCCGCCGACGTCGCCGACGGCGGCCCGCAGCGCGTACTGCGCGACGCGGCGGTTGAGCGCGGCGGCGTCCGACGACGTCAGGCGCGCGTACGCGTCGAGGACCTGCTCCGTGTCGAGCGACCGGGTCCACAGGTCCCGCAGGAGCGTGGGCGTGGACCGCGACGCGAGCTGCTGGAGGAGCAGCCAGCCGGACGCGCCGAGCCGCGGGCTGCCCCACGCGAGCTGCGGCGCGTGCACCTGGTCCGCCGCGTCGGCGACGCGGGTCGGGACCGCGAGCGTCGCGAGGTACGCCGAGCCCGCCGCCCGCAGGCTCGCGGCCGCCTCCGGGGCGGGTCCGCCCCGGTGCGCCGCGGAGGTGAGGTGCTGGACGGTCTCGGCCACGCCCCGCGCGAGCTCCCAGGACGTCCCGGCGGGCACGGTCGTCCGCGGTGCCACGGTGCTCGGGGAGGCCGCCGCTCCGCCCGCCCCCTGCGGCGGCAGCACGGCCGGGACGACGCGCAGCAGGCCGACGCCGTCGACGACGGCGCCGTGCGTCGGGGGCACGGCGTCGACGGCGGCGGAGAGCCCGCCGTCGGCCGGCGGCACGGGTCCCTGCGGCGCCGCGCCGGGCCCGCGCGACCACGTGCCCTCGACGACCACGAGCAGCTTGCGGGCCGCGAGCGGCCCGTCGTGCGCGCCGAGCCCGAGCGTCTCGACGTCGAGCGTGTGCAGGGCCTCGAGCTGCGCGAGCGTCGCCTCGGGGTCGAAGCGCAGGTGCGGCGGCGCCGAGGCGGGGTCGTCCCCCGCGAGGTCGCCCCAGGCGAGCGCGACCGCGTCGCCCTCGAGCACGTGGCCGACGGCCCATGCGTCCTGCCAGCCGTCGGGGACCACGACGGCCCGCGCGGACCCGTCGCCCTCCCCGATCGCCGAGGCCAGCGCGGCCCCCAGCCCGAAGGCCAGCACGAGCACGACCACGAGCGCGCCACGCCTGATCGGGCCCATGCGCGTGCGTCTCCCTCCCGGTCGCGCACGCCGTGGGTCCTGCGACCGGGTGCTGCTGCGGACGTGTCGGCCGCCGGCCGGCGTGCGCCAGCCGGACGACCGTCCACCATCGTCGCCGCCGAGAGGGACTTCGACGCCCGATTCGTCCGGATCGAACGAATTTCACCCGGGAGAGGGGCGAACTCTCACGCCCCTCTCATCCGTCGGGCAGGTCAGTAGTCGCCGTCCGCCGTGACGCCCGCGAGCACCGCGGCCGTCCCCGACAGGCCGAGGCGCGTCGCGCCCGCCTCGACCATCGCGAGCGCGTCCGCCGCCGTCCGGACCCCGCCCGACGCCTTGACGCCCAGCCGCCCGCCGACGGTCTGCGCCATGAGCCGGACCGCGTGCACGCTGGCCCCGCCCGCGGGATGGAACCCGGTCGACGTCTTGACGAAGTCGGCTCCCGCGGCCTCCGACGCGCGGCACACGGCCACGATCTCGTCGTCGGTCAGCGCCGCCGACTCGATGATGACCTTGAGCAGCGTCGGCGCGGGCGCGGCCTCGCGCACGGCGCGGATGTCCGCCTCGACGTCCGCGAAGCGGCCCTCCTTGGCCGCGCCGACGTCGATGACCATGTCGACCTCGTGCGCACCGTCCCGCACGGCACGCGCGGCCTCGGCGGCCTTGACGTCGCTGTGGTGCTTGCCCGACGGGAAGCCGCAGACGGTCGCGACCTGCAGGTCCGGGGCACCGTCGAGGCCCACGGGCACCTCGACCGGCAGGAAGGACGGCGAGATGCACACCGAGTAGACGCCCAGGCGGACGCCCTCGGCGATCAGCGCGTCGACGTCGGCCCGCGTCGCCTCGGGCTTGAGGAGGGTGTGGTCCACGAGGCGCGCGAGCGCCACGGCGTCGAGCGGCTGCCGGGTCACGGCGGGCCCGGCGGTCGCGTCGGTGGTGGGGTCGGTGGTCATGCGCGGTGCCTCCCGGGGCTCACGGTGCCCGACGTACGTGCCGGGCGGACGATGCGGTCGACGAGCGCGCGGCGCTCGTCCTCGTGCAGGAACGTGTGGCGGGCCGCGGTCACGGTGACGGCCAGGACGTCGTCGAGCGTCCACCCGGCCTCGCGGACGAGCAGGCCGAGCTCACGCGACAGCGACGTGCCGGACTGCAGCCGGTTGTCGGTGTTGACGGTGACCTCGAAGCCCGCGCGGAGCAGCGTCGTGACGGGGTGCGTGGCGACCGACGCCGCGGCACCCGTCTGGAGGTTCGACGACGGGCACACCTCGAGGGGGACGCGCCGGTCGCGCACCCAGTGCGCCAGGCGGCCCAGGTGAGGCGTGCCGTCGTCGTCCACCCGGACGTCGTCGGCGATGCGCACCCCGTGCCCCAGGCGCAGCGCGCCCGCGACGTGCAGCGCGTCGGCCATCGAGTCCAGCCCGCCGTCCTCGCCGGCGTGCACCGTCGCGGGGAAGCTCGCCTCGCGCACCGTCCGGAACGCGGACGCGTGCAGCGACGGCAGGAAGCCGTCCTCGGGCCCCGCGATGTCGAACCCGACGACGCCCGCGTCCCGGTTCGCGAGCGCGAGCGCCGCGATCTCGTCGGCGCGGTCCGCCTGGCGCATCGCCGACAGCACCTGCACGACGCGGATCTCGTGGCCCTGCGCACGCGCCTGCGCCTCGCCCTCGGCGAATCCCTCGCGCACCGCGTCGACGACCTGCTGCAGCGTGAGCCCGGCCCGCTGGTGCTGCTCGGGCGCGTACCGCTGCTCGGCGTGCACGACGCCGTCGGCGGCGAGGTCGAGCGCCGCCTCCCGGGCCACGCGGCGCAGGCCGTCCGCGGTCTGCATCACGGCGAGCGTGTGCTCGAACGTCTCGAGGTAGCGCGGCAGCGACCCCGAGGCCGCGGCCTCGACGAACCAGCGCCCCAGCGCGTCGGGGTCCGTGGTGGGCAGCGCGTGCCCGACCTCGGCGGACAGCTCGACGACCGTCGCCGGCCGAACACCGCCGTCCAGGTGGTCGTGCAGCAGCACCTTCGGCAGCGCGCGCAGCGTCGCGTCGAGGTCGTGCTCGGGGCCGTCGGGCCTGTCCAGCGGTGTCACGCGTCGTGTTCCTCGTCCTCGTCGAGCGGCACCTCGGCCGCCTGGTCCACCACGTCGGCCTCGTCGGCCGCCCCCTCGAGGTCGGCGCGTGGCACGGCGGGTGCGTACTCCTCGGCGTCGCGCTCGTCCGGCGCGTCGCCCTCGTCGGTGTCGGTCAGGCGCAGCGGCTGCTGCGGGTCGACGGGGACCAGCCCCGCGTCGCTCCAGGACTGCGGTCCGGGGACGGTGCTCATGGCTCCTCCTCGTGGTCGTCGGCGACGGACGTCCTCCATCGTGGCTCGCCCACGGGGACGCCGCGACCTCTGCCCGCCGAGCCCGGCGACGCCCCGGGCCGGGACGCCCGGCCGTCCCCGGGACCCGTGGGGCCCCGGGGACGGGAGGGATCAGCCCACCGCGACCCGGTCGAGCACGAGCGGCGTCCGCTCGCCCGCCACGCCGTCAGGGTCGACGACCACGCCGCCCACGAGCGCCTCGCGCGCGCGCCCGAACCGCTCCGGGGTGTCGGTGTGCAGCGTCAGCAGCGGCTGACCGGCCCGCACGGTGTCGCCCGGGCGCGCGTGGATCTCGACGCCCGCACCGGCCTGCACCGGGTCCTCCTTGCGCGCGCGGCCGGCACCCAGGCGCCACGCCGCGATGCCCACGGCGTACGCGTCGAGCGTCGTCAGCACGCCGTCACGCTCCGCGAGCACCTGCTCGGTCTCGCGCGCGACGGGCAGCGTCGCGTCGGGGTCGCCGCCCTGCGCGGCGATCATGCGGCGCCACACGTCCATCGCCCGACCGTCGGCCAGCGCCGCCTCGGGGTCCGCGTCGGGGCGCCCGGCGGCGTCGAGCATCTCGCGCGCGAGCGCGACGGTCAGCTCGACCACGTCGGCGGGTCCGCCGCCCGCGAGCACCTCGACCGACTCGCGCACCTCGAGCGCGTTGCCCGCGGTGAGGCCGAGCGGCGTCGACATGTCGGTGAGCAGCGCGACGGTCCGCACGCCCGCGTCGGTGCCGAGCTCGACCATCGTCCGCGCGAGCTCGCCCGCCCGGTCCGCGTCCTTCATGAACGCGCCCGAGCCGACCTTGACGTCGAGCACGAGCGAGCCCGTGCCCTCGGCGATCTTCTTGCTCATGATCGAGCTCGCGATGAGCGGGATCGCCTCGACGGTCCCGGTGACGTCGCGCAGCGAGTACAGCTTGCGGTCGGCGGGTGCCAGGCCCGAGCCCGCGGCGCAGATGACCGCGCCGACGTCCTCGAGCTGGCGCATCATCTCGTCGTTGCTGAGCGCGGCGCGCCAGCCGGGGATGGACTCGAGCTTGTCGAGCGTGCCGCCGGTGTGGCCCAGGCCGCGTCCCGACAGCTGCGGGACGGCCACGCCGAACACCGCGACGAGCGGGGCCAGCGGCAGCGTGATCTTGTCGCCCACACCGCCGGTCGAGTGCTTGTCCGAGGTCGGGCGCGACAGGCCCGAGAAGTCCATGCGCTCGCCGCTCGCGATCATCGCCGCGGTCCACCGGGCGATCTCCGCGCGGTCCATGCCGTTGAGCAGGATCGCCATCGCGAGCGCGGACATCTGCTCGTCGGCGACCACGCCGCGCGTGTACGCGTCGATCACCCAGTCGATCTGCGGGTCGGTGAGCCGGTGGCCGTCGCGCTTGGCGACGATCACGTCGACGGCGTCGAACGCCTCGGTCATGACTTCTCCTCCTGGTCCTGGTCGGCGCCGCGCTCCACGAGGTCGGTCGGCCCGAACGCGTCGGGCAGCACCTCGCTCATGGGTCGGACGCCACGCACGGTCTCGACCAGCAGGTCGGGTCCCCCGTGCTCGAACAGCAGCTGCCGGCAGCGGCCGCACGGCGCCAGCACGTTGCCGTGCTGGTCGACGCACGTGAACGCCACGAGCCGGCCGCCCCCGGTGACGTGCAGCATCGACACGAGGCTGCACTCGGCGCACAGGCCGACCCCGTACGACGCGTTCTCGACGTTGCACCCGACGACCACCCGGCCGTCGTCCACGAGCGCCGCCACCCCCACCGGGAACCGGGAGTAGGGGGCGTACGCCCGGGTCATCGCGTCGCGTGCCGCGGCACGCAGGCCGTCCCAGTCGACGGCCTGCGTCGTGCTCGCCATGTCCACTCCTCGGTTCACTCCTTGACGTACGGCTGGCCGGTGGCCGCCGGGGCGCGCGAGCGCCCGACGAGCCCCGCGACGGCCAGCAACGTCACGACGTACGGCAGCATGAGCATGAACTGGCTGGGCACCGGTGCCCCGACGATGCTCAGCGCACCCTCGAGGTTCGAGGCGAAGCCGAAGAGCAGCGCCGCGAGGGCCGCCCGGATCGGGTCCCACTTGCCG
This sequence comes from Cellulomonas sp. B6, assembly GCF_001462455.1. GTDB lineage: Bacteria > Actinomycetota > Actinomycetes > Actinomycetales > Cellulomonadaceae > Cellulomonas. Next base: position 13,946 of record NZ_LNTD01000049.1, read on the forward strand.
AAGATGACGGCGGCCAGCGCGATGAAGCCCGCGCCCGCGGTCATCTCCTTGCCGAAGCTCGACACCGAGACGACCGTGTAGAACGCGCCGCCGATGCCCGCGATCGCGCCCGCGACCATGAGGGCGAGGTACCGCGTCCGCTCGACCTTGATGCCGACCGTGTCCGCCGCCTTCGGGTGCTCCCCGACCGCGCGGACCCGCAGACCCCAGCGCGTGCGGTACAGCGCGTACCAGACGCCCGGCACCACGAGGTACATGAGGTAGACGATCAGCGACTGGTTGAACAGCGACGGGCCGATCACGGGGATGTGCGACAGGCCGGGGATCGCGACGTTCGAGAACCGCGTGGTGCTGTTGAGCTCGGGGTTCGAGACGAGCACCTGCGAGTACAGGAAGCTCGTCACGCCGATCACGAGCACGTTGAGCACGACGCCGACGATCACCTGGTTGACCTTGTAGGTGATCGTGAACACGCCCAGCACGAGCGAGACGAGGACGCCCGCGACGATCGCCGCGACGACGCCCGCCCACGGGCTGCCCGTGACGGACCCCGCGACGGCCGCGCAGAACGCGCCCGCGAGGAGCTGACCCTCGATCGCGATGTTGACGACGCCGACGCGCTCCCCGATCACGCCGCCGAGCGCACCGAAGACGATCGGGACGGCGAGCAGCACCGAGCCGCCGATGACGCGCACGAGCGGCACGTCGTTGGCGCTGCCGGCGGCGGCCCACGCGAGGAACCCGACGAGGAACAGCACGGCGAACAGCGCCGAGACCCACGTCGGGACCTTCCGCTGACGCGCGACGCGGACGAACGCGAGGGCCGCGAGCACGGCCATGACCACGATCACGACCCACGCGGTCGCGGTGCCCGGCAGGTCGACGCTCGGCAGCGCGACCAGGTCGCCCGAGCTCGAGAGCCGGAACGTCGCGTCGCCCGTGCGGGGGCGGGTCGCGACCAGCAGCGCGAACAGCGCGGTCACGACCGCGAGCACCACGGGCACCTTGCGGGACACGACCGTCACGAGCCGCGGCTCGACGACCTCGTCGGGAGCGGGCACGGGCTCCACCGTCGTCGTGCTCATCGCTGCACCTCCTGGCGGCGCGCGGCGCCGAGACGGCGGGCCTTGGCGGGTGAGCGGCGGCCCGGCTGCGGGAGCCGGAAGACCGCGCGCACCAGCGGCGGCGCCGCGATGAACAGGACGATCAGGGACTGCACGACCAGGACGATCTCGATCGGGATGCCCTCGGACGCCTGCATGACGGAGCCGCCGGCCTTGAACCCGCCGAACAGCAGCCCGGCGAACAGCACGCCGACGGGGTTGGACCCCCCGAGCAGCGCGACCGTGATCGCGTCGAAGCCGATCCCGGCGTCGATGTCGTAGCTGAAGCCCGTCGTGATGAGGCCGAGCACCTGCGTGCTGCCGGCGAGGCCGACGAGCGCACCGCTGACCAGCATCGCCATGACCGTCGAGCGCGACACGTCGATGCCGGCGACGCGCGCGGCGCTCGGGTTCTCCCCCACCGCGCGCAGCGAGAAGCCCAGGCTGGAGCGCTCGAGCAGCCACCACGCGAGGAACACCGCGGCGAGCGCGAGCAGGAAGCCCAGGTGGAGCCGGAACGAGGGCCCCAGCAGGCGCGGCAGCAGCGCGGTCTCGGCCATCGGCGGCGTCTTCGGGTTGGCGGACCCGGGCGCCTGCAGCAGGCCGGGCGTGGCCAGCAGGTACGACAGCAGGTAGAACGCGACGTAGTTGAGCATGATCGTGACGATCACCTCGTGCGCACCCGTGGTGGCCTTGAGGACCCCAGCGAGGGCGCCCCACAGCGCACCGGCCGCGACGCCCGCCACGAGCGCGACGATGACGTGCAGACCCGCGGGCAGGTCGACCGCGAAGCCGACCCAGCCGGCGGCCGCCGCAGCGACGAGCATCTGCCCCTGGCCGCCGATGTTGAACAGGCCGGACCGGAACGCGATCGCGAGGCCGAGGCCCGCGACGATCAGCGGCGTCGCGTACGTGAGCGACTGCGTCAGCGGGCGGATGCCCTGCACGAACGAGTCGGCCGTGTAGTTGTAGACCGCGCCGCGGAACAGCGCCGAGTACGCACCGCCGACGGCCTGCCCGATCGCGGCGAGCGTGTCGCCGGGCCGCGCGAAGAAGTACGACGACGCCTCCTGCACGCCCTCGTCGGTGAACGCGATCATGACGGAGCCCGCCAGGACCGCGAGCACGACGGCGCCCAGGGACACCAGCCACCCGCCCGACGTGATGCGCACGAGCGCGTCGATCCAGCGGGTGTCGCGCGCGACCGCGGGCGGGCCCGCGTCGTCGCCGCCCGCGTCGGGTGCGACCACCTGGGGCACGGCGCCGGACGTGGCGTCCGCGCGCGCCGGGTGCTTCGGCTCGCTCACGCGACCTCTCCCTCGCTCGGTGCGACGCCGGCCATCATGAGGCCGAGGACGTCGCGCGGGGTGTCGGACGGGACGATGCCGACGACGCGACCGCGGTACATGACGAGGATCCGGTCGCCGAGCGCGACCGCCTCGTCGAGCTCGGTGGCGACGACGACGACGGGCACGCCCGCGTCCCGGGTCTCGACGACCCGCTTGTGGATGAACTCGATCGAGCCGACGTCGACGCCGCGCGTCGGCTGGGCCGCCACGAGCAGGCGCAGGTCGCGCGACAGCTCGCGCGCGACGACGACCTTCTGCTGGTTGCCGCCCGACAGGCGACCCACCGGCGAGTCGATGCCCTGCGTGCGGATGTCGTACTCCTCGACCTTCTCGCGCGCGAACGCGTCGCGGACGCGCAGCTGCAGCGCGCCGCCGCGCACGAACGGCCGCCCGTCGGTGCGGTCGAGCACGAGGTTCTCGGCGACCGTGAACGAGCCGACCAGCCCGTCCTCGTTGCGGTCCTCGGGCACGTAGCCGACGCCCGCGTCGAGCACCTGACGGACCGTGCGGCCCACGAGCTCGGTGCCGTCCAGGCGGATGCTGCCGGTCACGTGGTCCTGCAGACCCGCGAGGGCCTCGGCCAGCTCGGTCTGCCCGTTGCCCTGCACGCCCGCGACCACGAGGATCTCGCCACCGGGCACCTCGAACGACACGTCGTCGACCAGCACGGCGCCGCGCGTGTCGGTGACCTGCAGGCCCTGCACGACCAGCCCGCCCTCGGTGCGCCGGGGCGCGTCCTTGTGCACGACGAGCTCGACGGGCCGGCCGACCATGAGCGACGCGAGCTGCGCGTCGGTCGCGGTGCGCTCCGCCTCGCCGACGATCGCGCCACGCCGCACGACCGTGATGCGGTCGGCGACGGCGCGGACCTCGCGCAGCTTGTGGGTGATGAAGACGATCGCGGCGCCGCTCTCCTTGAGCTGGCGCATGATGCCCATCAGCTCGTCGGTCTCCTGCGGCGTCAGCACGGCGGTGGGCTCGTCGAACACGAGCACCTTCGCGTCGCGCGACAGCGCCTTGATGATCTCGACGCGCTGCTGGACGCCCACGGGCAGGTCCTCGACGACGGCGTCGGGGTCGACGTGGAAGCCGAAGCGGTCGGCGATCTCGCGGACCCGGGTGCGCGCCGACTCGAGGTCGAGGCGCCCGCCCGCGCGGGTCTGCTCGTGGCCGAGCATGACGTTCTCGGCGACCGTGAACACCGGGATGAGCATGAAGTGCTGGTGCACCATGCCGATGCCGGCGGCCATCGCGTCGCCCGGGCCGGCGAAGTGCTGGACCTCGTCGTCCAGCAGGATCTCGCCCTCGTCGGCCTGGTACAGGCCGTACAGCACGTTCATCAGCGTCGACTTGCCGGCGCCGTTCTCACCGAGAAGGCAGTGGATCTCGCCGGGCTCGACCGTCAGGTCGATGTGGTCGTTGGCGACCAGGGCGCCGAAGCGCTTGGTGATGCCGCGCAGCTCGAGCTTCATGGGGTCCTCGGGGTTCGGGACGGTGCGGGTGGGAGGGCTCGCCGGCGCGCTCGTGGCGCGCCGGTGCGCCGTCCGGGAGATCGTCGCACGTGGAACGCCCCGGGCGAGCCGTCGCCGGCCCGCCCGGGGCGCATGTCACGCGTGCGAGGCCGCGATCACTTCGCCAGGTACGAGGTGACCGGGATCTGGCCGTCGATGATCTGCTGCTTGAGGTCCTCGACCTCGGTGACGAGACCGGCGTCGACCTTCGACTCGAAGTTGTGCAGCGGCGCGATGCCGACGCCCTCGTTCTCGAGCGTCCCGACGTACGTCTCGGCGTCGAACTTGCCCTCGCCCGCGGCCGTGACGGCCTCGTTCGTCGAGAGCTTCATGTTCTTGAGGATCGAGGTCAGGACGAGGTCCTGCGTCGAGGGGTCGGTGTCGAACACGTCCGCGTCGGCGCCGATGAGGGCGACCTCACGGCCCGAGTCGGCGATCGCGTCCATGGCCGACTGGTAGATCGGACCGCCGACGGGGAGGATCACGTCGACACCCTGGTCGATGATCCCGGCCGCGACCTGCTTGGCCGTGTCGTTGGCCTCGAAGCCACCGGTGAACGAGCCCTGGTCGCCGCCCTGGTAGCCGATGACCTGGACCGACGCGCCGTTGACCTTGTTGTAGTACTCGACGCCCTGCTTGAAGCCGTCCATGAAGATCGTGACGGTCGGGTACGGCTGGCCGCCGAACGTGCCGACCTTGTTGACGCCGTTGCCGGCCGAGTAGCCGGCCGACAGGTAGCCCGCGAGGAACGCGGCCTGCGCCGTGTCGTAGAGCAGCGGCTTGACGTTCTCGGCGTCCTTCTGGCCGTCGAAGTCGTTGTCCGCGGCGTCGTCGACCAGGATGAAGTCGATGTCGGGGTTGGCCTTGGCCTGCTCGACGGTGGCGGCCGACAGCGCGAAGCCGACGGACACGATGGTCTTGCAGTTCTCGGCCACGAGGCTCTCGAGGTTGGGCGCGAAGTCCGCCTCGGAGTCGGACTGGACCTCGGCGAAGTCGGCGCCGAGCGCGTCGGCGGCCTCCTTGGCACCCTCGTAGCTGAGCTGGTTGAAGCTCTTGTCGTCGAAGCCGCCGGCGTCGGAGACGATGCAGGCCTTGAAGTCCGACGCAGCCTTGTCGCTGCCGCCGGCCGTGGGCTCGGACGCCTCGGGAGCACTGCCACACGCCGCGAGCGCGAGGGCGACCGCCCCACCCAGTGCGGCCACTCGAATGATCTTCTTCACGACAGGTTGTCTCCTGCTTCTCGTCGTCGCGCCGCGCGGCCCACCGGTGCCGACGACGCCTCGTCGCGCCGCCGCCGTCCGGGTCCGGTCAGCATGATCACTGCGGACCCTAGGCACCCGCAGGTCACGCTCTTGTTACCGACCCGTATCCGCGCAGGTTCTGTGATGAAAACGCAACCTGTTCCCGCTCTTCGGACCGCTCGTCCGCGCTACGAGACGGTGTGCGTCACGCGGGGGCGTGGTCGCCCGCCCGGCGCCCGGCGAGCTGCGCGGCCCGTGCGAGCAGCGTCGCACCGGCCTCGACGGCCCGCTCGTCGACCCGCAGGTCGCCCTGGTGGATGTCGAACGTGTGCCCGCCCGGCGTGCGCGTGCCCAGCCGCGCCATCGCGCCCGGGACCTTCGTGAGGTACCACGCGAAGTCCTCACCGCCCAGCGACTGCTCGGTGAGGTGCACCGACTCGGGCCCGAGCACGTCGCGGGCCGCGGCCTCGAGCACGCCCGTGCCCTCGGCGCCGTTCTCCACGGGCGGGACGCCGCGCTGGTGCTTGACCTCGACCTCGACGCCCAGCGGGTGCACGACGTCGTGCACCGCCTGCTCGAAGACCGCCGACGCCCGCTCCCACGCGCGGACGTCGAGGCACCGCAGCGTCCCCTTCACCGTGCCGGTCGACGGGATCGCGTTGTGGACCGTGCCGGCGCGCACCGCGCCCCACGTGAGGTTGACGCCGGACCGCGGGTCGAGCCGACGACCCAGCACGGCGGGCACCTGCGTGACGACCTGGCCGAGCGCGAACACCACGTCGCCCGTGAGGTGCGGGCGCGACGTGTGGCCGCCGGGGCCCGTGAGGGTCACCGTGACCTCGTCCGACGCGGACGTGATCGGGCCGATCCGGGTACCGACCAGCCCGACGTCGAGCTTGGGGTCGCAGTGCACCGAGAAGATCTGCGCGACGCCGTCGAGGCCCCCGGCGTTGATCACGTCGATCGAGCCGCCGGGCTGCACCTCCTCGGCGGGCTGGAACACGAGCCTGACGCCCGTGCGGAGCAGCCCCTGCTCGGCGAGCCGGGCGAGCGCGAGGCCGGCCCCCAGGACCGCCGTCGTGTGGACGTCGTGGCCGCACGCGTGCGCGACCCCGCGGTGCGTCGAGGACCACGGCAGGCCGCACGTGTCCGGCACGGGCAGGCCGTCGAGGTCGGCGCGCAGCGCCACCAGGCGGGCACCCGACGCCGCCACGCCCGGACCCACGTCGCACCACAGGCCGGAGCCCGGCAGCACGTGGGGCGTCAGCCCCGCGGCCCGCAGCCGCTCCGCCACGAGCCGGGTCGTCCGCTCCTCGGTGCGTGCCAGCTCGGGGTGCGCGTGCAGGTCGCGCCGGAACGCGACGAGCTCGGCGCGGAGCCCGTCGACGACGGACGCGAGCGTGCGCGCGTCCGGGTCGGTCGGCTCGGGCGCGAGCGTGCGCAGCGGCGGGACGTCGCTCGGGTCGAGCGGCACGGACGGGTGGTCGGACGACTGCGTGGGCACGTCACCGAGGGTATCGCCGCAGCCCGGGACCGCCCGGCGAGGTCAGAGCAGGTCGTCGCGCCCGCGCTCGCGCCACGCGTCGACGGCCTGCTTGACCTGCTGCGCGTGCGCGCGCGTCGTGACCAGCACGGCGTCGGGCGTGTCGACGACGACCGCGTCCGGCACGCCGACGACGGTCACGGTGCGCCCGCCGGTCGCGACGACCGCACCGTCGGAGCCGAGGCGCAGCACGTCGTCCGCCGTGCCGAGCGTCGCGCCGCCCGGACCGGCGTCGAGCAGCGCCCCGAGGAACGCGAAGTCGCCGACGTCGTCCCACCCGAAGGTGCCGGGGACGACCGCCATGCCGCCCGCGGCGGCCACGGGCTCGGCGATCGCGTGGTCGATCGCGATCCTGGTGAGCCCCGGCCACGTGTCGGCGAGCCGGGCGTCGCGCTCGGGGGTGTCCCACGCCGCCGCGATCGCCCGCAGGCCGTCGTGCAGCGTGGGCAGCTGGGCGGCGAGGTGGTCGAGCAGCACGCCGACCCGCACCACGAACATGCCGGCGTTCCAGCTGTACTCGCCGGTCGCGAGGTACTCCGCGGCGGTCTGCGCGTCGGGCTTCTCGGTGAAGCCGGCGACGTGGTGCGCGTGCGGTGCGCCGGCGACGTCGAGCGCCGCGCCGCTGCGCACGTAGCCGAAGCCCGTGGACGGCTCGGTCGCGTGGATCCCGACCGTGACGACCTTGCCCGTGCGCGCGACCTCGACGGCCTCGCGCACGGTCGCCTCGAACGCCGGCTGCTCGGTGATGACGTGGTCGGCGGCGAAGGAGCCGAGCACGACGTCCGGGCCGTGCCGCTGCGCGAGCACCGCGGCGGCGAGGCCGATCGCGGCCATCGAGTCGCGCGGGCTCGGCTCGGCGAGCACGTCGTCGGCGCCGACCTCGGGCAGCTGCGCGGCGACCGCCGCGGCGTGCCGCACGCCCGTGACGACCAGCACCTTGCCCGGCCCGGTGAGCGGGAGCAGCCGGTCCACGGTCGCCTGCAGCAGCGTGCGGCCGCTGCCGGTCAGGTCGAGGAGGAACTTGGGGTGCCCGGCGCGCGAGAGCGGCCACAGGCGGGTGCCCGCTCCCCCGGCGGGGACGACGGCGTGGAAGTCGGCCAGGGGTGCGTCGGACATGGCGTAACGGTAGCGACCGCGGGGTCCCGCTCCCAGCCCCGACGACGCGAGGGCGCCGACGCCCGCGCCGCGCCCGGATCCCCTGGTCGGCGCGACGGACCCAGGTCCCGACCCGGGCGACGCGGCCTGTGGGCTTGGTCACAAACATCACCTGCGTGGGCCTTCGGACCCACCGAGGCGGGGCGGGCGAGCGGTCCGTGTCACTACAGTGAGGGACACGTCAGGACACCGACGTCCGCACGCTGACTCGCCACAGGAGGCCCCCCACCGTGTCCTCAGCGCCCACCGCGCCACCGCGGCCGGCCGGAACGCTCTACCGCGGGCGCGAAGGCATGTGGTCGTGGGTCGCGCACCGCATCACCGGTTTCGCGATCTTCTTCTTCCTGCTCGTGCACGTCCTGGACACCGCGCTCGTGCGCGTGTCCCCCGAGGCGTACAACGACGTCATCGGCACGTACAAGAACCCGATCATGGGTCTGGGCGAGGCCGGGCTCGTGCTCGCGATCGTGTTCCACGCGTTCAACGGGCTGCGCATCATCCTCGTGGACTTCTGGGCCAAGGGCCCGCGCTACCAGCGCGTCATGCTCTGGGTCGTCATGGGTCTGCTCGTCGTGACGATGGCCGGCTTCCTGCCGCGTCACCTGATGAACGTCTTCGGGGGCCACTGATGAGTGCCGTCGCCGACCCCAAGGCCCCGCGCGCCTCGCGCCCCGGCCCGTCGCGCCGCACGACCCGCGGCAACTTCGAGCTGTACGGCTGGGTCTTCATGCGCGCGTCGGGCGTCGTCCTCGTCGTGCTGATCTTCGGCCACCTGTTCGTCAACCTCATGGTGGGCGACGGCATCAGCGCGATCGACTTCGGCTTCGTCGCCGGCAAGTGGGCGTCGCCGTTCTGGCAGGTCTGGGACCTGCTGATGCTCTGGCTCGCGATGCTGCACGGCACCAACGGCGTCCGGACGATCATCAACGACTACGCCGAGCGCGACACGACGCGCATGGTGCTCAAGGTCGCGCTGTACGTCGCGACCGTGCTGGTCGTGACGCTCGGCACGCTCGTGATCTTCACGTTCGACCCGTGCCCGCCGAACAGCCCGGCCTCCCTCCTGCCGTCGTTCTGCACGGCCTGACCCACCGGACGCCCCGACCGGACGCCCCCCAGCGAAGGAAGGCATCCCAGCCGATGCAGACCCACCAGTACGACGTCGTCATCGTCGGCGCGGGCGGCGCCGGCATGCGCGCGGCCCTCGAGTCCTCGACCCGTGTGCGCACGGCCGTCATCTCCAAGCTCTACCCGACGCGCTCCCACACGGGTGCGGCGCAGGGCGGCATGTGCGCCGCGCTCGCCAACGTCGAGGAGGACAACTGGGAGTGGCACACGTTCGACACCGTCAAGGGCGGCGACTACCTCGTCGACCAGGACGCCGCCGAGGTCATGGCCAAGGAGGCCATCGACGCGGTGCTCGACCTGGAGAAGATGGGCCTGCCCTTCAACCGCACGCCCGAGGGCCGCATCGACCAGCGCCGGTTCGGCGGGCACACGCGCAACCACGGCGAGGCCGCGGTGCGCCGGTCCTGCTACGCGGCGGACCGCACGGGCCACATGATCCTGCAGACCCTGTACCAGCAGTGCGTCAAGAACGACGTCGAGTTCTTCAACGAGTTCTACGTGCTCGACCTGCTGGTCGACCACGACCTCGCGGCGGGCGACGTGCCCGCGGGCGAGGAGGTCAACGTCTCGGGCGTCGTGGCGTACGAGCTCGCGACCGGGGAGATCCACGTCTTCCAGGCCAAGGCCGTCGTGTTCGCGACCGGCGGCGCCGGCAAGATCTTCAAGACCACGTCGAACGCCCACACCCTCACGGGCGACGGCATGGCGCTGGCCTACCGCCGCGGCATCCCGCTCGAGGACATGGAGTTCTTCCAGTTCCACCCGACGGGCCTCGCGGGCCTGGGGATCCTGCTGTCGGAGGCCGCGCGCGGCGAGGGCGGCATCCTGCGCAACTCCGAGGGCGAGCGCTTCATGGAGCGCTACGCCCCCACCATCAAGGACCTCGCACCGCGCGACATCGTCGCGCGGTCGATGGCCAACGAGGTGCGCGAGGGTCGCGGCGCGGGACCCAACAAGGACTACGTCCTGCTCGACCTCACGCACCTCGAGCCCGCGCACATCGACGCCAAGCTCCCTGACATCACGGAGTTCGCGCGCACGTACCTCGGCATCGAGCCGTACACCGAGCCCGTGCCCGTGTACCCCACGGCGCACTACGCGATGGGCGGCATCCCGACCAACATCGAGGGCGAGGTCCTGCGCAACGCGGACGACGTCATCAAGGGCCTGTACGCCGCCGGCGAGGTCGCGTGCGTCTCGGTGCACGGCTCCAACCGGCTGGGCACCAACTCGCTGCTCGACATCAACGTGTTCGGCAAGCGCGCCGGCCGCTCGGCCGCCGCGTACGCCGCGACCGCGTCGTTCGTCGAGCTGCCCGAGTCGCCCGCGACGACCGTCGAGGCCGAGCTCGAGACGATCCGCACGCGCCCCGACGGCGAGCGGGTCGCCGACATCCGCCGCGCGCTGCAGGAGACGATGGACGCCAACGCGCAGGTGTTCCGCACCGCGGAGTCCCTCACGCAGGCGCTCGAGGACCTCAAGGCGCTGCGCAAGCGGTACGAGGCCGTCTCGGTGCAGGACAAGACCCGCACGTTCAACACCGACCTGCTCGAGGCCGTCGAGCTGGGCTTCCTGCTCGACATCGCCGAGACCGTCGTCGTCGGCGCGCTCAACCGCGAGGAGTCCCGCGGCGGTCACTTCCGCGAGGACTTCCCGCAGCGCGACGACGCGAGGTTCATGCAGCACACCATGGCGTACCGCCGCCCGCTCGCCACGGGTGCCGTCACCGTGGGCGACGACGACGGGGCGTTCTCCCGGGCCGAGGAGTTCGACGGGTACCAGCTCGTCCTCGGCGCCAAGCCCGTCACCGTCACCCGCTACCAGCCGATGGAGCGCAAGTACTGATGACCGCCACCCTGGACGCCCCCGCACCCGAGGCCGGCGCCGTGCCGTCCTTCCAGGTCACGCTGAAGATCCGCCGGTTCCTGCCGTCGGACGACGCGATCCCCACGTTCGGCGAGCCGTTCGAGGCCGAGCCGCGCTGGGACGAGTTCACGGTCGACGTGCACGGCACCGACCGCGTGCTCGACGCGCTGCACAAGATCAAGTGGGAGCAGGACGGCTCGCTGACGTTCCGCCGGTCGTGCGCGCACGGCATCTGCGGCTCGGACGCGATGCGGATCAACGGCCGCAACCGCCTCGCCTGCAAGACGCTGCTCAAGGACCTCGACCCGTCCAAGCCGATCGTGGTCGAGCCCATCAAGGGCCTGCCCGTGGTCAAGGACCTCGTGGTCGACATGGAGCCGTTCTTCGCCTCCTACCGCGAGATCATGCCGTTCCTCATCACCACGGGGACGGAGCCCACCAAGGAGCGCCTGCAGTCCCCGAAGCAGCGCGAGCGGTTCGACGACACGACCAAGTGCATCCTGTGCGCCGCGTGCACGTCGTCCTGCCCCGTGTTCTGGACCGACGGGCAGTACTTCGGCCCCGCCGCGATCGTCAACGCGCACCGGTTCATCTTCGACAGCCGCGACGAGGGCGGCACGCAGCGCCTCGAGATCCTCAACGACAAGGAGGGCGTGTGGCGCTGCCGCACGACCTTCAACTGCACCGAGGCGTGCCCGCGCGGCATCGAGGTCACCAAGGCGATCCAGGAGGTCAAGCGCGCGATGATCACCCGCGCCTTCTGACGCCGCCCACGCGCCCGCGACGGCCCCGTCGGTCCCCGTGACCGACGGGGCCGTCGCACGTCCGCGGGCGCCCGCTCAGCGCCGTCCGGGTGCCTCGGCGGCGTCGTGCGCACCGGCCGGGTCCGTGGCCGCCGGGGGCGGGTCCGCCGTCCAGGCGGCCGCGAGCAGCACGATCCGGGCGATCAGGTTGATCCACAGCAGCAGCACGACGACCACCGCGAACGACGCCAGCACCGGGTTGCGGTCGACCGAGCCCGCCACGACCGACGTCCCGAGCACCCGCACCACCCCGAGGCCGACGCCCGCGATCGCGGCACCGCCCAGCAGGTCACGCCGCGGCGGGTGCTGCCCGGCCAGCACGCGGACGACCATGACGAAGACGCCCGCGTCCACGACGAACGCCACGAGCACACCGAGCACGCGCACCACGAGGCCCGTGCCGTCGGACCAGCCGAGCGCGCCCAGGAGCCAGTCGGCCGCGGTCGTGACCGCGAGCCCGAGGAGCGCCGACACGAGCACCGCCGCACCGATCGCGACGAACCCGCCGAGCTCGCGCAGCTTGCCCGCGACCGCGTTCACCTGGTCGTGCGCCGCGAACATCGCCCGCACCGCGGTGCGCAGCGCGGCGACCGCGGAGATCGCGCTGACCAGCAGCACGACGAACGCGATCACGCCGGCGATGCTCAGGCCGGTGGTCATCTGCAGGTCCGACGGGTCGAGCATGCCCTGCCCGTCGCCCGTGTCGACGAGCCCGGGCAGGGAGGACGCGGCCGTGTCCAGGACACGCTGCCGCAGCGTCTCGTCACCGCCGAGGACGGCCATGAACACGGTCCAGCCGATCGTCAGCCCGGCGAACACCGAGAACAGCGTCGCGTACGCGATGCCGCCCGTGAGCAGGCCGCCGCCCGCGGCGCCGAACCGCGCGTTGGCACGTGCGGCGCGTGTGCGCTGCCACCACGCGAGCACGGCCCGCGCCCGCTCGACGACGCCGGCGAGGCCCGGGCTCCACCGCGGTCCCTGCGGGTCGGGGGCGCGCTCCGCGGCGTGACGGTGCGCCTCACCCGCGCCCGCGGGCGGCCGGACGACGGACTCGGGCGGGTGGTGACGCTCCATGCGCCGAATCTAGGTGGGGCTCCCGGGCACGGCATCCGGTGCCGCGGACCCGGGCGTCCTGCACCACGCCCGCCGGCGTCAGGACGGACGCGGCGTCCCGGACGCGCCGGTGCCGCGGTCGCCCACGGCTGCTCCGAGGGCGAACTGCTGGACGGGACGCCAGGCCGACCCGTCGTGCACGAACCGGTGCAGGTGCGTCACGTCGAAGGCCGCCTCGTAGTCGGCCATGTCCCGCTGCGCCTCGTCGAGCGCCGCGTCGTCCAGGTCGTGCGCGACGGTGACGTGCGGGTGGAACGGGAAGGCCGACGGCACGTCGAGCGGGCCCGCGCGCAGCGCCTCCTCGAGCGCGGAGCACGACGCCGCGCCACGCGCGAGGGCGACGAACACCACGGGCGAGACGGGACGGAACGTCTCGGTCCCGCGCAGCACGACGCCGAACGGCGCGTGCCGCGCGGCCACGGTCGCGAGGTGCTCGTCGAGCGCGGTCAGGGCGTCGTCGGCGACGGGCGTCGGGCCCACCAGCGTCACGTGCGGCACGATGTTGTGCGCCTCGGGGTCGCCGAAGCGCACCCGTGCGTCGTGCAGCTGCGTGCGGAACGGCTCGGGGATCGCGAGCGCCACCCCGACGACCGTCTCGCCCGCACCCGCCCGGGGCAGCCTCATGCGCGCGTCCGCCGCCGCGGCAGCAGGCCCGAGCGCTCGTAGATCCGCTCGAGGGTGGGCGTCGCGAGGTCGCGGGCGCGGTCGGCGCCGTCCGCGAGCACGTCGTCGAGCGCCGAGGGGTCCGACAGGTAGTGCCGGACGCGCTCCTGGAACGGCGTGAGGAAGTCGACGACGACGTCCGCGAGGTCCTTCTTGAGGTCGCCGTACCCCTTGCCGTCGTAGTCCTGCTCGAGCGAGGCGATCGTGCGTCCGGTGAGGGCCGAGAAGATCGTCAGCAGGTTCGACACGCCCGGCTTGGCGGCCACGTCGTACCGGATCTCGCGCTCGGCGTCGGTCACGGCGGAACGGATGCGCTTCGCGACGACCTTGGGGTCGTCGAGCAGCTCGATGAGGCCGTTGGGGCTCTCCGCCGACTTGCTCATCTTCGACGTCGGGTCCTGCAGGTCGTAGATCTTGGCGGTGGCCGACACGATGTGCGGCTCGGGCACCACGACGGTGCCGCGGCCGAAGCGCGAGTTGAGGCGCTGCGCGAGGTCGCGCGTGAGCTCGAGGTGCTGGCGCTGGTCCTCCCCCACCGGCACGAGCTGCGTGTCGTACAGCAGGATGTCCGCCGCCATGAGCACCGGGTAGGTGAAGAGCCCGACGGTGGTCCCCTCGGTGCCCTGCTTGGCGGACTTGTCCTTGAACTGCGTCATGCGACCGGCCTCGCCGAAGCCCGTGTGGCACGACAGGACCCACGCGAGCTCGGCGTGCTCGGGCACGTGCGACTGCACGAACAGGATCGAGCGCTCCGGGTCGACGCCCGCGGCGAGGTACTGCGCCGCGGTGCGCCGCGTGCGCTCGCGCAGCACCTTCGGGTCGGGCGCGACGGTCAGGGCGTGCAGGTCGACGACGCAGTAGATGGCGTCGTGCGTCTCCTGCAGCGCGACCCACTGCGTGAGCGCCCCGAGGTAGTTGCCGAGCTGCAGCGAGTCCGACGTCGGCTGCATGCCCGAGAAGATCCGGGCACCGGACGTGGACGTCGGCGCGGGCTGCGCGGTGGGCAGCACCTGGGTCATGCGCGGTCCTCCTGGAGGGACGACCGGCCGGTGGGCCGGTCAGGAGCGGGGTCGTGCGGGGTGAGGGGT
>NZ_LNTD01000050.1 GCF_001462455.1 Cellulomonas sp. B6
GGAAGGCACCCCGTGACCCTCGTGTCCCCCTCGACCGAGCTCATCGCGCACCACCCCGACACCCGGCCCGAGTGGTGGCGCACCGCCGTGATCTACCAGGTCTACCCGCGCTCGTTCGCGGACGCGTCGGGCGACGGCGTGGGCGACCTGCCCGGCGTCACGTCGCGCCTCGAGCACCTCGTCGACCTCGGCGTGGACGCGGTCTGGCTCTCGCCGTTCTACCGGTCGCCGCAGGCCGACGCCGGCTACGACGTCGCCGACTACCGCGACGTGGACCCGCTGTTCGGCACGCTCGCCGACGCCGACGCGCTCGTCGCACGCGCGCACGAGCTCGGTCTGCGCGTGGTCGTCGACCTCGTCCCCAACCACACGTCCGACGAGCACGTCTGGTTCCAGGCCGCGCTCGCCGCCGGCCCCGGCTCGCGCGAGCGCGCCCGCTACCACTTCCGCGACGGCCGGGGCGAGCACGGCGAGCTGCCGCCCAACAACTGGGAGTCGATCTTCGGCGGCCCCGCGTGGACGCGCACGACCGACCCCGACGGCACGCCCGGCCAGTGGTACCTGCACCTGTTCGACAGCAAGCAGCCCGACCTCGACTGGGACGACCCGCAGGTGCGCGCCGAGTTCGAGGACGTCCTGCGGTTCTGGCTCGACCGCGGCGTCGACGGGTTCCGCGTGGACGTCGCGCACGGCATGGTCAAGCAGCCGGGCCTGCCCGACTGGGACGGCCACGTCACGATGATCGAGGGCTCCGACGACGTCGACGGCGTCGACGCGGTCGACGGCTCGGGCAACCGCGGACCGATGTTCGACCAGGACGGCGTGCACGAGATCTACCGCGCGTGGCGCCGCGTGCTCGACACGTACGACGGCGACCGCGCCATGGTCACCGAGGCGTGGGTCGAGCCGCTGAGCCGCCTCGCCCGCTACGTGCGGCCCGACGAGGCGCACCAGTCCTTCAACTTCGCGTTCCTCGCGGCCGGCTGGCACGGCCCGTCGCTGCGCCGCGTGATCACGTCGTCGTACGCGGCCAACGACGCGGTCGGCGCGCCCACCACGTGGGTGCTGTCGAACCACGACGTCGTGCGCCACGCGTCGCGCCTGGGGCTGTCCGACCCGACGCACCGACCCAACGGCATCGGCCACGGCGACGAGCAGCCCGACGCTGCGCTCGGCCTGCGGCGCGCCCGGGCCGCGACGCTGCTCATGCTCGGGCTGCCCGGCTCGGCGTACGTCTACCAGGGCGAGGAGCTCGGGCTGCCCGAGCACACCGCGCTCGACGACGACCTGCGCCAGGACCCCGCGTTCTTCCGCACGGGCGGCGCCGAGCGCGGCCGCGACGGCTGCCGCGTGCCGCTGCCCTGGGAGGGCGACGCGCCCGGCCTGGGGTTCTCCCCCACCGGCGCCACGTGGCTGCCGCAGCCCGCGGAGTGGGCCGAGCTCGCCGCGGACCGTCAGCGCCGCGCCGAGGGGTCGACGTACGAGCTGTACCGCGCGGCGCTGCGGACGCGCCGTGCCGAGGACCTCGGCGCGGGCGGCCTCGAGTGGCTCGAGGGGCACGGCTCCGAGCACGTCCTGGCGTTCCGCAACCGCGACGTCGTGGTGGTCGCGAACCTCGACGACGAGGCCGTCGACCTGCCCGCGGGCGCGCAGGTGCTGCTCGCGTCCGGCCCGCTCGACGGCGACCTGCTCCCGGCCGGCACGACGGTCTGGCTGCGCGCGTCCTGACGCTGGGCGGCGCGCTCGCCGACGGCCCGGTCGCCCCACGGCGGCCGGGCCGTCGGCGTCACGCCCGGGTCGCCGCGACCGCGTGCTCGACGACGGCGGGCAGCCCGCCGTCGCGCGCCCAGCCGCGCTGCTCGTCCGAGCCCGTGCCGCGCTCCCACAGCCGGGCCAGCAGGTCCTGCACGGACGTGAGGTCGCCCGCGTCGACGAGCGCGGGTCGCACGTGGTCGAGCAGCGCGACGACCGCGTCACGCGCCGGCACCGGCGTCATCGACGGCGGCACCAGCAGGTCGCCCGCGAGACCTGAGCGCGCGGCCCGCCACGTCGCGGCCCGCAGCGGCTCGACCCGCTGCAGGGCGGGCGGCACGCCGTCGGCCGCCTCGCGCGCCGCGGTCTCCACGAGCGCACGCGACAGCGCGGCGACCAGCACGGCGTCGTCGGCGCGCAGGCACACGTCCGCGACGCGCAGCTCGACCGTCGGGTAGCGCTGCGACAGGCGGGCGTCGAAGTAGATCATCCCGGCGTCGAGCGCGACGCCCGAGGACACGAGACCCTCGACCGCCGCGCGGTAGGCCGCGGCCGAGCCGAAGACCGCGGTGGGACCCGCGGTCGGCCACTGGTTCCACCGCTGAGCGCGGATCGACGCGTAGCCCGAGTCCTCCCCCCGCCAGTACGGCGAGTTCGCGCTCAGGGCGAGCAGCGTGGGCAGCCACGGCCCGATGCGGTCGAGCACCGCGACGCCCTCGTCGTCGTCCGCGACCGCGACGTGCACGTGGCACCCGCTCGTGAGCTGCTCGCGGACCGTCAGCGCGTACGCCTGGGCGATGGCCTCGTACCGCGCACCGTGCGTCAACGTCGTCGGGCCGGGCAGCGGTGACGTCGCGAGCGCGACGAGCCGCGCGTCGGCCGCGAGCGCGGCGTCGGACGCCCGGCGCCGGCCCTCCCGCACCTCGTCGGCCACGTCGGCCAGGTCGACGCGCGGCGGCGTCCCGGTCTCGACCTGCTGCTCCTGCAGCTCGTGCTCGAGACCACCGCCGGGCGTCGGGTCCTGCTCACCTCCCGACCGCTCGAACGCGCGCACGGCCGCGTCGGCCACGCCCGTGGGCACGCCCTGCCCGTCGACCAGCAGGTACTCCTCCTCGACACCGATGCTCCGCACGCCGTGCAGTCTGCTGCCCCGCGGGCGGGTCCGCGCGCCGAGCCGCTGCGTAGGCTCTCCCGGTGCCCGCGACGACCGCCCCCGGACCGATCGACCCGGACGCGCACGCCGCGCGCGTGCGTGCCGCCTACGACACGGTGGCCGACGCGTACGCGGCGCTCCTGCCGGGCACCGAGGCCGAGACGCCCCTCGACCTGGCGACCGTGGGGGCGTTCGCATGGCTCGTCGGCGCGACGGGCGCGGCGGGCCCGGTCGCGGACGTGGGGTGCGGCGCGGGCCGCATGACCGCGCACCTCGCCGCGCTCGGGCTCGCGGCGCACGGCCTCGACCTGTCGCCCGCGATGGTGGCCGCCGCGCGCCGCGCACACCCGACGCTGCCGTTCGTGGTCGGGTCGCTGGCCGCGCTGCCGTACCCCGACGCGTCGCAGGCGGGCGTGCTGGCCTGGTACTCGCTGATCCACGTGCCGCCCGCACAGCTGCCGGGCGTCGCCGCCGAGCTGCACCGGGTGCTCGCACCGGGCGGGCATCTGCTGGTCGGCGTCCAGGCGGGCGACGGACCGCGGCACCTGTCCCGCGCCTACGGGCACGACGTCGACCTGGACGCGTGGCTCTGGCGGCCGGACGAGCTGGCCGGCGTGCTCACGCGCGCCGGGCTGGACGTGCGGGCGCGGGTCGTGCGCGAGCCCGAGGCGCACGAGCGGCACGCGCAGGCGTTCCTGCTCGCGCGCCGACCGGGCTGAGCGGCCGGCGCGGCCCGCGGCACGGGGCCGGTGGTCGACGCCCGCGTCAGCCGCCCGAGACCGACAGCTCGGCCTCGTGCAGGTCGCGCCGGAACTCCTCCGACAGCTCGCGCGAGTCGAGCCACCCGTACGGCAGGATCGGACGCTTGGGCGACCCGGCGCGGCCGCGCGGGCCCTCGGCGGCCTCGCCCGGGTACGGCTGGTCGAGGTCGAGCCCCGCGAGCCGGTCGTCGAGCTCGGCGAGCGACGACACGAGCCCGAGCTGGGCGCGCGTCTCGCCGCCCACCACGTAGCCCTTGAGGTACCAGGCCATGTGCTTGCGCATCTCGCGCAGCGCCTTGCCCTCGTCGCCGAAGGTGTCGACCATGAGCTCGGCGTGCCGACGGACGACCTGCGCGACCTCGCGCAGCCCGGGCCGCACGCGCACGTCGGACCCCGCGAACGCCGCCGCGAGGTCGGCGAACAGCCACGGCCGACCCTGGCAGCCGCGACCCACCACCACGCCGTCGCAGCGCGTGTGCGCGACCATCGCGAGCGCGTCCTCGGCCGACCAGATGTCGCCGTTGCCGAGCACCGGGATGTCGGTGACCGCCTCCTTGAGCGTCGCGATCGCGTCCCAGTCGGCCGTGCCCGAGTAGTAGTCGGCGGCGGTGCGCCCGTGCAGCGCGACGGCCGCGACGCCCGCGTCCTGCGCGACGAGCCCCGCCTCGACGTACGTGAGGTGGTCCTCGTCGATGCCCTTGCGCATCTTCACGGTCACGGGCACGCCGTGCGGGCGTGCCGCGTCGACGGCCGCGCGGACGATGGCCGCGAACAGGTCCCGCTTCCACGGCAGCACCGCACCGCCGCCGCGGCGCGTCACCTTGGGCACGGGGCAGCCGAAGTTCAGGTCGACGTGGTCGGCGCGGTCCTCCTCGACCAGCAGCCGGACCGCCGCGCCCACCGTCGTCGGGTCGACGCCGTAGAGCTGCACCGAGCGCGGCACCTCGTCGGGCTCGAACGCGATGATCCGGAACGACTCGGGGCTGCGCTCGACGAGCGCGCGGCTCGTCAGCATCTCCGCGACGTACAGCCCGGCCCCCGACTCGCGGCACAGCCGTCGGAAGGCCGCGTTCGTGACGCCCGCCATCGGCGCGAGCACGACGGGCGTGTCGACCGTGATCGGCCCGATGCGCAGCGGCGGCAGCGCGGGGCTCGCGCTGGTCACGGGCGTGGCGGGGGCGGGGGTCGACGCGGGCACGCGCCCATTGTCCCCCACACGTCCGAGGCGCCGTCGCCGGGGCGGACGGACCCGCGCGCACCCGGGTTGTGACGCCGCGGACGGCGCCGCTAGCGTCCGGTCGTGACCGACCTGCCCCCGCCCCCGCCCGGCGCGACGCGCATCGACTTCCGCGGGGGTGCGACGCCGCTGCTGGGCGTGGGCGTCGCGCTGTCCGCGCTCCTCGCGGTGGGCTGCGGCGTCATGCTCGCCGGCCCGCTGACCTCGGAGAACGACGACCCGACCACGATCGCCGTGGCGCGGGTCGTGCTGATCTGCGGCGTGCTGCTGTTCGGTGCGGTGGCCCTGGGCGGGGTCGTGACGCTACGGAACCTGCGGCGTCCGGCCGGCCTGCTCGTCGACCACGACGGCCTGGACTGGTGGCAGGGCCACGACCGTGTGCGGCTCGCGTCGTGGGACGAGGTCGGTGCGGTCGCGGTGTCCTACATGCGCAAGCCCGTCGCCCTGAGCGCGGGGGCCGCGCTCGGCAACGCGCTCATCGGCGTGCAGGGCTGGTCGCTCGAGATCTGGACGAGCGGCACCACGCTCGACGGCCGCTCGCGGCGGCTGCTGCGCGTGCCGTCCGACCCCGCCCCCGTCGAGGGCCTGCCTCCCGTGCGCTACCGGCTGTTCCTCGCCCCGTCCCCCGACGTCGCGCGGGCCACCGCCGAGGCCGTCGCCGCCGTGGCCCCGCAGCGCTGGGTCGGCACGGTCGAGCGGCCGTGGAACCCGGTCCCGGGGGCCTGACGCCGCTGCCTCAGGACCTGTCGCCGGGACCCGTCGGCCGCGTGGCACGGCACGGCCGGCCGAGCGCGCGACGCGGTCCGGCGGCGCGGCACCCGTTCGGGTGAGCCGCCTCGGGGACGCAACCCTGAGGCAGGGTGGTGCGTCTGAGAGGACGTGACCACGACGAGTCTGCCGCCTCCCCCCGACGGCCTCCCGCCCGAGTCGGTCCGCGTGCTGCCCAGGGCGGCGGCACCGTCCGTCCGGACGACGCACGACGACGAGTTCACGGCGTTCATGGCCGCGACCTCGCCGGAGCTGCTGCGCACGGCATGGCTGCTGGTCGGCGACCCCCACCGTGCCGAGGAGCTCACGCAGCAGGCGCTCGTGCGCACCTACGCGGCGTGGTCGCGCGTGCGGGGCGGCAACCCGGCCGCGTACGCGCGCCGCACGCTCGTGAACCTGCGCACGGACACGTGGCGACGACGCCGCCGCGAGGTCCTCACGGCACCCGCCGACCTGCCGGAGACCGTCGCCCGCCCCGCCGGGAGCACCGAGGACCGCGAGGAGGTCGTGCGTGTGCTCGCGACGCTCACCGCGCGGCAGCGCCGCGTGGTGGTCCTGCGCCACCTCGTCGGCCTGACCGAGCAGGAGGTCGCCGACGACCTGGGCGTGAGCGTCGGCACTGTGAAGTCCACCACGTCCCGCGCGCTGGCGTCGCTGCGCGCCTTGCTCGACGCCGACGACCACCACGGAGGAACCCGATGACCACGACCGACGACGCACTCGTCACCCGGCTGCGCACGTCCGCGGACGCGCAGGTGCCGCCGATGACGCTCGACCCTGCGAGCACGATCACGCTGGGACGCCGGCGGCGACGACGCCGGGCCTCCGCCGTCCTCGGGGTGACCGCCGTGGCCGCGGGCGCGCTGGTCACCGCGACCGTGCTGGTGGGTGGCGGCGGCGCGGTGCCGCCCGCGGGCGCACCGGTGGACCCCGCTGCCGCGGTCCCGGACTCCGCGTCCGCGACGCCGCCCGCGGCGGACGTCACCTCCTTGGCGCCGGACCTCGCGGCGACCCGCGCACCGGCAGAGTGGGTGAGGCCGGGCGGCGACGTCTGGTGGGCCACCGGCATCTCGGCGGGTGCGTCGCACCTGGTGCTGGGCCAAGCGACGGACGCCGACGGATCCTGGCGCGACGTCCCGTTCGCCGTCGCCACCACGACGAGCACGGACGCGACCCTGGTGCCCGTGACCCTGCCCTGGGACGCCGAGGCCGATCTCCTCGGCAACGGGCCCGCGCAGGGGTACGACTCCACGCTCCTGGCGGGCCTGGGGACCCGTTCCGCACCGGTCACGGTCGCCGTCGGCGCGGTCCCGGCGTGGATGCCGGGCGCCCGGGTCGCGCTCGCGCTGTCCTACGGCGTGCCCGACGCCGCGGGCGACGTCCGCCACGTCGTCGAGGTCCCGACGTACGCCGACCCCACGGGCTCGGGCGCCACGCTCTTCTCCGTGGTGGGCGACGGCTCGGTCGTCGACCTCACGAACGAGGCGCCGGACGGTGCCACGGTGTCGGGAGCGGCGTGGTTCGTGTTCGTGGGCGACGACGGGTCGTCGTACGTCAACGGCGTGCCCGTCACCCGCGAGCAGCTGGGGGTGTGGCTCCCCCAGGCGCCGCTCGACGAGGTCGTCGACGCGTTGCGCGCGATGGGCGCCGCGCTCTGACGCCCCGCCGCGCGACGCGCGCGGCACCTGCGCGGACCCGCGTACGCACGACGGCGCCCCGAGGCTCGAGAGCCCCGGGGCGCCGTCACGTGCGCCCGGCGTACCGGGCCTGCTGTCAGACGCCGGGCAGGCGCTGCGCGAGGTATCCCGTGACCTGGTCGAGCGCGACCCGCTGCTGCGACATGTCGTCGCGGTGACGGATCGTCACGGCCTGGTCGTCGAGCGTGTCGAAGTCGACGGTGATGCAGAACGGCGTGCCGATCTCGTCCTGGCGGCGGTACCGGCGACCGATCGCGCCGGCGTCGTCGAAGTCGACGTTCCAGCTGCGGCGCAGCTCGGCCGCGAGGTCGCGGGCCTTGGGGCTCAGCTGCTCGTTGCGCGACAGCGGCAGGACCGCGGCCTTGACCGGTGCGAGGCGCGGGTCGAGCTTGAGCACGGTGCGCTTGTCGACGCCGCCCTTGGTGTTGGGCGCCTCGTCCTCGTGGTACGACTCGACGAGGAACGCCATGAGCGAGCGGGTCAGACCGGCGGCCGGCTCGATGACGTACGGCACGTAGCGCTCGTTCTTGCCCTGGTCGAAGAACGACAGGTCCTGGCCCGAGTGCTCGCTGTGCGTCCCGAGGTCGAAGTCGGTGCGGTTGGCGATGCCCTCGAGCTCGCCCCACTCGCTGCCGCTGAAGCCGAACCTGTACTCGATGTCGACCGTGCGCTTGGAGTAGTGCGAGAGCTTCTCGGACGGGTGCTCGTAGTGGCGCAGGTTGTCGCGGTCGATGCCGAGGTCGACGTACCAGTCGGTGCGGGTGTCGATCCAGTACTGGTGCCAGGTCTCGTCGGTGCCGGGCTCGACGAAGAACTCCATCTCCATCTGCTCGAACTCGCGCGTGCGGAAGATGAAGTTGCCCGGCGTGATCTCGTTGCGGAACGACTTGCCGATCTGGCCGATGCCGAACGGCGGGCGCATGCGCGCCGCGGTGTAGACGTTCTTGAAGTTCACGAAGATGCCCTGCGCGGTCTCGGGCCGCAGGTAGTGCAGCCCGGACTCGTCCTCGACCGGGCCGAGGTAGGTCTTGAGCATCATGTTGAAGTCGCGCGGCTCGGTCCACTGGCCGCGCGTGCCGCAGTTGGGGCACGCGAGGTCGGCCAGGCCGTTCTCGGGCGCGCGGCCCTTCTTGGCCTCGAAGTCCTCGAGCAGGTGGTCCTCGCGGAACCGCTTGTGGCACGACAGGCACTCGGTCAACGGGTCGGTGAAGACGCCGACGTGGCCCGAGGCGACCCAGACCTGACGCGGCAGGATGACGGCCGAGTCGAGCCCGACGACGTCCTCGCGGCTCTGGACCATCGCCCGCCACCACTGGCGCTTGATGTTCTCCTTGAGCTCGACGCCCAGCGGTCCGTAGTCCCACGCGGAGCGGGTGCCCCCGTAGATCTCGCCGCTGGGGAACACGAATCCCCGGCGCTTGGCGAGGGAGACGACGGCGTCGAGACGGGACGGTGCGGCAGCCACGGTGGTTCTTCTCCTGGGTCGAGGAAGCCCGCGGCTGGGTGCCGCGGGGCACAACCGGCCCAGGCTATCGGTCGTGACGCGGGACCTGAGGACCACGCGGGTGCGCGCGGCGTGCGGCACGCTGTTTTGACAACGGTTCTCGCCTACCTGAGAATCGATCTCATGTCCCGCAGCGCTCGCCGCCCGTCCTCCCGCAGCCGCACCGCGACCCTCGCCGCCGTGCTCACCGCACCCGTGCTCGCCCTCGCGGCCTGCTCGACGACGACGGGGGGCGACGACGGCACCGTGCAGGTGCTCGCGTCGTTCTACCCGCTGCAGATGATCGCCCAGCAGGTCGGTGGCGACCGGGTCGAGGTCGGCTCCCTCACGCCGCCCGGCGCCGAGCCGCACGACGTCGAGCTGTCCCCCGCGCAGGTGGCCTCGGTCTCCGCCGCACAGCTCGTCGTCTACCAGTCGGGGTTCCAGGCCGCCGTCGACGCCGCCGTCTCCGAGGCCGGGCCCGCGCGCACCGTCGACGCCGCCGACCTCGCCCACCTGGAGACCACCGAGCAGGAGGGCCACACGCAGGAGCTCGGCGGCGAGAGCCACGACGAGGCGGATCATGAGGACGACGGTCACGAGCACGGCGGCCTGGACCCGCACTTCTGGCTCGACCCGACACGCATGCCCGCGGTCGCCGACGCCGTCGCCGACGCGCTCAGCGAGATCGACCCGGACGGCGCTGACACCTACCGTGCCAACGCGACGGCCCTCGACGCCCGCTTCGACGAGCTCGACGCGGCGTACACCGCCGGGCTCGCGACGTGCGAGCGCCGCACGGTCGTCACGACGCACGAGGCGTTCGGGTACCTCGCGCAGCGCTACGACCTCCAGCAGGTCGGGATCGCGGGCGTCGACCCCGAGACCGAGCCGTCGCCGGCCCGCCTGCGCGACGTCGGCGACCTCGTGCGCGCGCAGGGCGTGACCACGATCTTCTTCGAGACGCTCGCGTCCCCGAAGGTCGCGCAGACCCTGGCGTCCGACCTCGGGGTCGAGACCGCCGTGCTCGACCCGATCGAGGGCCTGACCGACGACGCGCAGGACTACTTCACGATCTCCGAGGCCAACCTCGAGGCCCTGCGCGTGGCATTGTCCTGCTCGTGAACGCGATCGACGCCACCGACGTCCACGTGACGCTGGGCGGTCAGGCCATCGTCCGCGGCGTGGACCTCGCGGTGCCCCCCGGGCAGGTCGTGGCCCTGCTCGGCGCCAACGGCTCCGGCAAGTCCACGTTCGTGCGCTCGCTGCTCGGGGTCGTGCCGCTCGCCTCCGGCAGCGTCCGGCTCCTTGGCGAGCCGCTCGGTCGCGGCGTGCCGTGGCAGCGCGTCGGCTACGTCCCGCAGCGCATGTCCGCCGCGGGGGGTGTCCCGACGACCGCGCTCGAGGTGGTCGTCTCCGGGATGCTGCACGGCCGCCGGCTGCGCCCACCGCGCGACCGCCGGGCCCGCGCGACCGCGGCGCTCGCCGCCCTGGGCGTCGAGGACCTGGTCGACCGACGCGTGCAGGAGATGTCGGGCGGCCAGCAGCAGCGCGTCCTCATCGCGCGAGCGCTGGTCCGCGAGCCGTCGCTGCTGGTCCTCGACGAGCCGACCTCCGGCATCGACCTGCCGACGCAGGACACGTTCGTCACGGCGCTGGCGCGGCTGCGGGACACGGGCACGACCGTCGTCGTGATCCTGCACGAGATCGGCCCGTTCGCGCCGCTGATCGACCGCGCCGTGGTGCTGCGGCACGGTCGCGTCGTGCACGACGGCCCGCCGCCGCCCGCACGCGGCGAGCACGGGCACGCCGAGCACGACCACCTGCACCCGCACGCCGACCCCGAGCCGCCGCTCGACGGCCCCGACCTCACGCTGGAGGTGACCCCGTGAGCGCGTGGGACCAGGTGCTGACGCTGCTCGGCTCGCCGCTCATGCAGCGCGCGCTGATCGCCGCCGTGCTCGTGGGTGCCGCCGCACCCGTCGTGGGCACGTTCCTCGTGCAGCGCCGCATGGCGCTCATGGGCGACGGGATCGGGCACGTCGCGCTCACGGGTGTCGCGCTCGGGTGGCTCGTCGGCAGCTGGGCTGCCGTCTCCCCCGCCGACGCCCTCGCGGTGCCCGGCGCGGTCGTGGCGGCCGTCGTCGGGTCCGTCGTCATCGAGCTCGTGCGCGAGCGCGGCCGCACGAGCGGCGACCTCGCGCTCGCGATCATGTTCTACGGCGGCATCGCCGGCGGCGTGCTCCTCATCAAGGTCGCGGGCGGCACCAACGCCAACCTCATGAGCTACCTGTTCGGGTCGATCTCGACCGTGTCCACCGGTGACCTGTGGTGGACCGTCGCCCTCGCGGTGCTCGTGCTGGGCGTGGGCGTCGGCCTGCGCTGGACGCTGTTCGCGGTGAGCCACGACGAGGAGTTCGCGCGTGCGAGCGGGCTGCCCGTGCGTCTGGTGTCGATGCTCGTCGCGACGCTCGCGGCGCTGACCGTGACCATCGCGATGCGCGTCGTCGGGCTGCTGCTGGTCAGCGCGCTCATGATCGTCCCGGTCGCGGTCGCCCAGCTCTACGCGCGCTCGTTCGGCCGCACCATGGCCGTGGCCAGCGGGATCGGGGTGACGGTGAGCGTCGTGGGCCTGGTCGTCACGTACTGGAACGACGTGCCGCCGGGCGCGACGATCGTCGTGCTCGCGATCGTCCTCTACGCGCTCTCGGCGCTGCTGCACCCGCTCCTCGCCCGCCGACGCGCCGCGCACGACCCGCACCCCGACATGTCCGACGACGTGCTCGTCCCCGCGGTCGACGCCGCGTGCGCACCCGACGCGTCCGGCACGCCCGCCGACCCGCCCGCACCGCGGCGGCCGTGAGGCCCGTCGCGCACGCCACGTAGGATCGAGCGGTGACGCCGACGCAGGTCCTCCAGGAGTACGGCCTCGACGGCATGCCCGTCGCGGTCGCGCTGCTGTGCCTGTTCGGCATCGTCCTGGCCCGCTCGCACCTCACCTACTGGGCAGGGCGCGGGGTCGCCCGCGGCGCCCGCTACGAGGGCGAGCACCGGCACGGCCCGCGGTGGTGGCAGCGCACGGTCGACCGCACGGCGCGGCTGACCTCGACGCCCGCCGCGCGCCGCGGGCTCGCGCTCGTGCACCGCTGGGGGCCGTTCGCGGTGACGCTGGCCTACCTCACGGTCGGCGTGCAGACGGCGGTGTTCGCGGGCGCCGGCGTGCTGCGCATGCCCTACCTGCGCTTCACGCTCGCGTCGCTGCCGGGCGCGGTCGCGTGGGCGGCCATCTGGGGCACGGTCGGCATCGGCGCGGTCTGGGGCGCACTGAGCCTCGCGGCGGGGTCGCCGTGGGGGCTCGTCGCCCTGGGGGTCGTGATCGCCGCGGTCGCGGCCGGCGTGATCACCGCGACCCGACGCCGCGCGACGGCACCTGCCAAGACCGCCGACGTCGACGACCCGGCGCCCACCGTCACGCGCTGACGCCCCTCGCGCGCGCGTCAGTCGGCGTGCGCCGCCGACACGCAGAACTGGTGGCCGTGCGGGTCGGCCAGGACCGTCCAGGTGAACCCGTCGGCCAGGCCGTGGTCACCTACCCGGGTGGCACCGGCCGCGACGAGGTCCGCGACCGCCGCGGCCGGGTCCGGCGCCGCGAGGTCGAGGTGCACGCGGTTCTTGCCCGGTGCGACGTCGTCGACGCGCTGGAACCCCAGCGCCGGGAGCCCCGCGGGCGGCGCGAGCACGACGAAGCCGTCGTCCTCGTGCACCACGGCGGCACCCGTGCGGTCGCGCCACCAGGCCGCCAGCTCGCGCGGGTCCGTGGTGTCGAAGGTGACCATGCTCAGCGTCAGGCTCATGGGGCGACCGTAGCGGCCGGCACCGACACCCGGGTTCAGGTGGCGGCCGGGGCGTCCACCGCACCCCCGTAGCGCCGGTCGCGGCGCGCGTACGTCTCGACCGCGCGCCACAGGTGCCGCCGGTCGACGTCGGGCCACGCCTCGTCGAGGAACACCATCTCGGCGTACGCCGCCTGCCAGAGCATGAAGTTGGAGATGCGCTGCTCGCCCGACGACCGCAGGAACAGGTCGACGTCCGGCAGGTCGGGCTCGTCGAGGAACCGCTGCACGGTCTTCTCGGTCACCCGCTCGGGGTTGAGCCGGCCGGCCGCCACCTCGCGGGCGATCTGCCGCGCGGCGTCGGCGATCTCCGCGCGACCGCCGTAGTTGACGCACATCGTCAGCGTGCACGTCGTGTTGTCGACCGTGAGGCGCTCCGCCTCCTCGAGCTCCGAGATGACCGAGCGCCACAGGCGCGGCCGCCGGCCGGCCCAGCGCACGCGCACGCCCCACGAGTGCATCAGGTCGCGCCGTCGGCGCAGCACGTCGCGGTTGAAGCCCATGAGGAACCGCACCTCCTCGGGCGAGCGCGACCAGTTCTCGGTCGAGAACGCGTAGGCCGACACGTGCTGCACGCCGATCTCGATGGCCCCCGCCACGACGTCGAGCAGCGACGCCTCGCCCGCGCGGTGCCCCTCGACGCGCGGCAGCCCGCGCGCGTTGGCCCACCGCCCGTTGCCGTCCATGACCACCGCCACGTGCCGCGGCACGAACTGCCGCGGGATCTGCGGCGGGCGGGCGCCGGACGGGTGCGGGTAGGGCGGCACGATCTCGCGAGGCACGGACACATCGTGCCAGGCCCGCGGGCCCTCGCCCGTCGCTGCGGGCGGGTCGTCGGCCCGGCGGCCGCACCGCCGTCGCCGCGCGCCGCCCTCAGACCCGCTCGACCATCGGCAGCGACCGCAGCCGCCGCTCGAGGTGGAACTGGCAGAACACCGCGACCAGGCCGTTGCCCTCGGCCCGGTGCCGCTCGGCGCTCGCGTCGGCGACCTCCCAGTCCCCGGACAGGAGGGCGGCCAGCAGCGCGAACGTCTCGGGCGCCGGCGCCGCCGCACCCGGGGGCCGGCACGCGCCGCACACCGCGCCGCCGACCGCGGGCGCGAACGCGTGGTGCGGCCCGGGCTCGCCGCAGCGCGCGCAGTCGGTGAAGCTCGGCGCCCAGCCCGCGACCGCGAGCGCCCGCAGCAGGTAGGAGTCGAGCACGAGCCCCGGTGCGTGCGCACGCGTCGCGAGCGCCCGCACGGCGCCGACCAGCAGGCGGTACTGCTGCACCGACGGCTCGCGCTCGGCCTCGACGAGGCGCTCCGCCGTCTCGAGCATCGCGGTGCCCACGGTGTACAGCGCGTAGTCCTCGCTGATGTGCCGGCCGTACGGGCCCAGCGTCTCGACCTGCGTCACGACGTCGAGGTTGCGGCCCGTGCTGAGCTGCAGGTCCACGTGCATGAACGGCTCGAGCCGCGAGCCGAACCGTGAGGTGGTGCGACGCACGCCCTTGCCGACCGCGCGCACCTTGCCGTGCTCGCGCGTCAGGAGGGTGACGATGCGGTCGGCCTCGCCCAGCTTGTGGGTGCGCAGCACGATCCCCTCGTCGCGGTAGAGGCTCACGCGGTCATTGTCCCCCGTGCCGCCGACACGGACCGCACGCGGCGCGCGGGTGGGTGCGCCGGGGCCGGGCCGTGGGTCGGGGTCGCCGACGACGGGTCGGCGGCACGGGGGACGCGGGGCACGACGGACGGGGTCGCCGCCGCCGCGCCCCGCGGGTCCGGCCCCGCACGCTCGTGCGCGCGCCGGGACGGACGATCGGGGGACGGCGCGTCAGCGCTCGTGCCGGTTGACCGCGGAGACGATCGCCTTGAGGGAGGCCGTCGTGATCGACGGGTCGATGCCGACGCCCCACAGGATGTCGTCGCCGATCGCGCACTCGACGTACGCGGCGGCGGTCGCGTCACCGCCCGCGGACAGCGCGTGCTCGGCGTAGTCGAGCACGGCGACGTCCGCGCCGACCTGGGCGAGCGCCGCGACGAACGCGGCGACCGGGCCGTTGCCGGTGCCGGTCAGCGTGCGCTCGACGCCGCGGTCCACGAGGTCGACCTCGAGCGTGTCCTGGCCGCCCTCGGTGCTGGTGACACGCGTGCCGCGCAGCGAGAACCGACCCCACGGCGCGAGCGGACCGCCCGGCGTCACCGGCAGGTACTCGTCGTTGAAGATCGACCACAGGTCGTCGGCCGTGACCTCGGTGCCGTGCTGGTCGGTGTGCTGCTGCACGACCTGCGAGAACTCGATCTGCAGCCGGCGCGGCAGGTCGAGGTCCTTCTCGGACTTCAGCAGGTACGAGATGCCGCCCTTCCCGGACTGCGAGTTCACGCGGATGATCGCCTCGTACGACCGGCCGACGTCCTTGGGGTCGATCGGCAGGTACGGCACGGCCCACTCGGCGTCGGCGACGGCGACGCCCTGCGCGGCCGCGCGCACCTCCATCGCGTCCAGGCCCTTCTTGATCGCGTCCTGGTGCGAGCCCGAGAACGCCGTGAAGACCAGGTCGCCGCCGTACGGGTGCCGCTCGTGCACCGGCATCTGGTTGCAGCGCTCCACGGTCCGCCGGATGCGGTCGATGTCGGAGAAGTCGAGCTGCGGGTCGATGCCCTGGCTGAACAGGTTCATGCCCAGCGTGACCAGGTCGACGTTGCCCGTGCGCTCGCCGTTGCCGAACAGGCAGCCCTCGATGCGGTCCGCACCGGCCAGGTACCCCAGCTCGGCCGCCGCGACCGCGGTGCCGCGGTCGTTGTGCGGGTGCAGCGACAGCACGACCGACCCGCGGTGGTGCAGGTGACGGCTCATCCACTCGATCGAGTCGGCGTAGACGTTGGGCGTCGCCATCTCGACCGTCGCGGGCAGGTTGATGATGACGGGGCGCTCGGGCGTCGGCTCCAGGACGTCGAGCACGGCGTTGCACACGCGCACGGCGTACTCGAGCTCGGTGCCCGTGTACGACTCGGGGCTGTACTCGTAGAACACCTCGGTGTCGGGGATCAGCTCCTCGTACTTGCGGCAGAACCGCGCGCCCGAGACGGCGATGTCGGCGATGCCGTCCTCGTCGGAGCGGAACACGACCTCGCGCTGCAGCGTCGACGTCGAGTTGTACAGGTGCACGATCGCCTGCTTGGCACCCGCGAGCGACTCGTACGTCCGCTCGATGAGGTGCTCGCGCGCCTGCGTCAGCACCTGGATGACGACGTCGTCGGGGATGCGCTGCTCCTCGATGAGCATGCGCACGAAGTCGTAGTCGGTCTGCGACGCCGACGGGAAGCCGACCTCGATCTCCTTGAACCCCATCGCGACCAGCAGCTCGAACATCTCGAGCTTGCGCGCCGGGCTCATCGGCTCGATCAGCGCCTGGTTGCCGTCACGCAGGTCGACCGCGCACCAGCGGGGTGCCTGGGTCATGCGCTTGTCGGGCCACGTGCGGTCCGGCAGCTCGACACGGATCTGCTCGTGGAACGGGCGGTAGCGGTGCACCGGCATGCCGGACGGCTGCTGCGGGTTGCGCTGCGCGGCCGGGGCGGGCGTCACGGGGGTCTGGCTGCTCATCGGAAGTCCTTCGTCGCGGGTCTCGGCGGGTTCAGCCGGGCACGGCTCACACCGCGACGAGGATCCGGCCTAGAGGGCCTCGTCGCGGCGACGAAGAAGCAGCGAGCGTGTACGCACGGCACGACCATACCCCCCACGTCGCCTCACGCCGCAACCCGTGGCCACGGGTCGGGACGCCTCAGCCGACCGCGAGCGCCTCCGACCCCGTGAGGGCGACGAGCCGACCGCCCACGGCGACGACGTCCTCGACGTCGGCCGGGAGCGACACCTCCCAGGCCAGCACCCCGTCGCGCAGGCCGCGCGCGGCGAGCTCGACCGCACCGCCGCGCGGCGCGGCCGAGATCGCGTGCAGCCCGTCGGTCACGGGCGGCGACACCAGCTCGCTCGCACCGCGCTGCTGCCACAGCGCGCGACCGTCGCCGCCGTCGACGACCTCGACCGTGGCGTCCCGCGCGAGGACGACCACGCCGTCCACCATCGCGACCGGCTCCTGCGCCGTCGTCAGGCGCCACAGCTGCGTCCCGTCGGCGGCCGCCACGGCCTCGACCTGGTTGCCGGTGTCGACCAGGAGCTGACGGTCGAGCGAGCCGTCGGTCACCACCGGCGAGGGCATCGTGGGCACCGTCCCGCGGACCGTGCCGTCGGCGTCCCGCAGCTGCGCGCCGACCGTCCACACCCACAGCACGTACCCGCCGTCGGGGAGGCCCCGCGCGAGCATCTGCCGGCCACGCGGCCCGGAGCGGATGACGTCCCCGGTGCGCGGGTCCAGGACCGTCGGCGCGATGCCGGCCATCGTGATCACGCTCTCGTCACCGAGCAGCCGCGGCGGCACGCGCACCCCTGTCGGGTCCACGAGGGCATCGGTCGACGTCCACGACCACAGCGTCTCGCCGCTCGTGCCGGCGCGGCGCACGACCTGCACGCGCCGGTCGGGCTGCGCGGACGCCACCAGCAGGTCGTCGTCGACCCGGAGCACGCCGACCGTCGGACCCGGCGCGTCCCACTCCCCGACCACCGTGCCGTCGAGCGGGTCGACGGCCACGACGCGGGTCGGCCGGGCGGCGGGGGCCGTGACCTCGCCGTCGCCGTACAGCACGTCGGGCTCGGTCCACGCGCACAGCAGCACGTCCGTCGCCGCGGCCCCCGGGACGCACGTGACGACGAGCGACTCGAAGCCCGGGCCGGGCACCGCGACGAGCGGGCGCTGCCAGCGCTCCTGCCCCGTCACGGGGTCGTGGGCGCGGGCCGTCCACGTCCCGTCGCCGGCGGACAGCAGGACGATCGCCCCGCCCGCCGCGACCACCGAGCCCGCGCCCGCCGCGGGCGCGCGCCACAGCACCGTCGGCGTCCGCTCCAGCGGTCGGACCATGCCCGGGACGCCGGCGATGCGCTCGGCACGCTCCTGCGCGGCGCGGTCGGCGCGCACGGTCGCGATCCCGGCGGCGGCCACCACCACGACGACCGTCGCGGCCAGCCAGGGCCACCAGCGCCGCCACGGCACCGGCACGTGGTCCGCACCGTGACCGTCGTGACCGTCGTGACCGTCGGACCCGCCGTCCCTCGGTCGCGCGGGACCGTCCGACGCCGGACGGTCCTCGTCCTCGTCGACCAGCTCGACCGGCCGCATCCGCGCGGCCGGGCGCGTGACGCCCATGTGCCGACAGTAGGCCACGGGGGCCCGGTGCGGGACGGGTTCGACCGGCCGGTCCAGCCCGTACGACGCCGCCGGACGGGACCGGTCCTAGGACTCGCCGGGCGACCCGCCCGCGGGCACCTGCACGACACGCAGCGAGCGGTCCCCGAACGCGACGACGACGCCCTCGCGCAGCCGCACGGGGTGGTCGACCCGGCACACCACCTGGCCGCCGTCGGGCAGCGTCACGACCGTGCCGTTCGTCGACCCGCGGTCGACGACCCACGCACCGGTCGCGTCGACCTCGAGCTGGAGGTGCGTCTTGGACACCGAGCGGCCCGGGTCGACGACCCGCACGACCTGCACCGCGGGCGCCGGCGTGGGGTTGCGCCCGACCAGGGCGACGCGGTCGACCGTGAGCACGCGCCCGTCGTCGAGCGTGACGCGCAGCCCCGAGGTCGTCGTGCGCGGCGCCGGCACGACGTCCGTGCGCGGCGGTGCGGGGCGCGTGAGCTCGAGCTCGGGCGCGAGCCCGAAGGACAGGGCCGGCTCGTCGGCACGCTCGACGTCGGCACGGCGCCCGTCGGCGCGCACGACCGGGATCGCGCGCGTGTCGAGGTCCGGGGCCGAACGCTGTTGGTGCAGAGGTGCGAGCACGAGCCCGCCGGTGGGCGTGCCCGTGGGCCGCGCCCCGACCGCCGGCACGGCACCCGTGACGGGCGCCGACGGGGCCGGCGGCGGCGGAGCCACCGGGGGTCGGAACGGCGCGTCGCCGTCGGCGGGCGACCGCGGGGCCGCGGTGGCCGCACCCGGGCCGGGGCCGCGACCCGCCCGGTGCGCCGCCGGCACCGCGACGGTCGCGGCGCGCAGCACCTCGGCGCCGACCGCGCGGTCGTGCCAGCCGCGACGACGGCCGGTCCGGTCGACCAGGGGCGAGAGCAGGACGACGTACTGGCCGACGAAGCACGCGAGCGCACCGACGGCGACGACCAGGCCACGCACCAGCACGCGCCACGGACCGATCGGGCGCCGCGAGTGCGCGTCCACCGTGCGCACGCCCAGCAGCCGGCGCCCGAGGGTCCAGCCGTACCGGCCGTGCAGCAGCCACTGCGCGACGCTCACCGCGAGGGCCAGCAGCGAGCCCGCCGCGAGCAGCGGGGCGGGCAGCGCGGGGACGGCGGCCGGGTCCTCACGCAGCGCGAGCGCGAGCCGCAGCGACGCGACGACGACGAGGCCGCCGCCGAGCACCAGCACGACGACCTGGTCGATCAGCGCGGCGAGGAACCGCCGCCCGAGGCCCGCGGGCCTGTCGTCGACGGCGAGCGCAGGAGCGGGGGTCATCGTCCACCTCGGCGGGGTCGGCGTGCGCGGCGGGAGCCGCGCCCGGGTACGGCGGTCGTGCGGGTCGCCCGCGCGCGGTCGGCACGCGCCGCCGACGCGACGGCACGCCGGGCGCGCAGGGACGCGAGCGAGCCGCGGGCACGGACGCGCCGGCGCCAGGGCAACGTGCGGCGCAGCGCCCCGACGGTCGCGTCGACGTCCGCCCAGTACGCCTCGACCTCGGCACGGTCGGGCGTGCCCGACCCGAAGACGGTCCGGTCCGCACGCCGCGCGAGCGCCTCGACCCGCGCGGCGACCGCGGGGTGGCCGCGCACGATCGTCGAGGCCCAGGCCCGCGCGGTCTCGCGACGCGTCGCCGCGGCCGGCGGCGGACCGCCCATGTCGCGGGCCGTGTCGACGACCTCGTCCCAGCCACCCGCGACGCCGTGCACCGGGTCGGGGGCGCGCCGGCGGCGTCGACGACGGCGTGCCTTGAGCCCGACGACCACGAGCAGCGGCGACAGCAGGAGCAGCAGCGTGCCGAGACCGACCCCGGTCCACGCGGCGATGCGCAGCCACCGCGCGAGCGCCGAGTCGTCACGGCCCGGGTCCTCGGCCTGCGGCTGCTCGGTGTCGTCCTCGGGCGGCGTCACGCGGTCCGGGGGAAGCGCCGGGGGCTGCACGACCTGCGGCTGCGGGTCGGTGTCGGTCTCCTCCTGCTCCTGGTCGGGTGTGCGCGACTGCGGCGGCGTCACGTCGAACGGCACCCAGCCGTGACCCGCGAACGCGACCTCGACCCACGCCTGCACGTCGCGACCGCGGATCTCGACCGCGCCGTCGGCGTCGGTGGGCACGGCGACGTCGCCGTCGCCCTCCTCGTCGTCGCCCGACCCGGGGACGAACCCCAGGACGACGCGCGCGGGCAGGCCCATGTCACGCATCATGAGCGCCGCGGCCGCCGCGTACTGCTCGCCGTCGCCGACCATGCGCTCGCCGGCGAGCAGCTCGGCGATCCGCTTGGCGCCGTGCCCGGACAGCGACGGGTGGTCACCCGCGTCCGTCAGGCCGTGGCTGAAGTAGCCCTCGTCGGCGAGGTGGCTCGCGATGGCGCGCGCGACCTGCACCGGGGTCCCGGCGTCGCGCGCGACGTCGGCGGCCGTCACCGCGACGGCCTGCGGCTGGTCCTGCGTCACGGGCTGCACGACCGACGCGGCGCCCGCGCCGCCGATCGTGTCGTCGTCGGGCACGTCGGGCACCACGACGTCGAGCCGGTACGTCATGCCCTCGCGGACGCCCGACGCGACGACCGCGGCCCCCGTGGCGTCGTTGTACCGCAGGTCGTCGGTCGCCGGCCCCAGGTCGACGGACGTGGCGAGCCCGACGGTCGGCAGCCACACGCCCTGCAGGTCGCCGATCGTGACCTCGACCTGCGCACGCTCACCGCGCGCGGCGACGTCGAGGCGGTCCCCCACCCGCCGGAACTCGCCCGACGCCTGCGCCGAGCCGTCCCCGGCGACGTTGAACACCACGCCGTCGTAGCGGTCGAAGGTCGCCAGACGCACGCGGGCGCCGTCGGGCAGGCCGTCGAGCGTCATGAGCACGGTGTCGTCGAGCTTGACCAGGCGTCGGAACGACGCGAGCGGGCTGGGGTAGGCGCGCGGGTCGAACGGCGGGACGATCTCGTCGCGCACGACGAGACGCGGCTGGTCGGCGACGACGAGCGGCCCGCCGACGAGCCCGCCGGCCACGGCCACCGCGGCGAGCGCCGCGGTGGCGACGACGCGGCGCGGGCGCCAGCGCCCGGTGCGCCACGCAGCCCACGTGAGGACGAGGGCCAGCAACGCGGTGCCGGCCGCGACGGGCGGCACCGGTGGCGTGCGCGTGCCGAGGACGACCGCGCCGACGAGGACGAGCAGCGGGACGACGCCCGCGAGCGCCGCGACCGCGGGCCGGCGTACGCGCAGCGTCAGCGCGAGGGCACCGGCCGTGCCGACGAGCGACAGCAGGAACGCCGCGACCAGCAGCGTGCCGCCCGTCCCCACCGGAGGCTGCAGCGTGAGCAGCTGCTTCCACGTCGAGGCGGCGCCGCGCGCGAGCGCGAGGAACGTGGCGGGGGTCGGCAGCACGCCGCCGACGGTGGTCGTCGGCGCGGCCAGCGCACCGCCGGCGAGCGCGTAGCCGGCGACGAGCAGCGCGACCACGACGAGTGCCGACCACCGGCGCAGGGCCGCGACGACCGACACGGCGGCTCCCAGGACGACGCCGCCGACGAGCGCCGGCAGGACGGCCGAGGCGCCGTAGACCGGTACGAGCGGGGTGAGCGCGAGGCCCGTCGCGGCCACGAGGGCGACGACGTCGCGCACGGCGTCGGCGGGCTCGCGCACGCCGACGCGCCGACCGGCGCTCATCCGACCACCCGCCGCAGCGCGCGCGGCAGGTCGGCGAGCGCGCCGACCGTCGCCAGGGTCAGCGAGCCCTGCGTCCGGACCGCGACGTCCTCGCCGAGCGCGCAGCGCAGCACGACGGCGCGCGTTCCGGCGGGCAGGGCGCGCGCGCCGAGCCGCAGGTCCGTGTCGCTGGGCGCGCCGCCGGTCACGAGGAACGCGACCGACGCGTCGGGGGTCTCGCGCACGACGCGGCGACCGAGGAGGACGACCCCGGCGCCGGCGCTCGACGACGCGAGGCGCGAGCAGTCGTCGAGCAGCAGCGGCGGCGTCGCGGTGCGCAGCCGGCCGGGTCCCGCGAGGACCTCGACGTCGCGCTCGTCGCGGATCGCCTGGACGGCGATCGACGCGGCGACGGACACGCCGAGCTCGAGCTCGTCGGCGTCGCGGTAGTCGCCGGTGGCGTTGGCGAGCGCGATGACGGTGAGCGTGCGGCGCGTGTCCTCGAACTGCTTGACCATGAGCTTGCCGCGACGCGCCGTGGTGCGCCAGTGGATGTACCGCCGGTCGTCACCGGCGACGTAGTCGCGCAGCGCGTGGAAGTTGAGGTCGGAGTCCGACAGGTCGCGCGTCGACTGCCCCTCGAGGTCGCGCAGCAGCCCGGCGTTGGCGCCGCCGAGCGCGACGACCTCGGGGTGCACGAACAGCTCGGCGGGCTCGGTCCAGCGCAGGCGGCGCTGCACGAGGCCCAGCGGGTCGCCGCGACGCGACACGACCGGCCCGACGACGATCACGGCGCGCCTCTCGGTCGGCACGGCGAACAGGTCGTCGTGCACGGCGTCGGGCGCCAGGCCGGGGACGGACAGCTCGACGACGCGCTCCCCCACCGGCAGGTCGACCTGCGACGGCAGCGCGCGGCGGCGGGCCGCGTTGCGGACCTCGACGCGCCCGACGGCGCGCTGGCCGATCCGCACCCGGTGGTCGGCCAGGTCGAGCACGACGCGGTACCGCGTGCGGCCCACGGTCATGAGCAGCGCCGTGACGACGACCGCGAGGCCGGCGACGCCGAGCGAGGCGAGCTCGCCCCAGCCGAGCAGGCGTCCCGCCGCGAGGGCGAGGAGCGCCACGACGAGCACCCCCCACCCGAGGGGCGCGACGCGCAGGCCCATGCGTCAGGCCTGCCGCAGGGCGGGCGGTGCGACCTGCCCGAGCACGCGGCCGAGGACGTCCGCCGCGGTCACGCCCGCGAACTCGGCCTCGGAGTCGAGCACGAGCCGGTGCGCGAGCACGGGCTGCGCGAGGACCTTGATGTCGTCGGGCAGCACGTAGTCGCGCCCGTCGGCGGCGGCCCACACCTTGGCGCACCGCACGAGCGCGAGCCCGCCGCGCACGCTCGCCCCGAGGGAGGTCTGCGCGTCGTCGCGCGTCGCCTCGAGCAGGCGCGCGACGTAGTCGAGCACCGCCTCGTCGACGTGCACGGTCAGCGCGAGGTCGGCCATCGTGCCGACGGCCTGGGTCGTGATGCGCGGGTGCAGCGCGGCCGTGCGGTCCTTCGCGCCCGCGAGGATCTGCACCGCGGACGCGCGGTCGGGGTAGCCGAGCGAGGTCTTGACGAGGAACCGGTCGAGCTGGGCCTCGGGCAGCCGGTACGTGCCGGCCTGCTCGATCGGGTTCTGGGTCGCGATGACCATGAACGGCCGCCCGACCGGGTGCGTCACGCCGTCGACCGTGACGTTCGCCTCCTCCATCACCTCGAGGAGCGCGGCCTGCGTCTTGGGCGAGGCGCGGTTGATCTCGTCGGCGAGCACGACGGACGCGAAGATCGGGCCGGGGTGGAACTCGAACCGCTGCGACGACTGGTCGTAGATCGTCACGCCGGTGACGTCCGAGGGCAGCAGGTCCGGCGTGAACTGGATGCGGTGGTGCGAGCCCTGCACGGTCGCCGAGATGGCCTTCGCGAGCGACGTCTTGCCGGTGCCCGGCGCGTCCTCCAGGAGCACGTGCCCGTCCGCGAGCATCGCGGTGAGCACGAGCTTGACCGTCTCCTCCTTGCCCAGCAGCGCCTCCCCCACGTTGGCGACGAGCGCCTCGAACGTCTCGGCGAACCAGGTCGTCTGATCGGGGGTCATCGGCGCGAG
Source organism: Cellulomonas sp. B6 (assembly GCF_001462455.1). Classification (GTDB taxonomy): domain Bacteria; phylum Actinomycetota; class Actinomycetes; order Actinomycetales; family Cellulomonadaceae; genus Cellulomonas. The sequence continues at coordinate 23,808 of NZ_LNTD01000050.1, forward strand.
CTCCTGTGCGGTGCGGGGTGGGGGTG
>NZ_LNTD01000051.1 GCF_001462455.1 Cellulomonas sp. B6
TTCACGCCGCGTCGGCGCGGGTGTCGGTGCCGGGTCGGCCGGCGTCAGCGGCGGCGGGCCGTGTAGACGCGGGTCACGTAGGGGACCGGGACGCGGGGGCGGCCGGCCAGGTCGGGGTGGGTCGTGACGAGCGTGCGGACGCGGTCGAGCAGGGCAGCGCGCTCGTCGGGCGGCAGCACGATCGCGTACGAACGTGTGGCGGCGAGGCGCACGAGCTCGTCGGGCGTCAGCACGTGGTCCCAGCGCACGTCGGTGCGCAGGACGTCCGTGAACGCGTCGCCGGGCGTCGGGTGCGTGTCGCGCGCGAGCTGCGGGCCCGCGGCCTCGTGCAGCAGAGCGCCGTACGCGCCGACCCACGGCACGTTCTCGTCGCGGTCGTTCCAGACGATCCCGAGGGTCCCTCCCGGGCGCAGCACGCGCGCGACCTCGGCGGCCGCGACGGGCTCGTCGAACCAGTGCCACGCCTGCGCGACGGTCACGACGTCGACCGACGCGTCCGGCAGCGGGATCGCCTCGGCGCTGCCGTCGTGCAGCTCGACGCCGGGCAGCGCGGCCGCGAGCTGCTCGCGCATGCCCGCCGCGGGCTCCACCGCGACGACCCGCAGCCCACGTGCCACGAGCGCGGCCGTGAGCTTGCCGGTGCCCGCCGCGAGGTCGAGCACGTCGCGGGCCCCTGCGGGTGCGAGCAGGTCGACGGCCGCGGGCGGGTAGCCCGGGCGGACCGCCGCGTACTCGTCGGCGTGGTGCGTGAAGGACGCTGCGTGCGCGGCGTGCCGGTCGTCCCTGCTGCCGGTCACGGTGCCTCCTCGCGGGTCAGCGGTGCGGGGGAACCCCTGCGGCGGGTCCGACGGGTCAGGGGGTGAACGCCGCCAGGGCGTCGTCGTGCAGCAGGCCGTTGGTCACCAGCGCGTCGCCGCCGTGCGGGCCGTCGACGCCGCGCAGCGACGTGAACCGTCCGCCCGCCTCGGTGACGACGGGCACGAGCGCGGCCATGTCGTACAGCTCGAGCTCGGGCTCCGCGGCGACGTCGACCGCGCCTTCGGCGACCAGCACGTACGACCAGAAGTCGCCGTACGCGCGCGTGCGCCACACGCGCCGCTGCAGGTCCATGAACTGCGGGAGGCGGCCGTGCTCCTCCCAGCCGGTGAGGCTCGAGTACGAGAACGACGCGTCCTCGAGCGTCGCGACCTTCGACACGTGCAGGCGCGTGGCCGCCGCGAGCGAGCGCCCCGTCCAGGCGCCCGTGCCCCGGGCGGCCCACCAGCGCCGGCCCAGGGCCGGGGCGGACACCACGCCGACCACGACCTCGTCGCCGTCCATGAGCGCCAGCAGCGTGGCCCACACCGGCACGCCGCGCACGAAGTTCTTCGTCCCGTCGATCGGGTCGACCACCCACCGGCGCGGGCCGTGGCCCGTGTCGTGCCGCTCCTCGCCGTGCACCGCGTCGCGCGGACGCGCGCGCGACAGCTGCGCGCGCACGAGGTCCTCGGCGGCGCGGTCGGCGTCCGAGACGGGCGTGAGGTCGGGCTTCGTCTCGACCTGCAGGTCCATCGCCTTGAACCGTGACATCGTCAGCGCGTCGACCTGGTCGGCGATCACGTGCGCGAGCCGCAGGTCGTCGTCGTACGCCATCGTCGCTCCCTCGTCGGTCCCCGGGCCCGACCACGTCGGGTGGTCCGCCCGCGCGTCAACCTACCCAAGGGTGGCGCGCGGGTGGGGGAGGGTCCGCGGTGCGGAGGCTCAGGCGCGCTGGTCGTCCGCGTCGGCGGTGCCCAGGCGGCTCACCAGCAGCCGTCGGAACGAGTCCAGGCGCGCGGCCCGCGCGGCGCGGGTCGCGTCGTCCTCGGCGGCGTCGACCCACTCGTCGAGCGCGCAGTCGGGTGCGTCGGCCAGGTGCGTGCAGCCGCGCGGGCACTCGCGCGCGACCTCGTCGAGGTCCGCGAACGCGTGCAGCAGGTGCGCGGGGTCCACGTGCGCGAGCCCGAACGACCGCACGCCCGGCGTGTCGATCACCCAGGTCGGTGCGCCCACGTCGGGCACCTCGAGCGCGACCGCCGACGTCGAGGTGTGCCGTCCGCGGCCGGTGACGTCGTTGACGACCCCCGTCGCGCGTCGCGCGTCGGGCACGAGCGCGTTGACGAGCGTCGACTTGCCGACCCCCGAGTGCCCGACCAGCACCGAGATCTCGCCGCGCAGCGCGTCACGCAGCGCGTCCAGGCCCTCGATGGTCGTCTCACCGGTGGCGGGGTCGGTGACGCGCCGCGTCGCCACGACCTCGACGCCGATCGGCGCGTACAGCGCCGTGAGCTCGGCGGGGTCCGCGAGGTCGGCCTTCGTCAGCGCGAGCAGCACCTCCATGCCGGCGTCGTACGCGGCGGCGACGCAGCGGTCGATCATGCGCGTGCGCGGCTCCGGGTCGGCCAGCGCGGTGACGACCACGAGCCGGTCGGCGTTCGCGACGATCACGCGCTCGACCGGGTCCGTGTCGTCGGCCGTGCGGCGCAGCACCGTGCGCCGCTCGCCGATCCGCACGATGCGCGCGAGCGTGCCGTCCTCGCCCGTCGTGTCGCCGACGACGTCGACGAGGTCGCCCGGGACCACGCGGTCGCGGCCGAGCTCGCGGGCCTTCATCGCCAGCACGCGCGTCTCGTCCGGGCCGCCGGGGTCGACGAGCACGGTGTAGCGCCCCCGGTCGACCGCGACGACCATCGCGGTCAGCGCGTCGGCGTGCTCGGGGCGCTGCTTGGTGCGGGGGCGCGAGCCGCGGCCGGGACGGATCCGCACGTCCCGCTCGTCGTAGCGCCGCTGCGCCATCAGGCCGCCGGCCCCGTCGTCGTGCGCTCGCGTGCCGCGTCCTCGCCGGTGCCGTCGCCCGCGAGCATGCCGGCCCACAGGTCGGTGAACCCGGGCAGCGTCTTGGCGGTCGTCTCGACGTCCTCGACCTCGACGCCCGGCACGCGCAGGCCCACGAGCGCCCCCGCGGTCGCCATCCGGTGGTCGGCGTACGTGCGCCAGGTGCCGCCCCGCAGCGGCCGCGGCGTGATCACGAGGCCGTCGGACGTCTGCTCGGCCTGGCCGCCCAGGCGCGTGATCTCGGCCGCGAGCGCCGCGAGCCGGTCGGTCTCGTGGCCGCGCAGGTGCGCGATCCCGCGCAGCCGCGTGGGGGAGTCCGCCAGCGCGGCGAGCGCGGCGATCGTGGGCGCGAGCTCGCCCGCGGCCCGCAGGTCGAGGTCCACGCCGCGGACCTCGCCCGTGCCGGTCACGGTGAGCACGTCGCCGTCGAGCGAGGCCGCGGCGCCCATGCGCGTGAGGATGTCCGGCAGCAGACCGCCGGGCTGCGTGGTGCGGGCGGGCCACCCGGGCACGCGCACCGACCCGCCCGCGACCATCGCGGCGCACAGGAAGGGCGCGGCGTTCGAGAGATCGGGCTCGACCTGGACGTCGCGCCCCGCGACCGCTCCCGGCTCGACGCGCCAGATCTCCGGACGCGAGTCGTCGACCACGACGCCCGCGGCACGCAGCACGGCGACGGTCATCTCGATGTGCGGCAGGCTCGGCAGGGTGCGGCCGGTGTGGCGGACGGTCAGCCCCTGCTCGAACCGCGGCGCGGCGAGCAGCAGGCCCGAGACGAACTGGCTGGAGCCGGACGCGTCGACGTCGACGCTGCCGCCGCGGACCGTGCCGCGACCCTGCACCGTGAACGGCAGGCGGCCGGGCTCGCCCTCGTCGTCGACGCGCACGTCGAGCGCGCGCAGGCCCCGCAGCAGCGGGCCCATCGGGCGCGCGAGCGCCTCGACGTCGCCCGTGAAGTGGACGGGGCCGTCGGCCAGGGCCGCGACGGGGGGCAGGAAGCGCATGACGGTGCCGGCGAGTCCGCAGTCGACCGTGACGTGCCCGCGCAGCGCTCCCGGGGTGACCCGTGCCGCGTCGGCACCCAGGTCGACCGTGACGCCCATCGTCTCGAGCGCGGCGGCCATGAGACGCGTGTCCCGCGACACGAGCAGCGAGCGCAGCGTGCTCGGGCCGTCGGCGAGCGCCGCGAGCACGAGGTAGCGGTTGCTCAGCGACTTCGAGCCCGGCACCGCGACCGTCGCGTCGAGAGCCCCGTCGGCGACGGGGGCGGACCACGGGTCGGCGTGCAGGCTCGTCATGCCCGCCAGGCTAGCGGCGACGTGGGACGACCTCCTCAGTCGTCCACGTGCTTGGCGGCCTCGGCGGCGCGCGCCGCCTTGAGCGCGGCGCGGTCCGTGCGTGCGTGCTGCACGCGCCACGACACCCCCGGGCGACCCTCCAGGTCGACCCCGGCCAGCACGGCGCCCCCGGTGAACGACAGCGCGCGCACGAACCGCTCGGAGCGTGCCCGCCTCTCGTCCTTCGTCAGCGCGGCCTTGGCCCCGACGGGCAGGTTGACGAGCACGATCGGCAGCGTCAGCCCGGCCAGCGCGAGAGCGGCCGCACGCGGCGCGCGTCCCACGGCCAGCATCGCGCCGGCCACGAGCATCGCGGCGCCGTGCGCCTGCGCGAGCGTCGCGAGCTCCTTGTCGGTGACCTCACCCGTCAGGACGCGCGCGACCGGGGCGGGAACCCGGTCGTGCGCGGCGGCGGGCACGCGCGTGCGCAGGCCGTCGACGCCGTCGCGCACGACCTGCGCGTGCGCGGAGGGGTGCCGCAGCGCGTCCACCCCCTGGCTCACGAACCACGAGGCGAACAGGGGTCGGGCGATACGGCGCAGCAGCACGGGCTCCTCCTCGGGGACCTCCACCGCGGGCGGGCGGTGCCACCCACGGTAGTGCCGTGCCGCGCCGTGGGCGCGCCCACCCGCCGGGACCGTGCGCGGCGCGCGACGCGCGGGTGGCGTGCGCCTCGCGACGTCGGGAATGCGCGCGCGGCGCGACGCTGTTGGGGGGTGCATGAGCTGTGCTGTCGCCACCCCCCAGGCCCCCGCCCCGACCGCCGCCGCCGTCGGCGGGGGCGTGCCGGTCGTCACACCCTGGGGCGTGCCCGCGTCCACAGGTGACGTCCAGGTCGGAGCACTAGGCTCGTGGACGATGAGCGAGCACCCTGAGAGCCCTGCGGGCCTCGACGACACGGGCCTCGACGACGGGGGCACCACGCGTGCCCCGGCCGGCGAGGACGACGCTGCCCGCAGCGACCGGTTCGAGGCCGAGGCGCTGGTCCACCTGGACCAGCTCTACGGCGCCGCGCTGCGCATGACGCGCAACCCCGCCGACGCCGAGGACCTCGTCCAGGAGACCTTCACCAAGGCGTTCGCCGCGTTCCACCAGTACCGGCCGGGCACGAACCTCAAGGCGTGGCTCTACCGGATCCTCACCAACACGTACATCAACTCCTACCGCAAGAAGCAGCGTGAGCCGCAGCAGTCGCGGTCGGAGGAGATCGAGGACTGGCAGCTCGCGCGCGCCGAGTCGCACACGTCGCGGGGCCTGCGCTCGGCCGAGGCCGACGCGCTGGACCACCTGCCCGACTCGGACGTCAAGGACGCGCTGCAGCAGATCCCCGAGGACTTCCGCATCGCCGTGTACCTCGCGGACGTCGAGGGCTTCGCGTACAAGGAGATCGCCGAGATCATGGGCACGCCGATCGGGACGGTGATGTCCCGGCTGCACCGCGGTCGCGCGCAGCTGCGCGACCTGCTGTCGGACTACGCGCGCGAGCGCGGCCTCACCGCCGGCGGTGCGCGGTGAGCGCGGACCAGGGTGCGCCCGCCGAGGGGACCGACCCGGCGCTCGACGTCCGTCGTGCCGCACCGGGCTCGCCGTGCGGGTGCGACGAGGCCGTCGAACGGCTGTGGGAGTACGTGGACTCCGAGCTGGGGGTCCTCGACCGCGACCGGGTCGAGGCGCACCTGCACGAGTGCTCCGAGTGCCTCGAGGAGGAGCAGATCGAGCTCGTCATGAAGCAGCTCGTCAAGCGCTGCTGCCAGGAGGAGGCGCCCGCGACCCTGCGGCTGCGGATCTACGAGCAGATCACGGTGCTGCGGCTGCGTGCCGCGTCCGGCCAGGACTCCTGACCGGGCGCCGTCCGCCAGCACGCACGAGGGCCCCGGAGCCGATGCTCCGGGGCCCTCGTGACGTCACGGCGTCGAACGCTCAGGCGTTGGGACGCTTGCCGTGGTTGGCGGCGTTCCCCTTGCGGGAGCGACGCTTGCGGCCACGCTTGCTCATCGCTGGTTCTCCTCGGGTCGCGGCGCACGCCGACGGGGGCGCGCACCGGGGATGTCGCACCATGGTCCCACACACCGTGCGCCGCTCGCGCCGCTCAAGTGCGGGCGCCACGATCCCGATATCCCCCGGGTGAGCCAGCAGCCCCAGTCCGTGGTCCCGTTCCTGCACGCCCTCGCCAGCACGGGCGGGTCGGACCTGCACTGCAAGGTCGGCTCGGCGCCGCGCGTGCGGGTCGACGGGCGGCTGCGCAAGCTGCAGGCCCCCGAGCTGCGTCCCGTGGACACCGAGCACATGCTCGAGGAGGTCCTGCCGGACGACATGGTCGAGGACTTCCGCAGGACCAAGGAGGCGGACTTCGCGTACTCGCTGTCGGGTGTCGGGCGGTTCCGCGTCAACGCCTACCAGGCGCGCGGCACGTTCGGCCTGGTGTTCCGGCGCGTCGCGATCGGTGCGCAGGCGCTGGGCGAGCTCGGCCTGCCCGAGGTCGTGGGGGAGCTGGCGCTCGAGCCGCGCGGGCTGGTCATCGTCACGGGCCCCACGGGTGCGGGCAAGACCACGACGCTCGCGGCGATGGTCGACCTGATCAACTCCTACCGCGAGGTCAACATCGTCACGATCGAGGACCCGATCGAGGTCCTGCACTCGGACAAGAAGGCGATCGTCTCGCAGCGCGAGGTCCGTCAGGACACCGCGGACTTCTCGGTGGCGCTGCGCGCCGCGATGCGTCAGGACCCCGACGTGATCCTGGTGGGCGAGATGCGTGACGTCGAGACGGTGCGCGCGGTGCTGTCGGCGGCCGAGACGGGGCACCTGGTGCTCTCGACGCTGCACACGATCGACGCGGCCGAGACGGTCAACCGCATCGTCGACTTCTTCCCGCCGCACGAGCAGAAGCAGGTGCGCATCGCGCTCGCGCAGACGCTGCGGGGGATCGTCTCGCAGCGGCTGGTCCGGCGCGCCGACACCTCGGGGCGCCGGGCGGTCATCGAGGTCATGGTCAACACGGGCCGGACGGCCGAGGCGATCGTCGAGCCGCAGGACAACCCGCCGCTGACCGACCTCATCAAGGACGGCGACTTCTACAAGATGCAGACGTTCGACCAGCACCTGTTCACGCTGGTCCGCGACACGGTCGTGACGTACGAGGAGGCGCTGTCCGTGGCGTCGAACCCGCACGACCTGACCGTCGAGCTGCGCGCCGCGGGCGTCGTGGCCTGAGCCCCCCGCAGCACCTCCGCGGGGTTGCCGCGCGGGAGAACGCGATATAGCGTGTCATCACGACACGACATATCTCGTTGGAGGAACCATGTCGACGGAGTCCTGGGTCGTCGCCGGCCCGCAGGTGATCGAGGTCGAGGACCTGCGCGCGCTGCGCGTCGGGCTGGTCGGGGGGCGCGTCGACGTCGTCGCGCACGACGACCCCGGCGCTCGTGGGGCGCGCATCGAGGTGCACCGCGTCGACGGCCGGCCGCTCGAGGTCACGCTGTCCGACGGCGAGCTGCGCATCGGGTACAGCTTCACGCTGGGCGGCTGGGAGGGCTTCGTCGAGAAGTTCCGCAACTTCCAGGACAAGGACCGCGCCGACGTCCACGTCGCCGTCCCGAGCGACGTCCTGGCCAAGGTCGGCACCGTCAGCGCGGACGGCCTGGTCGCGGGCCTGCGCCAGGACGCGTCGGTGTCCACCGTCTCGGGGTCGGTCGTGGTCGACGACCTGCGCGGGCGGCTTTCGACGCACAGCGTCTCGGGCGAGGTCGTCGCGCGCGGCCTCGACGGCGACCTGCGCTTCAACACCGTGTCGGGCGAGCTGTCGGCGTCCGGTCAGCTCACGCTCGTGCAGGGCAACTCGGTCTCGGGGGCGGTCTCGCTCGACGTGGGCACCGGCACCTCCTCGCTCACGGTCACCACGGTCTCGGGCGACCTCACGGTGCGGATCCCCGCCGGTGCGGGCCTGCGTGCGCGTGCGCAGTCGGTCTCCGGGCGGCTCGTCGTCGACGGCCAGGAGCACAAGGGGTCGTCGCCGGGTCAGCGCACCGTGGAGGTCGACGCGGGAGAGGGCGGCACGTTCCTGTCGGCCACGACCGTGACCGGGCACGTGACCGTGCTGCGCTCGTACCCGACGCACGACGAGCCGGTGCAGGACGCACCCGTCGAGGACGCCCCGGTGCAGGACGCTCCCGTGCAGGACGCGCCCGTGCAGGACGAGGCGCTCTGATGGTCAAGGTCTTCGCCCACGGCCAGCTCCGGCTCTACCTGCTCGCGCTCCTCGAGGACGGTCCACGGCACGGCTACGAGCTCATCACCGCGCTCACCGACAGGTTCGGCGGCACCTACCGCCCGAGCGCCGGGACGGTCTACCCCCGGCTCGCGCGGCTCGAGGAGGAGGGGCTCGTGCAGCGCTCCGACGACGGCCGCAAGGCGACGTACACGCTGACCGACGCGGGTCGCGCCGAGCTCGACGACCGGCGCGGCGAGCTCGCGCACCTCGAGGCCGAGATCGCCGAGACGGTGCGCGCGCACGCGACGCAGGTCCGGGACGACGTGCGTGCCGCCATGCGCGGCCTGCGGGCGGACCTGGCGTCGGCCGCGCAGCGGGCCCGCGACGCCGCCGTCCCGTCGGCGGGGCCCCCCGACCTGGAGCGCGCGGCGTCGCACGGGCGCCGTGTCGAGGCGGAGGCGGCCGTGCGCCGGTTCGCCGACGAGGTCCGTGCCGACCTGCGCCGGGCGGACGCCGCCGGAGGTGTCGACCAGCTCACCGTCGAGACGCTGCGGACGGTGCTCGACACGGCCCTGCGCACCATGCGCTCGACGCTGCGCTGACGGACGCGGCACCGTCGGGCGCTGCCCGCACGCGGCGGCGCCCGACGGGTCAGGCCGTCACGCTCGGCGGCGACGTCCGGGCCCGCCGTCGGGCGGCGCGGCCGGCCCAGGCGCGTGCCAGTCCGGCGACGATCGCGCCGACGGGGCAGTACACGACCGCCAGCACGGCAACGGTGCCGAACCCCGGCCCGGCGCCCAGCGGCGGGCCGGACAGCAGCACCAGCAGCGCCGGGACGAGGACTCCGAGGACCGCGCCGCAGGCCGCGAAGGCCATGACGTGGGTGACCTCGGAGCCCCGGTGGCGCACCAGGTGGGCCGTCAGGACGCCGGCGGGCCAGCCGCACGCGAACGTCGCGAGCAGGTGGACGACGTAGACGAGCGCGACGAGGCGCACGGCGGTCCCGGGGCCGACGCCCCAGTCGTCGGGCGCGGGCAGCTGGGCCGCGAACGTCGCGAGCAGCAGCGCCGCCGGGACCAGGAGGATGACGGCGACCCGCACGCAGACGTTGAGAGCGCCCCGGGGGCCGACGACCGCCGCCGTCGCGGTGTCGAGCGGTGCGTCCGCCGAGGTGCGCAGGGGGTCAGGCGACGTCATCCGGCAGGCCCAGCCACTGGTGCCAGCCGGTGTGCAGCACGAGCCAGGCCATGAGGCCGTACCCGGCCTGGCCGGGCAGGTGGCGAGGGGAGACCGCCATGTCCGCGAGCCACTGGTCGTGCGCGGCGAGCGGTGAGTACATGTCGACGTAGGGGACGCGGCGGCGTGCGGCGACGTCGCCCAGCGCCGCCGAGAGCTCGGCGAGCTGGTCGCCGTCGGCCGGGTCCCCGGGCGGCGGGCCGACGACGAACGCGGGCATGCGCCGCTGCTCGGCGACGTCGAGGACGTTGGCGAGGTTGAGCCGGCTGCGCGCGAGCGACAGGCCCGCGGCGACGTCGGCGCGTCCCAGCGCGACGACGAGGCGGTTGTCCGCCTCGGGGTGCAGGCGGCGCGAGACCTCGGCGTCCCACCGCCCGCCGAGCTCGGTGCTGGTCTCGCCCGGCACGGCCAGCGTCATGACGGTCGGGGGGTCGGGCAGCGGTGTGCGCGCGGTGACCCGGCCGACCCAGCCCAGGCCCTTCGGGTCGCCCGCGCCGGCGACCAGCTCGTCACCGACGACCGCGAGCCGCAGCTCAGCCACGCCCACCACTCCTGCCCGTGCTGCCGCGCCGGCCGGTCCGGCGCTGCGGACAGTCTCGCAGGCCCGGCGGTCCCGGGCGCGGTCATCGCCGCGGACGTCGGACGTGTCGTGCGGCACGCGTGACGGCGCCTCAGCGGGTCCGTGCGGGCGTGCGGGGTGCTGGAGCGGGCTCCTGCGCCCAGTCGTGGTGCGACCGGGGCGGTTCGCGGTGGCCGAGGCCGTCGCGGCGGACGAGCACGACGAGCCAGGTGACCCACGCGGTGAAGGCGGCCAGGGAGACGAGGAGCAGGACGAGGTTCATGGCAGAAACTCTCCGCCCATCGCCATCGCGTCACTAGTGGCGGGAACGACAGTGAGCATTGAGATTCTGCCAACGGCGTGCGACGGTAGAGGCGTGCTCCGCTCCGTCGCCGTCCTCGCCCTGCCGAACGCGGCCGCGTTCGAGCTCGGCACCGCCTGCGAGGTCTTCGGCATCGACCGCTCCGACACCGGCGGGCCGGTGTTCGACTTCCGGGTCTGCGGCCCGCGCGCCGGTGCGACGCTGCCGACCAAGTCGGGGTTCTCGATCGTCGTCGAGCACGGCCTGGAGGCCACGCGTGACGTCGACCTCGTCGTCGTGCCGGCCTACGGCGTGCCGCCCGCCGACCTCCCCGAGGACGTCCTCGACGCGCTGCGCGCCGCGCACGCGCGCGGCGCGTGGCTCCTGAGCATCTGCAGCGGCGCGTTCGCCCTGGGGGAGGCCGGGCTGCTCGACGGTCGCCGCTGCACGACCCACTGGATGCACGCCGCCGCGCTCGCCGCGCGCTTCCCCGCCACGACCGTCGACCCCGACGTGCTCTTCGTCGAGGACGACCGCGTCATCACGGGTGCGGGCACGGCCGCTGGCATCGACGCGTGCCTGCACCTCGTCCGCCGTGAGCTCGGCGCGGCCGCCGCCGCGAGCGTCGCGCGCCGCATGGTCGTGCCGCCGCAGCGCGACGGCGGCCAGGCCCAGTACGTCGAGACCCCGCTGCCCCCGCAGGCCGACACGCTCGCGCCGCTGCTCGCGTGGATGGTCGAGCACCTCGACGAGGACCTGTCGGTGCCCGCGCTCGCCGCCCGCGCCTTCACCTCCGAGCGCACGTTCGCGCGCCGGTTCCGCGCCGAGACCGGCGCGACGCCCGCCGCGTGGGTCGCCCGGCAGCGGGTCGCCCGCGCGCAGGAGCTCCTCGAGCGCACCGACGTCCCCGTCGACGAGGTCGCGCGGCGCAGCGGCTTCGGCACCGGGGCGCTGCTGCGTCACCACTTCGCCCGCACGCTCGGCACCACGCCGCTGAGCTACCGACGTCAGTTCGCGTGCGGCGACGACGGCGTCGCGGACGAGGCGGCGTCCCTCACCGCCTGAGCCGGCGCGCCCGACGCCGCGACGAGCGGCCCGGGCACGGACGCGGCGACGCCCCCGTCCTCGGCGGAGGACGGGGGCGCCCGGCCCGCACGGCGCTCGGAGGTCGCCGGGGCCGCGGTGCGGTGCGGGCCCTGGCATCCGCCCCGCACCGGGTCAGCGGTGCGTCACATCGTCGGCATCAGCACGCCGTCGATCAGGTACACCGTGGCGTTGGCGGTCTGCACGCCACCGCAGACGACGTTCGCGTCGTTGACCTTGAGCATGTCGCCCGAACCGGTCACGTCGACCGTGCCGCCCTGCACGGTCGTGTGCTCGCCGGCGATCTGGTCGGGCGAGAGCCGGCCCTCCACCACGTGGTACGTGAGGATCGAGGACAGGGTCGCTGCGTCGGTCTTGAGCGACTCGATCGTGGCCGGGTCGATCTTCGCGAACGCCTCGTCGACCGGCGCGAACACCGTGAACTCGCCGCCGTTGAGCGTGTCGACCAGGTTCACGTCGGGGTTGAGCTGGCCCGAGACCGCAGCCGTCAGCGTGGTCAGCAGCGGGTTGTTCGACGCGGCCGTGGCGACCGGGTCGGTCGACATGCCCTCGATCGAGCCGGCGCCGTCCGGCACCGTCGCCGCGTAGTCGGCGCAGCCGGGGCCCACGAGGCCGGACGCCATCATGTCGCCGTCGTCGGTCGCCATGTCCTCGGGGGTGGCCGACGGCGTCGGCGCCATCGAGGTCATCGCGTCGGGCGTCGTCTCCGCGCCCGTGTCGTCGCCCGAGCTGCAGGCGGTGAGTGCCAGGCCGGTCGTCAGCAGCAGCGCGGCGGACAGGCGCGTGCGGGTCGAGATCTGCATGGTCGTCTCCTCCAGGGTGCTGCGGAGGACCTCTCGTCCTCCGCCGTCGCCCGTGGTTCGGAGCCGCGCCCCGGGGTGGATGGGTCGGATCGTCGACGAGTTCCCGCCGGGTCCCGTGCGGGCCCGCACGGCCCGGCCCGGGCGCCCGGCCGGGCGCCCTGCTCGCGACGGTCGTCGCCGTCCCGACCCATCCACGGGGCGCCCCGCGCCGAACCCCCGGCATGGACCTCGTGGTGGTGACGCTCGTCGGACTCGTCGGCGGCCTGGTGACCGGGATCTCGCCCTGCATCCTCCCGGTGCTCCCGGTCGTGCTGCTCAGCGCGGGTGCGCAGGGGGCCCGCACCGGCCGGGGCCGCGCGGCGCCCGTCCGTGCCACGACGGCCGCGCCCGTGCGCGGTGCCGCCGCCGGCGTCGGCGTGCTGGAGCAGCCGACGCTGCTCACGCGCGGCGACGCGGCACCGGCCCCCGCGCCGGCCCGCGGCGCGCGGCCCTACCTCGTCGTCGCGGGGCTCGTCACCGCGTTCTCGCTCGCGACGCTGGCCGGCACCGTCGTCCTCAACGCGCTCGGGCTCCCGGGTGACACGCTGCGCTGGGCGGGCATCGCGGTGCTCGTCGTCATGGGGCTCGGCCTGCTGGTGCCGCGGCTCGAGCAGGTCGTCGAGCGGCCGTTCGCACGCCTCGCGCCGCGGCGCGCGCCCGGTCGGGACCGGGGTGCGTTCGTCCTCGGCCTGGGGCTGGGCGCCGTGTACGTGCCGTGCGCGGGGCCCGTGCTCGCGGCCGTCACCGTCGCGGGCGCGACCGGGCGCGTCGACGCCTCGACGATCGCGCTGACGATCGGGTTCGCGATCGGCGTCGCGCTGCCGCTGCTCGCGCTCGCGCTCGCCGGGCGCCGCGCGACCGAGCGGCTCGCGTTCCTGCGCACGCACCAGCGGCGCGTGCGCGCCGTGGGCGGGGCCGTCATGCTCGCGCTCGCGGCCGCGCTCGCGTTCAACCTCACCGACGGGCTGCAGCGCGCGCTGCCGGGCTGGGCCGACAGCCTGCAGCAGCGCCTCGCGGCCGACGAGCGCGTCACGCAGCAGCTCGACCTCGGCGGCGTCGTCACGGCCGAGAACGAGGGACTGTCCCGCTGCACGCAGGGCGCGACGACGCTCGAGGACTGCGGCCCCGCACCCGAGCTGCGCGGCATCGACACCTGGCTGCAGACGCCCGACGGCGCGGACCTCACGATGGCGGACCTGCGCGGCAAGGTCGTCCTGCTCGACTTCTGGGCCTACTCCTGCATCAACTGCCAGCGGTCGGTGCCGCACGTCGAGGCGTGGTGGCAGGCGTACCGCGACGCGGGGCTCGTCGTGGTCGGCGTGCACACGCCCGAGTACGCGTTCGAGCGCGAGACCGACAACGTCGTCGACGGCGCGCGGCGCCTCGGCATCACCTACCCGGTCGCGCAGGACAACTCCTACGCCACGTGGAGCGCGTACCGGAACCGGTACTGGCCCGCGTCGTACCTCGTCGACGCGGACGGGCAGGTCCGGCACGTGCACCAGGGCGAGGGCGGCTACGACGTGACCGAGGACCTCGTGCGCGAGCTCCTGCAGGCCGCGGACCCGGGCGTCACGCTGCCGCCGCGCACGCAGGTCGACGACCGCACGCCCGACGGCGCGCAGATCACGCCCGAGACGTTCCTGTCGGTCGGCAGGCGCAGCAACGTCGCCGGGGAGTACGTCGAGGGCGAGCACACCTACGCCGCGCCCACCGAGCAGCCGGCCGACACCGTCGCGCTCGACGGGACGTGGACCACGGACTACCAGGGCGCGACGGCGGGCGAGGACGCGGCGCTGCACCTGAGGTTCTCGGCGAGCGAGGTCCGCACGGTCGTCGGCGGGGAGGGCACGGTGACGGCGGTCGTGCGCGACGCGTCGGGGGCGGTCGTCGACGAGGTCGAGCACCAGGTGTCGGGGCCGCCGCGCTCGTACCGGCTGCTCGCCCGGCCCGACCTCACGACCGGGACCGTCGAGGTGCGCGCGACGCCCGGCGTGCAGGTGTTCTCGTTCACCTTCGGGTGAGCCGCGGGCCGCGCCCGCACGCGCGGACGCCCCGGCACCGGAGGGGGTGCCGGGGCGTCCGCGCGGGGGACGAGGGAGCCGTCAGCGGCGGAAGGCCGCCTCGACGAGCTCCTTCTGCTCCACCGCGTGCTTCTTGGCCGAGCCCGCGGCCGGCGACGCCGACTCGGGCCGCGACACGACGCTCACCGGGCGCTCGACGACCTGCGGCAGGTGCGTCGACACGAACGTCCACGGGCCCTGGTTGCGCGGCTCGTCCTGCACCCAGACCAGCTCGGCACCGTCGAACGGCGCGAGGGCCTCGCGCAGCGCGTCGGGCTCGAGCGGGTAGAGCTGCTCGAGGCGGACGATCGCGGTCTGCTGGTCGCCCGACTGCACGCGGTGCGCGAGCAGGTCCCAGTAGACCTTGCCGGAGCACAGCAGCACGCGCGTGACCTGGTCCGCCTTGGCCGACGCGAGGTCGTCGCCGATCACCGTGCGGAACGTCCCGGACGTGAAGTCCTCGACCGACGACGTCGCGGCCTTGAGCCGCAGCATCGACTTCGGCGTGAACACCACGAGCGGGCGGCGCGGGCGCTGGTACGCCTGACGGCGCAGCAGGTGGAAGTGCGACGCGGGCGTCGAGGGCTGCGCGATCGTCATGTTGTCCTCGGCCGCGAGCTGCAGGAACCGCTCGATGCGCGCCGACGAGTGGTCCGGCCCCTGGCCCTCGTAGCCGTGGGGGAGCAGCAGCACGACCGACGAGCGCTGCGCCCACTTCTGCTCGGCCGACGAGATGAACTCGTCGATGACGGTCTGGGCGCCGTTGACGAAGTCGCCGAACTGCGCCTCCCACAGCACGAGCGCGTCGGGGCGCTCGACCGAGTAGCCGTACTCGAAGCCGAGCGCGGCGTACTCCGACAGCGAGGAGTCGTACACCCAGAACTTCGCCTGGTCGGCCGAGAGGTACAGCAGCGGCGTCCACTCGGCGCCCGTCTCGCGGTCGTGCAGCACCGCGTGACGCTGCACGAAGGTCCCGCGGCGCGAGTCCTGCCCGGCCAGGCGCACGGGCGTGCCCTCGACCAGCAGCGAGCCGAACGCGAGGATCTCGCCGTACCCCCAGTCGACGTTGCCGTCGCGGCTCATCTGCTCGCGCTTCGCGAGCAGCTGCGCGAGCTTGGGGTGCACCGTGAAGCCCTCGGGCGGGCTCACGTGCGCCAGGCCGATGCGCTGCAGCACCGACGCGGGCACGGCGGTCTGCCAGCCGACCATGACGCCCGCGTCCTCGTGCTGCGACTCGGGCCGCTCGAGGCCCGCGACCGTCTCGGTGTCGGCCGTCGGGGGCGTCCAGCCGTCCTCGCGGGTCTCGGCGAAGACCCGCTCGAGCTGCGACTGGTAGTCGCGCAGCACCTGCTCGGCCTCCTCGAGCGTGATGTCGCCGCGCGCGACGAGCGTCTCGGTGTACGCCTTGCGCACCGACCGCTTGGCCTCGATGAGGTTGTACATCAGGGGCTGCGTCATCGAGGGGTCGTCGCCCTCGTTGTGGCCGCGGCGGCGGTAGCAGACCATGTCGATGATGACGTCGCGGTCGAACTGCTCGCGGTACTCGAACGCGAGCTCGGCCACCCGGACGACGGCCTCCGGGTCGTCGCCGTTGACGTGGAAGATCGGGACCTGCAGGCCCTTGGCCACGTCGGTCGCGTACTGCGAGGACCGCGACGACGACGGGCCCGTGGTGAACCCGACCTGGTTGTTGACGATCACGTGGATCGTGCCGCCCGTGCGGTACCCGCGCAGCTGCGCGAGGTTGAGCGTCTCGAACACGACGCCCTGGCCCGCGAACGCGGCGTCGCCGTGGATGAGGATCGGCAGCACCGAGAAGCCGTCGCCACCCAGGTCGATGCGGTCCTGCTTGGCGCGCACGATGCCCTCGAGCACCGGGTCGACCGCCTCGAGGTGCGACGGGTTCGCCGCGAGGTACACGGCGGTCGTGGCGCCCGACTCGGCCGTGAACACGCCCTCGGTGCCCAGGTGGTACTTGACGTCGCCCGAGCCCTGGACCGACTTGGGGTCCTGGTTGCCCTCGAACTCGCTGAAGATCTGCCCGTAGGACTTGCCGGCGATGTTCGCGAGCACGTTGAGGCGCCCGCGGTGCGCCATGCCGATGCCGACCTCGTCGAGGCCGCCGTCGGCCGCGCGCGACAGGATCGCGTCGAGCAGCGGGATGAGCGACTCGCCGCCCTCGAGCGAGAACCGCTTCTGGCCCACGTACTTGGTCTGCAGGAACGTCTCGAACGCCTCGGCGGCGTTGAGGCGGCGCAGGATCCGCAGCTGGTCCTCGCGCGGCGTGCGCGCGTACCCGGACTCCAGGCGCTCCTGCAGCCAGCGGCGCTGCCGCGGGTCCTGCAGGTGCATGTACTCGGCGCCGACGGTGCGGCAGTACGAGTCGCGCAGCAGGCCCAGCACGTCGCGCAGGGTGGCGCGCGTCTTGCCGGTGAACCCGCCCGTCGGGAACGTGCGGTCGAGGTCCCAGAGCGTCAGGCCGTGGTTCTGCACGTCGAGGTCGGGGTGCTTGCGCTGGCGGTACGCGAGCGGGTCGGTGTCCGCCATGAGGTGCCCGCGCGAGCGGTAGGCGTGGATCAGCTCGGCGATCCGGGCGGGCTTGATCGCCTCGGCGTCCGGGTCGTGGCTCGCGTCGCGGACCCAGCGCACGGGCTCGTACGGCACGCGCAGCGCCGCGAACACGCGGTCGTAGAACCCGTCCTCGCCGAGCAGCTTGCGCGACAGGATCCGCAGGAAGTCGCCGGACTGCGCGCCCTGGATGATGCGGTGGTCGTAGGTCGACGTGATCGTCAGGACCTTCGAGACGCCCATGCGGTTGAGCTGCTCGTCGGACGTGCCCGCGAACTCCGCGGGGTAGTCCATCGCACCGACGCCGACGATCGTGCCCTGCCCCTGCATGAGGCGCGGCACCGAGTGCACCGTGCCGATCGTGCCCGGGTTGGTCAGCGACAGCGTCGTGCCCGCGAAGTCGTCGACCGAGAGCTTGTTGTTGCGCGCGCGCCGCACGACGTCCTCGTACGCCGTCCAGAACTGCGCGAAGTCGAGGGTCTCGGCCTTCTTGATCGACGGCACCAGCAGCTGGCGCGTGCCGTCCGGCTTGGCGAGGTCGATCGCGAGGCCGAGGTTGACGTGCGCGGGCTGCAGGACGCCCGGCTTGCCGTCGACCAGCGTGTAGGACGCGTTCATGGCCGGCATCTCGCCGACGGCCTCGACCAGCGCGAAGCCGATGAGGTGCGTGAACGACACCTTGCCGCCACGGCCGCGCGCGAGGTGGTTGTTGATGACGATGCGGTTGTCGACCATGAGCTTGGCCGGGACCGCACGCACCGACGTGGCCGTGGGGACCTCGAGCGAGGACTCCATGTTGGTGACCACGCGTGCCGCCGGGCCGCGCAGCTTCTGGACGTCGTCCACGGGCTGCACGCCGTCCCCGGCCGAGCGGCGCGTGGCGACCTCGGCGTAGGGAGCGGTCGCGGGCTGCGCGGTCGCGACGGGCGACGGGCCGGTCGGCACCTCGGGCCGCGCCGGTGCCGTCGGCGCGCTCGCCGCCGGTGCGTCGGCGGTGGTGGCCGTCGCGGAAGGCGCTGCGGCATCCGCCGCGGGCGCCGCCGCGGCCGGCTCGGCGTCCCCCTGACCCGGCGGCGTCGTCGCCGCGGTCGTCGTCGCACCCGTCGGGGGGGCGGTGCTCGCGTCGCCGTCCGAGTCGGCGGACGACGTCTCGGGCTTGTAGCCCTCGAAGAAGTCCCACCAGGCCGGATCCACCGCGTTGCGGTCCTTCCGGTACTGCTCGTACAGCTCGTCGACGAGCCACTCGTTCGCGCCGAAGTCGGCACGGGGGGAGTCGGACTGCGCGTTCTGCGTCACGCTGGGATCGCCCACTTCCGGTGCGCGGTACCGGACCGCGCCGTCGCCAGTTCTGTTGATGACAACACTACGTGGTCGCCTGGGTCCCAGGCCCCTTGCGGGTGGTGCGCGCCGGTGATCTGCGCAGGCTCTTCACCCCTGTGCCGCACGCGTGTCAACGCCGGTCAAATGCCGGGGCAAGGCGGTCTGCTGGGCACCTCAAGGGCGGGTCGCGGGTGCCGCCGGCAGGCGTACCCGCATCGTGCAGCCCGAGGGCGAGTCGGCGACCTCGACCGTGCCGCCGTGGAGCTCGACGGCCCAGCGCACGATCGCCAGGCCCAGCCCGGTGCCACCCGTCGAGCCCTGACCCGTCAGCGCGGGCGTGTTGCCGCGCACGAACCGCTCGAACACGTGCGCGCGCTGCTCCCGGGCGATGCCCGGGCCGTGGTCGACCACGTCGATCTGGACGTCCTCGCCCACGCGACGCGCGACGACCGTGACCTCGTCGTCCTCCGGGGAGTGCCGCGCCGCGTTCTGCAGCAGGTTCGCGACCACCTGGTGCAGGCGCTCGGGGTCGGCCGGCACCGTGAGGTCGGGCGGCTCGACGTCGACGCCGAACCGCAGCCGCTTGGCCGCACCCACCAGCGAGGCCTCGTCGGTCGCCTCGCCCAGGAGCCGCGCGAGCGGCACGTCCTGCGTGCGCAGCTCCATGGCACCCGCCTCGACGCGCGACAGGTCGAGCAGCGACGAGACGAGCCGCGAGAGCCGCTCGGTCTGCGCGAGCGCGGTCGCCAGCGTCGCGGGGTCGGGCTCGCTCACGCCGTCGACCATGTTCTCCAGCTGCGCCTGCAGGGCCGTCACCGGGGTGCGCAGCTCGTGCGAGACGTTCGCGACGAGCTCGCGCCGGAACGTGTCGAGGTTCTGCAGGTCGTCCGCCATCGTGTTGAACGCCTCGGCGAGCTGCCCGACCTCGTCGCGGCTCGTCGAGCGCACCCGGCGGCTGTAGTCGCCGCCGGCCATCGCGCGCGCCGCCATCGTCATCTCGCGCAGCGGCGACGTCATGCCGCGTGCCAGCAGCTGCGTGACGATGAGCGACAGCACGATCGCCAGCGGCAGCGTGCGGCTCGGCCCGAGCGCCCGGCCGTAGCCCACCCAGATCACGAACGCCGCGAGCGTCACCGTGGAGGCCACCAGGACGCCCAGCTTGATCTTGATGCTGCGCAGCGGG
Source organism: Cellulomonas sp. B6 (assembly GCF_001462455.1). Taxonomy (GTDB): domain Bacteria; phylum Actinomycetota; class Actinomycetes; order Actinomycetales; family Cellulomonadaceae; genus Cellulomonas. The sequence goes on from NZ_LNTD01000051.1 coordinate 19,577, forward strand.
TCCAGCGGACGCACGTCCGGCAGGTGCCAGCGGTCGTCGCCGCGCGCGTGGCGGGCCGGTGGCGACGGGGGGGACGTCACGACGGGGCGTCCGCCGCGGTGCCGTCGTCGTCGGCCGGCTCGAACGCGTAGCCGACGCCGTGCACCGTGCGGATCAGGTCGGGGCCGAGCTTGCGGCGCAGCGCCTTGACGTGCGAGTCGACGGTGCGCGTGCCGCTCGCGTCGACCCAGTCCCACACGTCGGCGAGCAGCCGCTCACGCGTGAGGACCGTGCGCGGCGACGACGCGAGGGTCAGCAGCAGGTCGAACTCGGTGGGCGTCAGGTGCACCTCGGTGTCGCCGCGCAGCACGCGCCGCTGCGCGCTGTCGATCGTCACGTCGCCGATCACGAGCGGCGGGTCGGGCTGCTGCACCGTCGCGAGCTCGGCGGCGCGCGCCGCGCGCTCGGTGCGGCGCAGCAGCACCTTCGTGCGGGCCACGAGCTCGCGCATCGAGAACGGCTTGGTCATGTAGTCGTCGGCGCCGACGCCCAGCCCGACGAGCATGTCCGTCTCGTCGTCGCGCGCCGTGAGCATGAGCACCGGCACCGGGCGCTCGGCCTGGATCTGCCGGCACACCTCGAGGCCGTCGATGCCGGGCAGCATGACGTCGAGCACGACGACGTCGGGCTGCAGCCGCGCGGCGGCGGCGACTCCGGCGTGGCCGTCGCCGACCGACTCGACCGTCCACCCCTCGGCGGCGAGACGGTGCACGATCGCCTGGGCGATGGCGGGTTCGTCCTCCACGACGAGCACCGTGGTGGTGCCCGGGCGCGACACGCTGGTGACCATGGGGCCAGCGTGGCACACCGAGCCGTGAGCGGGCCCGGCGAGCCGCGCCGGCGCGCGGTCTGTCCGTAGGATGTCGCCCACCATGAGCAGCTCGAGTCGCTGCCGGCATCGCGTCCCCCTCGCGCCGCGCGCGGGCGGGCCGTCACGGGGGTCGGGCCCCCGTGCGACGCGAACGGGCCGGCACCTCCTCCTCGTCCCCCCGTCCCCGCGGTCGCCGCGGCGTCCCGCCCTGCCGGCGGGCCGCGTCGCCGACGGCCCCCTGGCTCCGCCCGGGGGTGCACGGTGCTGACCGACTGGCTGCTCGTCGGCCTCGGCGCGCTCCTCACGGCCGGCACGGCGGTGTTCGTCGCCGCCGAGTTCTCGCTCGTCACGCTCGACCCCGGGCTCGTCGAGCAGCAGACGCGTCCCGACGACGCACGCGGCCGCTCGGTCGTGCGTGCGCTGCACCACCTGTCGACGCAGCTGTCCGGCGCGCAGGTCGGCATCACCGTCACCACCGTCCTGCTCGGCTACACGACGCAGCCCGCGGTGGTCCGGCTGCTGGGCGTCCCGCTCGAGGCCGCCGGGCTCACGGGTGCGGCCCTCACGGCGCTCACGGCGGTGCTCGGGCTCGTGCTCGTCAACGGGTTCTCGATGCTGTTCGGCGAGCTCGTCCCCAAGAACTTCGCGATCGCGCGTCCCCTCGGGACCGCGCGCGTGGTCGCGCCGCTGCAGAGCGGGTTCACCTCGGGCCTGCGGCCCGTCATCGCCGCGACCAACGGCACCGCCAACGCGTTGCTGCGGCGCGTCGGCGTCGAGCCGCGCGAGGAGCTGTCCGGCGCACGGTCGCCGGCCGAGCTCGCGTCGCTCGTGCGGCGCTCGGCGGAGCAGGGCACGCTCGACGCGGCCACCGCGACCCTGCTCACCAACTCGATCGACTTCTCGACGCTCACCGCGGTCGACGTCATGACCGACCGCACGCGCCTGGTCGTCGTGCGGCGCGAGGACTCCGCGGCCGACGTCATGACGCTCGCACGCGAGACCGGGCACTCACGGTTCCCCGTGATCGGCGACTCGGTCGACGACGTCGTCGGGTTCGTGCACCTGCGCAAGGCGATGGCCGTGCCGCACGACCGACGCGCCGAGGTGCCGGCCGCCGCGCTCATGGTCGACGCGCCGCGCGTCCCCGAGACCGTGGGGCTCGGACCGCTGCTCGTCGACCTGCGCGCGCAGGGCCTGCAGATGGCGGTCGTCGTCGACGAGTACGGCGGCACGTCCGGCGCCGTCACGCTCGAGGACGTCGTCGAGGAGCTCGTGGGCGAGGTGGCGGACGAGCACGACCGCACGCGCAGCAGCCTCGCGCGGCAGGCCGACGGCTCGTGGGCGCTGCCCGGCGTGCTGCGGCCCGACGAGCTGCACGAGGCGACGGGCCTGCGCGTGCCGGAGGACGGCCCCTGGGAGACCGTCGGCGGGCTGCTCATGGCGCGCCTGGGGCGCATCCCCGCCGAGGGCGACGAGGTCGTCGAGGGGCACGTGCGGCTGGTCGTCGAGCGCATGGACGGGCGGCGCGTGGAGCGCGTGCGCGTCAGCGAGCTCGTGGCCGACACGGCGGGGGAGGGCTGATGGACAGCACGCTCGCCCTCACGCTCGCGGTGGTGCTGCTGGCCGCGAACGCGTTCTTCGTCGGCGCCGAGTTCGCGCTCATGTCGGCCCGACGCTCCTCGATGGAGCCGCTCGCCGAGGCCGGCGACCGCCGCGCGGTCACGGTGCTGTGGGCCATGGAGCACGTGTCGCTCATGCTCGCGGCCGCGCAGCTGGGCATCACGATCTGCTCGACGAGCCTGGGCCTGGTCGCCGAACCGGCGATCGCGCACGCGATCGAGGGGCCGTTGCACGCGCTCGGCGTGCCGGACGGCTTCACGCACCCGATCGCGTTCCTGCTCGCGCTCCTGGTGGTGGTGTACCTGCACGTCGTGCTCGGCGAGATGGTGCCCAAGAACCTCGCGGTGTCCGGCCCCGACCGGGCGGTGCTGCTGTTCGGCCCGCCGCTCGTCTGGGTCGCGCGCGTGCTGCGCCCCGTGATCGTGGCGCTCAACTGGCTCGCCAACCACGTCCTGCGGCTGTTCCGGGTCGAGCCGCGCGACGAGGTCGCGTCGGCGTTCACGGCGCAGGAGGTGCAGTCGATCGTCGAGCGCTCGCAGGCCGAGGGCCTGCTGGCCGACGAGCAGGGGCTGCTGTCGGGCGCGATCGAGTTCTCGGACCGCACCGCCGCCCAGGTCATGGTCGCGGTCGAGGACCTGGTGACGGTCGGCGCGTCGGGCACGCCCGACGACATCGAGCACCTGGTGGCCCGCACGGGGTTCAGCCGGTTCCCGGTGGTGGACGACGACGGGCGGCCCACCGGCTACCTGCACATCAAGGACGTGCTGTACGCCGACGACCAGAGCCGAGCGCTGCCGGTCCCGGCGTGGCGCGTGCGGACGCTCGCCGTCGTCGCCCCGGACGACGAGGTGGAGACCGCGCTGGCCGCGATGCAGCGCTCGGGGTCCCACCTGGCGCGGGTCGACGACGCCGGCCGCACCGCGGGCGTCGTCTTCCTGGAGGACATCCTCGAGGAGCTCGTCGGCGAGGTCCGCGACGCGATGCAGCGGGGGCAGCTGCCCTGACGCCTGCGCCACCCCGCGCGGGGTCGCGCAGGCGTGCTCCCGCGCGTCCACGGCAGCCGTGCGGGACGTCCGGCCCATGCCCCGACCACCCGTGGGTTGTGACATGAGGGGTGAGAGATCGGTGAAGGCGCGGCGTGTCGGACGGTGTGTCGCGAAGAGTGTCCGGATCGCGTCACCCGTGTGACGTGACGGGGTCTTGGAGCCGACGGCCGGGTGCCGTTATGGTTCCGTGACCGCATCGGGGGACCGATGGCATCGGGGACGTCGGAACGGAGGTGTCGTGGGATCCCACCGAGCGGAACCTGCCGCACGTGTGCGCCGTTCCCGCGGCGTCCCCGCCAGCCGCACCCCCGTCGACGCGCTGCCCGTCGAGGCCACGGCCTCCGCCCCGCGGCGGCGCTCGGCCACGATGCTGGGGCGCGGCGGCGTCCTCACCGCGCTCGTCGCAGTGACGGTCGTGGTCCCCGTCTCGCAGGGCATGGCCGACGGGCAGGTCGTCGTCGGCTCCGCGACCGCCGCCGGGGTCGACGGCCCGTCGACCGTCTCGGCGCTGACAGCGCTCCCGCTGTCCGACCTGCCGCCCACGGCGCTGGTCTCGGCCGACGGCACCGCGCGGGTCCGCGACCTCGTCGCCTCGCGCGGCGAGGAGCGCTCCGCCCTTCCCGGCTGCGACGGGTCGGTGCGCCCGTCGGGAGAGAACGGCCTGCTCGCCACCAAGGACCTGTGCACGCTGTGGGACGGCCGCACGCAGATGCGCGCCGACGCGGCGGTCGCGCTCGCGGAGCTCAACGAGGTGCACATCGCCAAGTTCGGCACCGACCTGTGCCTGAGCTCCGGCTACCGCACGCTCGCGCAGCAGAAGGCCGTCAAGGCGGAGAAGGGCGGCCTCGCGGCGACGCCCGGCAAGAGCAACCACGGCTGGGGCCTGGCCGTCGACCTGTGCGGGCTGCAGAACTCGTCGGTCAAGATGGCCTGGATGAACGAGATGGCCGGCACCTTCGGCTGGGAGAACCCGTCGTGGGCCCGCAGGGGCGGGTCCGGCCCGTTCGAGCCGTGGCACTGGGAGTACACCAAGGGCGTCAAGTCCGACGGCGAGTACTACGGCTGACGTCGCTCGCGGCGTCCTGACGCCTGCGTGACCGGTGGCGTGCCGACACCTGCGTGACCGGCGCGCGGTCGTGCCGTGCGCTCGACCCCGACGACCGGGGCGGCGGCCGGCGGGTCCGCCGTGGCGGACCCGCCGACCCGGTGCGCAGCGCCGCTGCGGGCGTGCTCAGCGCAGCTGCAGGCCCCAGCGGACCTCGTGCGTCGCGCCCGGCTCGAGCTCGACCAGCAGGTCGCCCGTGCGGAACGCGTCGGCGACGCACGACATCGGCTCGACCGCGACGCCGCGGCGCTCGATGCCGGGGATGCCGTCGCCCGTGCAGACCTGCCACGCGGGCAGCGTGGCGTCGGCCCACACGGCGACCGTGCGGCCGTCCGAGCCGGCGAGCGTGGCCCACGTGCGGCCCTCGGCGTCGGGCGTGACGTCGACCCACGCGTCGTCGAGCGCGACGCCCGCGAGCGGCTTGCCCTCGCGCAGGTCGTACGGGCCGGCCACGGCCTGCGTGCCGGTGGGCAGCAGACGCTCGTCGACCGTGACGCGGCGCGCGGCGTCGAGCTGCAGCGTGCTGGCGTCGACGCCGCCGGGGCCGGGCGAGAGCCAGGGGTGGAAGCCGACGCCGTACGGCGCGACGTCGTTGCCGAGGTTCGTCGCGGCGACGGTGATCGTCATGCCGTCGTCGGCCAGGCGGTAGGTGACGTCGAGGCGCAGCGGCCAGGGGTAGCCGGGCGTCGGGACCAGCTCGTGGCGCAGCGTCACGGCGTCGTCCGTGGCCTCGACGACGTCGAACCGCGTGTACGCGACGAGGCCGTGCAGCGCGGTGAGGCGCTCGTGCTCGGTCAGCGGCACCTGGTAGGTCGTGTCGCGGAACCGGTACGTCGCGTCGCGCAGCCGGTTCGGCCAGGGGGCCAGGACGGCACCCGAGAAGGCCGGCGCGATCGCGTCGACGTCGAACGGCAGGACGACGTCGCGCTCGCCGACGCGGTACTCGCGGACGCTCGCGGCGACGGACGTGACGACGGCGACCTGGTCACCGTGCCGCAGCACGTGCTGGTCACCCGTGGGAGGAGGAGTGTTCACGCTCACAACCTAGCGGCGGGCGGGCGTCGGGCTGCGGGACCGCCGTCGCGCGTCGGGCATCCGGCGACGCCGTCGGCCGTCCGTGCGTCCGCGCGTCCGCGCGTCCGCGCGTCCGTGCGTCCTGACAGACTGGGGCGGTGAGATCCGCCGGCCTGTCCGCGCTCGTCGACGACGGTGCGTTCCTCGCCCACGAGTCGCAGCTCCACCTGGTGGACGTGCACGGGCTGGAGAGCTGGACCTTCGACCTCGAGATCGGCTCGTTCACGTTCGGCGCCCGGGGGACCCCCGCGGCCACGACGTACGGCGTCGAGCTGCTGGGCAGCGCCGCACCCGGGCCGCGCAGCTGGCTCTGGGGATGGGCCAACCCAGCCGGCTTCCGGAGCGAGGTGCTCCGTGCCGCCACCGCCGCGCGCACCCTCGGTGAGCAGCGCGGCGTCCCCGAGCTCGCGGCGCCCGAGGTGCCGTTCCGCGAGGACGGCCAGGACGAGGACCCGCCCGGCATGCGCCTCGCGTACGAGCTGTCGGTCGCGGCGCGGGTCGCGGCCGGCAGGTGGTTCGCGTACTCGGGCGACGTCGGTGGCGGGACACGTGCGTGGCTGCTCCTCGAAGGGCCCCGGCTCCCCGAGCCGGACCTGGTGCGCACGGTGCGCGTCATCGGCGAGACGGTGCAGGCGGGCGTGCTCGACGACCACCGGCGCGCCCTGGCGAGCTACGCGGCGCTGCGCGGGCTGGAGTGGGACGGCACCGCGCTGCACCTGCCGCAGGGACGCCTGGCGGTCGAGCTGGACGCCCACGGGCGGATATCGGCGCTGTCCGGCACGGCCTGAGCCGCACGGTCGGGTCGGCGCCCGCCGCGGCGCGTCGCCGCGGGTGCTCAGGCCGGGTCGCCACCCGGACGGGTGATCCAGGGTCACCCGTCGGGCCGTGCCTGTGGACGACCGCGCCCGCGGTCGCCCGCGATGCCCTACCGTGACGCCGGAAACGGACGAACCCGACATCGGCGTGCGCCGGTGCAGGTGAGCGGCAGGGGGCTGCATGGACGGGGTGACGATCCTCGAGGGCGAGGTGCGCGAGCTCATCCGACGCCGCGGCGTCGACCCCGTCCGCGACCGCGCCGGCGTCGTCGCGCTCGTGCACGCGGCCATGGCCGACTACGACGAGCGCTCGCTGGTGGGGGCGGTCCCCGCCCTCGGGGACGCGGCGGCCGCGCACAAGGCGGTGGTCGACGCGGTCGCCGGGCTCGGCCCGCTGCAGCGCTACCTCGACGACCCCGAGGTCGAGGAGATCTGGATCAACTCACCGTCGCAGGTGTTCGTGGCGCGGCGGGGCGAGCCCGAGCTCACCACCACGATCCTCACCGACCAGCAGGTGCGCGACCTCGTGGAGCAGATGCTCAAGGTGTCGGGGCGGCGCCTCGACCTGTCGAGCCCGTTCGTCGACGCGTCGCTGCCGGGCGGGGAGCGCCTGCACGCCGTGATCCCCGACGTCACGCGGCGCCACTGGTCGGTGAACATCCGCAAGTACGTCGTGCGGGCCACGAGCCTCGACGACATGGTCGGCCTGGGCTCTCTCACGCCGCAGGCCGCCGCGTTCCTGCAGGCGGCGGTGCGCGTCGGGCTCAACGTGCTGGTCTCGGGCGCCACGCAGGCAGGGAAGACGACGATGCTCAACGCGCTCGCGGGCGCGGTGCCGCCACGCGAGCGGGTCGTCAGCTGCGAGGAGGTCTTCGAGCTGAGGCCGGCGGTGCGCGACTGGGTCGCGATGCAGACGCGGCAGCCGAACCTCGAGGGGACCGGGGAGATCACGCTGCGCCGCCTCGTCAAGGAGGCGCTGCGGATGCGCCCCGACCGCCTGCTCGTGGGCGAGGTGCGCGAGGCGGAGGCGCTCGACCTGCTCATCGCGCTCAACAGCGGGGTGCCGGCCATGTGCACGATCCACGCGAGCTCGGCGCGCGAGGCGCTCACCAAGCTCTGCACCCTCCCGCTGCTGGCCGGGGAGAACATCTCCGACCGCTTCGTGGTGCCCACGGTCGCGTCCTCGGTCGACCTCGTGGTGCACCTGGAGCTCGACGCGCGCGGGCGGCGACGCACGCGCGAGGTCGTCGCCGTCCCCGGGCGCGTCGAGGTCGGCGTCGTGGAGACCGCTGACCTGTTCACGACGCGTGACGGCGTGCTGGTCCGTGGCGACGGGTTCCCCCCGCACGTCGAGCGGTTCGCGCGCGCCGGGGTCGACGTCGCGGCCCTCCTGCGGAGGACGTGAGCGTGGGGGTCGTGGTGGGGCTGCTGCTCGGCGTCGGGCTCGCGTGCGTGTGGTGGTCGTGGTGGCCGCTCGCGGAGGGTCGTGGGCGGCGCGGCGACGGGTGGGCCGCGCGCGTGCAGGACGTCCTCACGCAGGCCGAGGTCACGGGGGTGACGCCCGGCGGGCTCGTCGCCGCGAGCGCGACCGTCGGGCTCGTGCTCGCCGCCGCGTCGTTCCTCCTCGTGCCCGTCCCGGCCGTGACGGCGTGCGTCGCGGTGTTCGCGGCGAGCGCGCCGTGGGCGCTCGTGCGCGGACGTGCGCGGCGCCGGCTCGCGCGGACCCGTGAGCTGTGGCCCGACGTCGTCGACCACCTGGCCTCGGGCGTGCGCGCCGGGCTGTCCCTGCCCGAGGCGGTCGCGCAGCTGGGCGACCGCGGCCCGGCCGAGCTGCGGCTACCGTTCCGAGCGTTCGCCGAGGACTACCGCGCGACCGGACGGTTCGCCGACAGCCTCGACGCCCTCAAGGAGCGTCTCGCCGACCCCGTGGCCGACCGCATCGTGGAGGCGCTGCGGCTCACCCGGGACGTCGGCGGCACGGACCTCGGGCGCCTGCTGCGGACGCTGTCGTCGTTCCTGCGCGACGACCTGCGCACGCGCGGCGAGCTCGAGGCGCGCCAGGGGTGGACGGTCTACGCCGCGCGACTGGCGGTCGCCGCCCCGTGGGTCGTGCTCGCGATGCTCGCGTCGCGCCCCGAGGCGATCCGCGCCTACGACTCGCCCGCCGGGGCCGTCCTGCTGCTCGTCGGTGCGGCGCTCACGGTCGTCGCCTACCGACTGATGCTGCGGGTCGCCCGGCTGCCCGACGACCCGCGGGTGCTGCGATGAGCCCGGGCCTGCTCGGCGCTCTCGTGGGCCTGCTCGCCGGAAGCGGTGCGCTCCTGGTGGTGTCGCGGCTGCGCGCGCGCCGCATCACGCTCGACCAGCGGGTCGGGCCGTACCTGCGAACGCGCGGCACGTCCTCCCTGCTGCGCGTCGACCCCGTGCACGGTCCGTGGGGGACCGTCGAGCGGATCGTCGCGCCGTTCCTGGCCGACGGGGTCCGCGTGGTCGCGCGGCTCGGCTCGTCGGCCCCCGAGCTGCGCCGCCGGCTCCGACGGGCCGGGCGGGCCGACACCGTCGAGCAGTTCCGGGCGCAGCAGGTGGTGGCGGGCGCGCTGGCCGTCGCGGGCGGTCTCCTGCTCGCGATCGTGCTCGCCGCCACGCGTGGTGGAGCCGTCGTGCCGCTGGTGGCGCTCGTGGTGGTCGCGGGCCTGCTCGGGGTGCTCGCACCCGACTGGTGGCTCGGTCAGCAGGTCGGGCGCCGCGAGGCGCGCCTGCTCGCGCAGATGCCGACGGTGACCGAGCTGCTCGCGCTCGCCGTCGGAGCGGGCGAGGGGGCGACGGGTGCCCTCGAGCGAGTCGTGCGCCAGACGCGTGGCGAGCTGTCGGAGGAGCTCGCTCGCACGCTCGCCGACGCACGCGCCGGGACCCCGCTCGCGAGCGCGTTGCAGGGGTTGGCCGACCGGACCGGCCTGCCCGCGCTGGCGCGGTTCGCCGAGGGCGTCGCGGTCGCGGTCGAGCGCGGCTCCCCGTTGGCGGACGTGCTGCGCGCGCAGGCGCAGGACGTCCGCGAGGAGGGCAGGCGCGCACTCATGCAGACCGGCGGGCGCAAGGAGGTGCTCATGATGGTCCCGGTGGTGTTCCTGATCCTCCCGGTCACCGTCCTGTTCGCCGTCTTCCCCAGCGCGGTGGTCCTGCGGGTGGGGCTGTGACCCCGCCCGCCACGCACCCGGAGGCGTCGTCAGGCGTGCTCCGGACGACGACGGAGGTCGACGATGAGGTTCTGGCATCGCACGTGGGGGGCGCTCGCGCAGCGTGTGGACGCGGCAGCGGGGGAGGACCGCGAGCGCGGCGACGTGCCCGGGTGGGTGCTGGTCACGCTGATGACCGCCGGACTGGTCGCCGTGCTGTGGTTCGCGGCCGAGGGAGCCTTGCAGCGGCTCTTCGTCGACGCCGTGAACGGCGTCTCGCCGCGCTCGGGCGGCTGACCGCGCCCGGGAGCATCGCCGCTCGTGGTCGTCCGAGCGCGCCGTGGCGCGACGACCGCGGGTCGGCGGTCGTCGACTTCACGCTGGTCGGCGGGCTCGTCGTGGTGCTGTTCCTGTCGGTGGTGCAGCTCGCGCTCGTCCAGCACGTGCGCAACACCTGCGTCGACGCGGCGGCCGAAGGCGCGCGGTACGCGGCGCACGTCGGGCGCACGCCCGCCGACGGCGCCCAGCGCACGGCCGACCTGCTGCGCGCGTCGCTCGCCGCGTCCTACGCGCAGGACGTGACGGCCGACGAGGTCGAGGTCGACGGGCTCACGCTCGTGCGGGTCACCGTCCGCGTCCCGCTGCCCGTCGTCGGACTGCTCGGGCCGGGCGGCGTCATGGCGCTCGACGGTCACGCGCCCGCGGAGGGGGTGTGAGCGCCCGGTCGTGGCTGCGCCGTGCGCGGCGGGCCGCCGCGCGGCGGTGCGCGGGCGACGACGCGGGCAGCGCGCTGGTCGAGTTCCTCGGCGTCTCGCTCGTGCTCCTGGTGCCGACCGTCTACCTCGTGCTCGTCCTGGGCCGGGTGCAGGCCGCGACGTTCGCCGTCGAGGGCGCCGCCCGCGAGGCCGCCCGGGTCTCCGTCGCCGCGGACGACGCCGAGCAGGGCGCGGCGCGCGCCGTCGCGGCGGTCGGGGTCGCCCTTCGTGACCAGGGCTTCGACGACGACCCGGCGGGAGCCCTCGTGCTGCGGTGCTCCGCCGATCCCTGCCTGACGCCGGGTGCCGAGGTCGCGGCGACGGTCGAGGTGCGGGTGCCGCTGCCGTTCGTGCCGTCCTTCGTGGGCGACGTCGTGCCGCTCGAGGTGCCCGTGAGCGCCGAGCGCGTCGCGCCCGTCGACGCGTACCGGGCGGCGCGGTGAGGAGGCGCGGGTGCGCTCGCCTGCGCGATCGGCTGAGGGACCGGGCGCCGGGCGGCGACGACGAAGGTCAGGTCCTGCTGATCTCGCTCGGCTTCGCCGTCCTCGCGATCGCGCTCGTGCTCGTCGTGGGCGCCGCGACGGGCGTCCACCTCGACCGCAAGCGGCTGCTCGCGACGGCCGACCTCGCGGCGCTCGCGGCGGCGGACGAGGTCGGCGACCGGTACTTCGACGAGGCGACCGGCCGCGAGCCCGCAGGGATCCCGTTGACGGACGCGACCGTGCGGGCCGCGGTCGAGCGGTACCTGAGCGACCACCCCGACCCCGCGGCCCGGTGGGACGGCGTGCGCGTCCTCGAGGCGTCGACGCCCGACGGTCGCACCGCCGTCGTACGGCTCGGGGCCGTCACGCGGCCGCCGCTCGTCACCTGGGTGACCGCGCCCTGGTCGGACGGGATCACGCTCGAGGTCGAGGCGGTCGCGCGGGCGTCCTGAGCCCCGCGGACGGACGTCCCCGTGCCGCGTGCCACGGGAGTGCCTCGCGCCTTGCCGACCTGCGTCCGCCGCGTGACGATCGGAGCACGGTCGAGCGTCGAGGAGGACGCGATGGGCACACACGTGGTGGCGGGGTACGACGGGTCGCCCGAAGGGGTGTCCGCCGTGCGGTGGGCGGCGGTCGCGGCGCAGCGGCTGGGGGCGCCGCTGCGGGTCGTCCACGTGTGGGGGCTGGAGGGCCAGCTCGACGTGCCGCCGCTGCGCACCGCGTCGGCGTACGTCCGGGCCGGTGCGCAGGAGGTCGCCGACGAGGGCGCGCAGGTCGCGCGCGAGCAGTCGCCGGGGCTCGACGTCATGGGCATGCTCGAGGACGGCCAGCCGGCGCGCGCCCTCGTCGAGCACGCGCGAGGCGCGCGGCTGCTCGTGGTGGGGCGGCAGGGGTCCGGGCGGCTGTCGGGCGTGCTGCTGGGCTCGGTCGCGCTCGGTGTGCTGCAGCACGCGCCGGCGCCCGTCGTCGTGGTCCCGCGCACGCAGGTCGCGCCGCACCCGACGGGGCACGTGGTCGTCGGGGTCGACGGGTCGCCCGCGTCGCTCGCAGCGGTCGACGCCGCCGCGACCGGTGCCGCGGCGATCGCGAGCACCACGACGACGCGGCTGAGCGTGGTCGCGTGCTGGCAGGCGCCGCCCCCGAACCGGTCGCTCGCGTCCTGGCTCGCCGAGCAGCCCGACGTCGCGCCCGACGACCTCGCACGGCGGGCCGCGGAGCACGCGCGCGACGCGGCGCTCGCACGCCTGGCCGGGGTCGACGGGCTGCGCGTCGAGGGGGTCGTCGCGCAGGGCCCGGCCGCGCGCGTGCTCGCGCAGCACGCCGAGCGGGCCGACCTGCTCGTCGTCGGGACCCGCGGTCGCGGCGGGCTCGCGGGTCTGGTGCTCGGCTCGGTCAGCCAGTGGCTCGTGGCGCGCGCCCCCTGCCCGGTGCTCGTCGCGCGGGGCGAGGGAGGAGAAGCGAGCGGAGGCGCAGAACGTGAGACGGGCGGTGAGACCAGCAGAGCGGTGTGAGCCCGGTTGCTCTCAGGCCGGTGCCGGCCCCGTGCTGCCCCGCACGACCAGCTCGACCGGCACGACCGCCGTGCCCGCCGAGCCGCCGGGCGCACCGTCGGCGCGGCTGCGCGCGAGCGCGTCGCCCAGCGCCGCCGCAGCGAGCCGGCCCTTGGTGACGAAGTCCTGACGCACCGTCGTGAGCTGCGGCTCGACCGACGTGGCCAGCACGGAGTCGTCGAACCCGACGACGGACAGGTCCGCGGGCACGCGGACCCCCGCGGCGCTCGCTGCCCGCACGAGCGTCGCCGCCAGGAGGTCGGAGAAGCAGACCACCGCGGTGGGACGCCGCGGGCCGGCCAGCAGCAGCTCGGCGCCCCGCGTGGCGTCCGGCGCGAAGTTGTCGCGCACCTCCAGCACGCGGGCGGGCAGGCCCGCCGCGGCCAGCGCCTCGACGGCACCGAGCGTGCGCTCGCGCGCGACGTGGTTGGGGTTGGCGTCGAGCGGGGCGGTGCGCCACCCGGGCTCGGTGCGGCTCGGGTCCATCGTGAGGACCGCGACGTCGCGG
>NZ_LNTD01000052.1 GCF_001462455.1 Cellulomonas sp. B6
CACCGACCACGCCCGACGTCTCCCGACGCCCCACCCGGGCCCGCCGGAGACGCCCCTCCACCCACCGGCACGCACCGGCACGTCGAACGCGGCACTCGCACGTCGAGCGCGGCGCTCGTTCGTACCGCGCCGGGCGGACGAGTACCGCGCTCGGCGGACGCGAGGGGCGCGCCGATGCCGGCCGCGCGGGGACTCCCGGGGGCTACGGTGGCAGGAGGAGGTGTCGTCGTGGACATCCTGGGGCCTGTGGCCATGATCGCGTTCTGGACCGCCGTCGTCGTCGGCGTCGTCGTGCGGGGCGTGCGTGCCCGGCGGCGAGGCCGGTCGGGGTTCGACGGCGCGCGGATCGCCCTCGACGGCGCGGACCAGGTGCAGGGCATCGTGCTCGCGCGGCCCGAGACCGGCCCCGTCACGTACGGCGGCACCGGCCCGGCGGTCGAGCTCACGGTCGACCGCCGCGACCCGCTCGACGAGGGCCCCTGGGACGTGCGAGAGCGTCCGACCTCCTGACGCGACGGGTGCCGGCGCCAGGGCTCAGCGCGCGGGCGTCCGCACGTCGACGACGAGCGGCCGGTGGTCGCTCGCGATTCCCACGGCGTGGTCGTCGGGCACGTGCGCACCCAGCACGGGCAGCCGCTCGTCGACCAGCACGACGTCGATCCGCACGCGCGGCGCACCGGCCGGGTAGGTCGGGTGCTCGGCGTCGCCCACGACCGCGGCGTCGTGCAGCCCGCCGCGCGCCGCCGCGAGCGCGGCCCACGACGGCCCTCCCGGTCGTTCGTTGAGGTCGCCCGTGACGACGACCGGCGCGCGGTCCGCCTCGACCACGCGCCGCAGCACGAGGCCCACGTGCCGGGCCCGCTCGTCAGCGCGCAGCCCGAGGTGCACGACGACGACGCGTACGCCGTCGACCCGCGCGGTCGCGACGCCGCGGCGGGTCAGCCCGGGCCGCCACGGCAGGCGGACCGCCGCGGCGTCGTGCACCGACCGGTGCGGCGCCACGAGCAGCGCCGTCGTGCGGGCGCCGCCACCGCCGACCGCGACTCGCAGCCCGGTGCGCGCCGCGAACCGGCGCAGCCGCAGCCGACCCGTGAGCCCGCGCGGCGGCTCCTGGACCGCCAGCACGTCGGGGGCGGCGACCCGCACGACGTCGACGAGCGCGTCGACCTGCTCGCGCAGCCCCCGCAGGTTGTAGGTCATGACCCGCAGCGGGCGGTGGCCGCCCGCGGGGTCGTCGGCGTGGGTCCTGCCGGTCCCCACCGCGTCGTCGACGTCCACCGCGACCTCCGTCCGTCCCCCCGGGCGTCCGGCGAGGGTACCCCCGGCCGGGATCCGTGGGGAGGCCGACGCACCCGGAACGGCGCGACGTAGGTTGGTCCGACACCGACCGCCGCGCGCGAGCGCACGACGAGGGGACGACGCCGTGCGACGCACGCCCGCCCTGGCCGTCACGGCCGCCACCGCCCTGCTGCTCGCCGCGTGCACGGCGGGCTCCGACGACCCGACGACGCCCACCGGGACCGGTCCGTCCGCCGGCGCCGCAGCCTCGCCGGCCCCGCCGGCGGAGCCGCTCCCGCCCGCGACGGCCGAGTGCCTCGCGGGCACGTGGCGCCTCGACCTGGCCGCGATGCAGGACGACCTCGCGCAGCTGTTCGCCGCCGCGGACGGCGAGGTCGAGGTCGAGGTGGCGGGCACGTCGACCTACGACTTCGCGCCCGACGGCTCGTTCACGGCCACGGTCGACTCGACCTCGGGCATGACGATGCGGTCGGACGAGACCGAGCTGACGTCGCGCTCGGAGTCGAGCGGCGACCTCACGGGCGCCTGGTCGCTGGCCGGCGACCAGCTGACGATCTCGGACGTCGACAGCAGCGGCCTCGACGTCACGACGACGGCGACGATGGACGGCGAGACGCTCGACGTGCCACCCGCCGCCCCCGAGGACGCGATCGAGGCGCTGCCTCCGACGCTGTCCACGGCCACCTGCGCGGACGGCACGCTGGTGCTCGCGGCGGCGCTCGCGCAGGACGAGGACAGCGACCCGGTGACGATCACGTACACGCTGCGCCGCTGACGGCACGCGCGTCGCGGTGACCCGGCCGGGTCCGCCCCCGAGGGGGCGGACCCGGCCGGTCGTCGTGGGGCGTCAGCCGACGAGCTGGGTCTCGTGCTCCAGCCGACCCTCGCGGTCGACGCGCGCCGCCCGGACGCGCGAGGCGATCACGGCGCCGAACGCGATGGCCGTCGCGACCACGGCGATCGAGAGCCGCGCGACGTGGTTGGCGTCGTCACCGACGGACACCACGACGACGGCGGGCGCGATGAGCACCGACACGAGGTTCATGACCTTGATGAGCGGGTTGATCGCGGGCCCGGCGGTGTCCTTGAACGGGTCGCCGACGGTGTCGCCGATGACGGCGGCGGCGTGCGCGGGCGAGCCCTTCCCGCCGTAGTTCCCGTCCTCGATGATCTTCTTGGCGTTGTCCCACGTGCCGCCCGAGTTGGCGAGGAACACCGCCATGAGCACGCCGGACCCGATGGCGCCGGCGAGGAACCCGGCGAGCGGCCCCACGCCGAGCCCGAACCCGACGGCGATCGGCGCGAACGCGGCCAGCAGCCCGGGGGTCGCGAGCTCGCGCAGCGAGTCGCGCGTGCAGATGTCGACCACGCGGCCGTACTCGGGCCGCACCTCACCGGTCATGATGCCGGGGTGCTCGCGGAACTGACGCCGCACCTCGAACACGATCGCGCCCGCCGCGCGGGTCACGGCGTCGACCGCGAGGCCCGAGAACAGGAAGACGGTCGCACCGCCGAGGATCACGCCGACGAGCGTGACGGGGCTGATGATGTCGTACGACAGCATGGCCGCCACGAGGTCGTCGCCGACCTCGCCGCGGATGTCGGCCAGCGCGTGCGTGACCGCGTCGGCGTACGAGCCGAACAGCGCGGTCGCCGCGAGCACGGCCGTGGCGATCGCGATGCCCTTGGTGACGGCCTTGGTGGTGTTGCCGACCGCGTCGAGGTCCGTGAGGATCTGCGCGCCCTCGTCGCTGACGTCGCCGGACATCTCGGCGATGCCCTGCGCGTTGTCGCTCACGGGCCCGAACGTGTCCATCGCGACGATCACGCCGACGGTCGTCAGCAGGCCGCAGCCGGCGAGCGCGATGAGGAAGAGCGCGAGCGGCACGGACCCGCCGGCCAGCAGGAAGACGCCGCAGATCGCGGCGGCGATGATGCCCGCGGTGTAGACGGCGGACTCGAACCCGACGCCGATGCCGGACAGCACGACCGTGGCCGGACCGGTGAGAGTGGTGCGCGCGACGTGCAGCGTCGGCTTGCTCGTGGTGCCGGTGAAGTAGCCCGTGACCCACAGGATGACGCCCGCGAGCACGACGCCGACGAGCACGGCCGCGGACGCGACGAGCCGCGGGTCGCCGCCGTGGGTCTCGAGGCCCGCGGTGCCGCCCGTGAGCGCCGCGAACGACGACGGCAGGTACGCGTATGCGGCGACGGCGGCGAGCAGCACGCCGACGAGCGCCGAGACGTAGAACCCGCGGTTGATGGCGGTGAGCCCGGACTCCGCGCCGCGTACGCGCGTGATCGCGACGCCGAGCGCTGCGACGAGCGCACCGACCGCGGTGACGACGAGCGGGAAGACCATGCCCTGCTCGCCGAACGCGGCGCGGCCCAGGATGAGCGCGGCGACGAGCGTCACGGCGTAGGACTCGAACAGGTCGGCCGCCATGCCCGCGCAGTCCCCGACGTTGTCGCCCACGTTGTCGGCGATCGTCGCGGCGTTGCGCGGGTCGTCCTCGGGGATGTTCTGCTCGACCTTGCCGACCAGGTCGGCGCCGACGTCGGCGGCCTTGGTGAAGATGCCGCCGCCGACGCGCATGAACATCGCGAGCAGCGCGGCGCCGAACCCGAAGCCCTCGAGCACCGCGGGGGCGTCGCCGCGGTAGATCAGCACGACCCCGGCGGCGCCCAGCAGCCCGAGCCCGACGACCGACATGCCGACGACGCCGCCGGTGCGGAACGCGATGCGCGCGCCCTCGGCGCGCCCGCCGGGCAGCGACGCGGCGGCGGCGACGCGCAGGTTGGCGCGCGTCGCGAGCCACATGCCGAGGAACCCGATCGCGGCGGAGAAGCCCGCGCCCACCAGGAAGAAGATCGAGCGGCCGAGCTTCACGCCGCCGTCCCCGGGCAGCAGGAGGAGCAGCGCGCACACGATCGCGGCGAACAGCGCGAGCGTGCGGAACTGTCTGCGCAGGTACGCGGACGCACCTTCCTGGACGGCGCGCGCGATCTCCTGCATCGAGACCGTGCCCTCGCCCGCGGCGAGCACCTGACGTCGGAGCACCGCGGCGACCACGAGGGCCGCCAGCGCGATCACGGCGATGGCCGCGACGATCGTGATGCTCGTGGCACCGAGCTGCATGCATCCTCCTCGACGGACGAGGTGCGACGCCCCCTGCACGCACCTGCCGTGCGGCCCCGTTGCCGCCCGGACCCGGCGAGTCTAACCACGGGTGTGACGCACGTCTCACCAGGCCAGCACGCTCGCGGCGCGTCGGCGGGTGCGCCGCGAGGGCCTCAGGACGCGAGGGCCGCCGCGAGCGTGTCCCGGATCGTGAAGACCTGCACGAGCCCCGTGAGGCGGAAGACCTTCAGCAGCCGCTCGGAGTCGACGACGAGCACGAGCCGGCCCCCCGCCGTCCGGACGCGCTTGAGGGTGCCGACGAGAAGGCCCAGGCCGGTGGAGTCCATGAAGGTGACCTCGGTCAGGTCGATCACGAGGTCGGTGCGCTGCTCCGCCACGAGCGCTGACACGCGCTCGCGCAGACGATCGGCGGACGACACGTCGATCTCGCCAGCCACGTGCACGACGGTGCGGGTTCCCACGTCCTCAGCCGTCACCCGTACGTCCATCGACGTCCCCTCCCCGGTGACCCCTGCAGACAATTCAAGCATCCCGGCCCCCGGTGGGGCGCCGGTGCGACGCCCCGACCGCCGCGCTCGTCTCGCGGCACACGGCAGCCGGGACGGTCAGTGCGTCGGCGGCGCACCTCGACGTGCCCGTGGCCCTGGTGGCGACACCACTCGTCCAGGTACGACTGGGGTGAGCGACCCAACCTTTTGCGCAGGCCGTTCGTCTAGGTCAGTGAGGCGGCGTGCAGGGGGCGTCGCCTCAACGACTTCTGCACGACCTCAGCAGGACCTCGGCGGGGCGCCGCAGACGACGGGAGACCGGTGACGGCCTGGCAGGACACGCTGGACGAGCTGGTCCGGACGCGCGGCCGCGCGCTCGCCGGCTACGCGTACCTGCTGACGGGCGACGTGCGCGAGGCTGAGGACCTCGTGCAGGACGCGCTCGTCCGGACCTTCGCGCGCGGCAGGTCCGCGCGCGGGGTCACGTCCGCCGAGGCGTACGTGCGCCGGACGATCCTCACGACGTACGTCGACGACTTCCGCCGCCGACGGCACTGGGCGACGATCCGGCACCTCGCGGTCGTCCCCGAGCCCAGCCCCAGCGACGGGCCGAACGCCGGGCCGGAGCCCGTCGTCACGACCCGCCTCGCGGTGCAGCAGGCGCTCGACCTGCTGCCGCCGCGCGAGCGCGCGTGCATCGTCCTGCGGCACTTCGAGGACATGACCGTCGCGCAGGTCGCCGACACGCTGTCCCTCTCGATCGGCACCGTCAAGAGGTACCTGTCCGACGCCACGCGCACGCTCGAGGAGCATCTCGGCCCCCTGGCCGGGCGCGACGACGAGTCCGCGCACCACACCGACGACGTCCTCGTCACGCCCCGGAGGCCCCGATGAGCACACGACTGGACCTGGCACTCCACGAGATCGCCGAGGCCGTGGGCGGCGCGAGCGCCTTCGGCGACGCGACCGCGCCGCACACCGTCGCGACCGTGCGGCGCCTGACGGGCCGCGTGCGACGCCGACGCGCGGTGCGGGGCGTCGGGACCGCCGCGGTCGCCGCGAGCGCCGCAGGTGCGGTGGTGATCGTCGGCCCGCTCGCGGAGCGTCCGGTCCCGGCCACGTCCGGCGCCGCCTGCGGGTCGGTGCTCGACCTGCCCACGACGACCGGGCCTGCGGGGTTCACCATCCGGGCGGACACCACCGGCGCCAGGCTCGACGACGGCGGCTCCTTCGGCACCCGGCAGGGCGAGCAGCTCGCCGTGCAGGTCGAGATCGACGTGGACGACGCGACCCCCATGACGGACGGAGCGCCCGCGCCCGAGCAGGTCGCCCCGCTCCCGACGGCCCCCGAGCTGCTGATCACCGACGACGACGTCGTCGTCACGGAGTCCGTGCTCGCGCCGGCCACGGTCGCCGGGTCCGACGGCGGCGGGCCGGGCACGTGGTCCGCGACCGACGGTCCGGCGACGACGGCGGGCGGCGCGACGTGGCACGCGACCGCGGGGAACGGCCACGTGTCGGTCGGCTGGAGCGACCTGGTCGACCTCGTCTCCTGCACGACGGGCGAGGCGCTGACGCCCGGCGCCTACGAGGTGTGGGCCTCCCGGATCGGCGACGACGGCCGGACGCGCACCGTCGGGCCGTTCGACCTCACCCTCGTCGCCGAGCAGCCCGCGGTGACGTCGTCGCTGCCCGCGGACTTCCCGTCCGAGGTCCCGCTGGTCGGGGGGCGGCTCGCCGCGGTGGCCCGCGCGGGGGGCGCGTGGACGGTCGAGGTCGAGACACCGGGCGACGACCGCGCGGAGGTCGCCCGGGCGCTGCTGGACCGCGCGGCCACGCGGCAGGTCGACGGCTTCGGGGGCAGCACGAGCGAGGTGACGACGACCCCGGACGGCGGCCTGGTGGTGGGCCGCTGGGCCGTCACGGTGGCGGCGTCCACGACGGCGGACGGCAGCCCCTCGGTCGTCTACCGGCTGACCCCGCAGGACTGATCGCGCGGCCGCTACAACGGTTCGGGCCCCTCCGGCGTCTTTGCTGGTGACGGGCGGTACGGTCCCGTCACCGAGACGGGAGGTGGTCGTGCCCACGACCCGGGACACGGCGAGCGCCGCCGACACCCCGGACGACGTGCTCGACACGCTCGCGCGCGAGCGCGCCCGGGCCCTGTTCGGGTACGCCTACCTGCTGTGCGGCGACACCCGCGCGGCCGAGGACCTCGTGCAGGACGCGCTGGTCCGCACGTTCGCGCGGCTGCGCGGCGGCACCGACGTGGCGGCGGCCGAGCAGTACGTGCGCACGGCCGTCCTGCGCGGCCACCTGGACGCGCTGCGGCGGCGCGCGCGCTGGGCCACGGTGCGTCACCTCCTGCACGTCCCCGGGGACGAGGAGACCCGCGACCACGCGGACTCCGTCGGCACCGGGTCCGTCGTGCACGCGGCGCTCGCGACGCTCGCGCCGCAGGAGCGGGTCGCGGTCGTCCTGCGGCACGTCGAGGACCTCACGGTGCCGGAGGTCGCGCACCGCATGGGGCTGGCCGACGGCACCGTCAAGCGGTACCTGTCGACCGCGTCCGCGAAGCTCGCCGACCGGCTGGGGGCCGCCCTCGACGAGGACGCGACCGAGGACGAGGACCACGTGACGGTGCGGACGAGGGGTGGGCGATGAGCGGGCGCGGCGACCTGTGGCGGACGGCGCAGGACGAGGCTGAACGGCTCGGCGACGCGTGGGAGGTGCCGGTCGAGCGCGTGCGCGCGCGGGTGCGCCGACACCGGGCCCGGCGCACGGCGACGACGGGCGCGGTCGCGCTGGCGGCCGTCGGCGCCGTGGCCGTCGGGCTCCCCCCGCTGCTGGGCGCCGCGGGCAGGACGGACGTGGGGGCGTCGGCCGACTGGCCCGCGCAGTTCGCGCTGTGCGGGCAGCCGCTCGCCGACGTCGTGGCCCCGCCGGGGCGGGTGCAGCAGACGCTCGTGCAGTCGCGGGACGTCACCGGCGCCGACGGCACGTGGCTCGGCACCACGTCGACACGCGTCGACGGCGCGGTGTCCGTGGCCGACGCCCCGGTCGACGTCGAGGTCGTGCTGGTGCGCGACGGGGTCGTCGTGGGGATCGCTCCCGAGGACGGCGAGCAGGGACGCGTCGTGGTCGACCTCGAGGAGGACGTGGCCACGAGCGCCGGGCCCGGGACGGCCGAGTGGGCGTACGGCACGCGGCTGGTCTCGTGCGACCAGTACCCCGACGGCGCGGGCCGCTCCGAGGTCCCCGCGGGCGAGTACGAGGTCGTCATGACGCAGACCGTGACGTGGACCGAGCCCGAGGGCGGGTCCGGCACGGGGCGCGCGACGGTCACGGCGCCGCTGCGGGTCACCGACGAGCCGTCGGACCCGCAGGACTCCCCCGAGGTGTGCGGGGCGCGCACCTCGGACCTGGCCCGGACCGCCGGGCCGCAGGCCAACCCGTTCCAGGTGACGCTCGACGCCCGGGTGCCCGCCACCACCGCGGCGGGGTCGACGCTCCGGTTCACGGTGACGGCGACGAACGAGGGCGCCACGGCCGTCGCCGGCACGAGCGGTCCGCCCGACGTGCTGCTGACGCGCGACGGTCGCGTGGTCGCCGCGACCACCGCGCACGAGGACGTCGCGCTCGACGTCGACCTCGAGCCCGGGGCGTCGCGCGCCACCGACGCCGGCATCGAGCTCGTGGCCTGCGAGGCCCTCGGCACCGCCGACGTCGCCGGCACGTCGCGCGGCGAACCGCTGACCCCGGGCGACTACGAGGTGTGGGTCACGACGGACCTGGTCCTCACCACGCCCACGGCGCGCGACGGCGGACCCACCCGCGAGCACCTCGTGTACGGGCCGTGGCCCCTGCGGGTGGGGTGAACCACGGGCCCGGCGTCCTCACCCTCGGTGCAGGTGTGCGCGCGGGACGCGGGCGAGGACGTCGCGGTACGGGTCGACGACGGGACCGGGCCGGGCGTCCTGCACCACGTGGTCGCGCACACCCAGGTCGGCCAGCACGGCCGTGAGCTCGGTGACGTCGTCGTCGGTCAGCACGGCCGGGTCGACGGTGGTGCGCACCTGCAGGTCGACGCCGCTGTCGAGCACGAGCCGCAGCGACGCGAACGCCTTGTCCGCCGTCGTGACACCGGCCCCGGTGCGCGTGATCGCCCGGTACAGGTAGGCCGGGGCCTTGACGTCGAGCACGACCCGGTCGACGTGCGGCAGGAGCTCCGGCAGCCGCCCCGGGTACGCCCCGGCGGTGTGCAGCGCGACGAGGAGACCGGCGTCCTTGACCTCGCGCGCGGCCGCGACGACGCCCGGCTGCCGTGTCGGCTCGCCTCCCGAGAGCACGAGCCCGTCGAGCAGCCCGCGACGGCGACGCAGCAGGTCGGTCACGTGCGACCACGGCACGACGCCCGGTGCGGTGGGGTCGAGCATCGGGCCGCCGTGGCAGTACGTGCAGCGCCACGGGCAGCCCTGCAGGTACGCGGTCGCGACCACGTGCCCGGGCCAGTCGTCGGTCGACATCGCCACGAGGTCGGCGATCTGCAGGGAGGTCGCGCGGCGCTCCCACGCGTCGCTCACGGGGTCCTGCCCCGGTGTCGGTGCGCGTGCGCGCGGGGGTCGGCCGGGTCGAGCACGCGGACCTCCTTCGTGGCACGGGGACGGACGCGGGTGCGGGTGCGGGTGCGCGACGAGCACAGCACCCCGCCGGGGCCGCGGGCCACGGCACGGGCGGCGCGGACGCGTTCCGCCCGTGGATCCGCCGTGCCGACCCGGACGACGCCCGCGGTCGGGAGGGCCGAACGTCCCGCGTACGTCGGTCGGGCGTGACGCGTCAGCCGGGCACCCGGACGAGCCGCACCCGGTCCCCGGGGCGCAGCTGCGCGGCGCGCGACCGGCCCTCGGCGGTGAGGACCGCGACCACCGGGTAGCCGCCGGTGACGGGGTGGTCGGGGCCGAAGACCACCGGCCGCCCGTCGTGCGGCACCTGCACGGCCCCCGCGACCAGGCCCTCCGACGCGAGCTCGCCCGCGACCGCGCGCGTCAGCGGCGGACCGGTCAGGCGCAGCGCGACGCGGTCGCTGTCCGGTGACACGTCCCGCACGGCCCCCCACAGGGCGGCGCGACCGGCCGCGTCGAGGTGGTCCAGGCGTGGCCCGGCGACGGCCGGGAGGTCGACGACGGGCGCGCGGCCCCCGGCGGGCTCGGCGGCGGGCACGGGGTCGGCGACGCGCGGCCGCCCGAGCCACGCCGGTTCGGGCGGCTCCGGCAGACCGTCGAACGCCGTGCCGTACGCGAGCACGTCGCCGGCGCGCAGCGGCTCCGGCCCGAGGCCCGAGAGCACGTCGCGCGAGCGCGAGCCCAGCACGCGCGGGACGTCCAGACCCCCACGGACCGCGAGCCACGTGCGCAGGCCGTGCGCGGGTGCGTGCAGCGTGAGCGTCGAGCCGCCGGGTGCGCGGACCGCGGCGCCCACCGGCACCGGCGCGCCGTCGAGGTCGGCCTCCGTGACGGCGCCGACCAGCGCGAACGCGGTCGTGGCCCCGAACCGCACGACGAGGCCGCCGAGCACCGTCTCGAGGAGCGCGGCGTCGGGGGCGTTGCCGACGAGGCGGTGGGCACGCGCGAGCGCCGCCGGGTCCGCCGCGCCGGAGCGCGGCACGCCCACGGCCGCGAGACCGGTGCGTCCCGCGTCCTGCACAAGGGTGAGCAGCCCCGGAGCCAGGACGGTGAGCGCGCGCGGCAGCAGCGGGGCGTCGGCCGGTGCGCCCGGGGCGGCGTCGGCCGACGGTCCGGCCGTGACGGAGGTGGTCGCCGGCGAGGTGGCGACGGGTGAGGTCGTCGCGGCGTCGGCGCCGGCCCCGTCCTCGACGGCGCGCGCGAGGCCGGCGACGACCGCCTCGGGTGCGACACGGACGAACCGCACGGCGTCGCCCGCGTGCAGCAGCGCGGCGTCGGCGGTGCCCCGCGCCGGGTCGAACATCGCGAGCCGGGTGCGGCCCAGCAGGCTCCACCCGCCGGGCGTCGCCGCCGGGTAGACGGCGGTGAGGTCGCCCGCGACCGCGACCGAGCCGGCGGGCACGCGCGTGCGCGGGCTCGGCAGGCGCGGCACGTGCAGCGCGGGGTCGAGCCCCACGACGTACGCGAAGCCCGGCATGAACCCGCCGAACGCGACGCGGTACCCGCCGGGCCCGCCCGCGACGTGCCGCGCGACGACCTCGTCGACCGAGAGCCCGACCGTGCGCGCGACGTCGTCGAGGTCCGCGCCGTCGTAGACCGTCGGCACCTCGACGGTGCGGCCCGTCACGACGCCCCGGCCGTCGTGCACCGCGTCACCGACCACGGCGGCGACCTGCGCGGACCACCGCGGACGCGTGCGGGCGTCGCCGCGGACCAGCACGGTGCGCGCGGCGGGGACGACGTCGACGACGCCCCGCGGTGGCCGTGCGCGCAGCCGGGCGTCGAGCGCGTGGACCGCGGCGAGGTCCGCGAGCTCGACGAGAACGGCGTCGTCGCCGTACGGCACCACGGTCGTCATGGCGTCGCGGGACCGGGTGTGACGGCACCGGGCGAGGAAGGAACAGGTACCGCGGGAGCAGGTGCAGCAAGAGCAGGTGCGGCGGGAGCGGAGGCCGACGCGCCGCCACCCGCGAACGGTCGCACGGTGACGCCTGCCGCGGCGAGCGCGTCGCGGACGGCCGTCGCGAGCGCGACGGCGCCACGCGTGTCGGAGTGCACGCACAGCGAGTCGGGGCGCAGGTGCACGGGCGTGCCGTCGACCGCGAGCACGACACCCTCGACGGCGAGCCGCACGGCACGCTCGGCGGCGACCCGGGGGTCGGTGACCAGCGCCCCGGGCTCGGTGCGTGGCACGAGCGTGCCGTCGGGGCGGTAGCCGCGGTCGACGAACGCCTCGACGACGGTCCGCAGCCCCGCGTCGGCCGCGAGCGCGAGCACACGGGACCCGGGCAGCCCGAGCACCGCGAGCCCGGGATCGACGGCGTGCACGGCCTCGACCACCGCACGGGCCCGGGCGTCGTCGTGGACCACCGCGTTGTACAGCGCCCCGTGCGGCTTGACGTGCGTGACGCGCGACCCCACGGTCGCGGCCACCGCGACGAGCGCGCCGATCTGCGCGGCCACCTGGGCGCGCAGCACGTCGGGGGCGACGTCGACGGGCCGTCGTCCGAACCCCTCGCGGTCGTCGTACGACGGGTGCGCGCCCACGGCGACGCCGCGCACGAGCGCGCCCCGGCACGTCGCGGCCATCGTCGCGGCGTCCCCACCGTGGTAGCCGGCGGCGACGTTCGCGCTGGTCACGAGGTCGAGCAGGGCGTCGTCGGCCGGGGGCTCGACGCGCCACGGCCCGTCGCCCTCGCCGAGGTCCGCGTTGAGGTCGATCACCGCCATGACCCGATCCTCCCGCACCCGGGACCCGGTCCGCGGGCCCGTGGGCGGCCGGTGCGAGGATGGTCGCGTGGGTCCCGGCGAGCTGCTCGACGTGCTGCTCGCCGGTGGCCGGCGGGCCGACCGGGCGACCCACGTGCGCGAGCTGCCGGCCCGCGCGGGGGTGCGCGCGGACTGGCCGGCGTGGGCGGACGCGGACGTCGTGCGCGGGTACCGGGCGCTCGGCGTCGAGCGGCCCTGGGAGCACCAGGCCGACGCGGCCGACGCGGCGTGGTCCGGCCGGCACACGGTGCTCGCGACGTCGACGGGCTCGGGCAAGTCGCTGGCGTTCTGGCTGCCCGCGCTGTCGGCCGTGCGCTGCGGCGCGGCGGGTGCGCTGCTGGACCCGGGGCGCATCGAGTCGGTGCAGCGCCGCCCGACCGTGCTGTACCTGAGCCCCACGAAGGCGCTCGCGGCCGACCAGCTCGCGGCGCTCGACCGGGTGCTGGCCGCGGCCGGCACCCGGGACGTGAAGGTCGCGACGTGCGACGGGGACACGTCGCGCGACGAGCGGCGGTGGGTCCGTGACCACGCCGACGTCGTGCTCACGAACCCCGACTTCCTGCACTTCGCGCTGCTGCCGGCGCACGCGTCGTGGTCGCGCGTGCTGGCCTCGCTCGCGTTCGTCGTGGTCGACGAGTGCCACGCGTTCCGCGGGCTGTTCGGCGCGCACGTCGCGCTCGTGCTGCGGCGGCTGCGGCGCCTCGCCGCCGCGTACGGCGCGTCGCCGGTCGTGGTGATGGCCTCGGCGACCACGTCGGACCCCGCGGCGAGCGCCGCGCGTCTGCTGGGCGTCGACGCCGACGACGTGCACGCGGTCACCGCCGACACGTCGCCCGCGGGTCGCAAGACGCTCGTGCTGTGGCAGCCGCCCGAGCTGCCCGGCGCCGACAGCCCGTGGGCGTCGCTGCTGCCCGACGAGGACCCGTGGGCGACCGTCGTGGTGGCCGCTCCCCCGCCGGACGTCCCCGACGCGGCGGGCGGCGTGGACGACCACGACCCCGCCGACGACCCCACGGGCCCGGACGGCCCCCATGCCCGTGCGTCCCGTGCCACCGGTGCGGAAGGTCCCGCCCCGCAGCCCGGCCCGCCCGCCGAGGGCTCGGGTCCCGTGGGCACGGGCGAGCGACTCGTGGCCGTGCCGCAGGACCGCCCGCGCCGCACGGCGACCGCCGAGGTCGCCGACCTGCTGGCCGACCTGGTCGCCGCAGGTGCGCGCGTGCTGGCCTTCACGCGCTCGCGGCGCGGCGCCGAGTCGGTCGCGGCGACGACGCGCGACCACCTGCGCGCGGTCGACCCGACCCTGCCGTCGCTCGTGTCGTCGTACCGCGGCGGGTACCTGCCGGAGGAGCGGCGTGCGCTGGAGGAGGCGATCCGCGCGGGTCACCTGCGGGCCCTCGCGACGACGAACGCCCTGGAGCTGGGCGTCGACATCTCGGGGCTGGACGCCGTGCTCATCGCGGGCTGGCCGGGCACGCGCGTGTCGCTGTGGCAGCAGGCGGGGCGCGCCGGCCGGGCGGGCGCGGAGGGTCTCGTGGTGCTCGTCGCGCGCGAGGACCCGCTCGACACGTTCCTCGTGCACCACCCCGGCGCCGCGCTCGACGCACCGGTCGAGGCGACCGTCTTCGACCCCGGCAACCCGTACGTGCTGGCTCCGCACCTGTGCGCGGCGGCCGCCGAGCGACCGCTGCGTGCCGAGGAGCTCGACCTGTTCGGCCCGCGGGCTCCCGAGCTGCTCGCGCAGCTCACCGAGCGCGGCATCCTGCGGCGCCGGTCCTCGGGCTGGTACTGGACGCACGCCGAGCCGGCGAGCCGCCTGACCGACCTGCGTGGCGCCGGCGGCCAGCCGGTGCGGGTCGTCGAGGGGTCGACCGGGCGCCTGCTGGGCACGGTCGACGCCGCGTCCGCGGACGCGACCGTGCACCCAGGCGCGGTGTACGTGCACCTGGGCGCGACGTACGTGGTCGACGAGCTGCACCTGGCGGACGGGGTCGCGCTCACGACGCGCCGCGACGTCGACCACGGCACGTGGGCGCGGTGGGTGACCTCGACGAGCGTCGTGGAGGTCGAGCGCGAGGTCGCGTGGGGTCCGGTCACGTGGGGGTTCGGCCAGGTGGACGTGACCACGCAGGTGGTCGGCTACCAGCGACGTCGCATCCCCGACCTGCAGGTCCTGTCGACCCACGACCTCGACCTGCCCGAGCGCACGCTGCGCACGGCCGCCGTCTGGTGGACCGCACCCGCCGAGGTGCTCGAGCAGGCGGGCGTCACGCTCGAGGTCGCGCCGGGGGCGCTGCACGCCGCCGAGCACGCGTCGATCGGGCTGCTGCCGCTGCTCGCGACGTGCGACCGGTGGGACCTGGGCGGCCTGTCGACCGTGGTGCACGCGGACACCGGGCACGCGACGGTCTTCGTGCACGACGGCCACCCCGGCGGTGCGGGGTTCGCCGAGCGCGGGTTCGACCTGGGACCGGTCTGGCTGCGGGCGACGCGCGACGCGATCGCCGCGTGCCCGTGCGCGACCGGCTGCCCGGCCTGCGTGCAGTCACCCAAGTGCGGCAACGGCAACGACCCGCTCGACAAGGCCGGCGCGCTGCGGCTGCTGACGACCGTGCTCGCGCACGCCCCTGCGACGCCCTCCGCCTGACGTCGCGGTCGTCCGCCGGCCTCCGAGCCGGCGAGGGGCTCGTTGGTAGCGTGCCGCACCATGGCTCTGGTTCATCCTGACGCGCGGTCCTGGGCCGAGGCCCATTCAGCCGCCGGGTCCGTGCGGCTCGGCATGCTCGAGGCGATGGCCTGCCAGTCGCACCCCGAGGTCGTCGCGACGTTCGGCGACGACGGTGTCGCGATCGCCGAGCTGATCGACCACCGCGCGCCGGGCGCCGCGCGGCGCGCGCTCAGCGGTATCGGTGTCGTCCTCGTGATCGCCGCGTTGATCGCGCCGATCGCCGGGGTCGCCGTGCTCGGCGCGGAGTCGGACCTCGTCGAGCGCATGCCGGCGGACCGGTCGGTGCCGATCGCCGCCGTGTGCTTCGTCCTCGCCGTGGTGGTGCTCCTCGTCACGGGCGTCGCCTGGGTGCGGGGCGGTGCCCGGTGGTCGGGCATGGTGTGCGGCCTCGGGGCGGTCTTCGCCCTGTGCGGGGTCTTCGCCTCGATCAGCATGCCGACGGTCTCGGGGCGCGACGGCTACGACCTCCCGACGCTCGCGCAGGTCTCGGTGTGGACCACGCTCGCCCTCGGCCTCCTGCTCGCCGTCGCGACGATGCTGCGCCACCGGGTGCGCGAGCCCGAACCGGAGGTCGCGCCCGCCGCACCGACGACGACCAGCGACCGCCACGTCGCCGAGCTGGCCGCGCGCAGCATCCCCGACACCGAGCGCGTCGCGATCCTGGCCGATCGCGACGCCGCCCTGCGGGTCCTCGCGGAGCGCGGTCTCCTCGACGGGACGACCCTCGACCGCGCCCTCTCCGCACCGCTGGGCACGCTCTTCGCTCTCGAGGCGCCGACGCAGCCCGGACCGGAGAGCCCCGGCTGACGCCGACGCCTGTCGAGGGGCTCAGGCCCGCTCCCGCGGCTCCGGTCCTCCAACGTCCGCGTCCGCGTACCGGCACGGCGGGTGCGCCCTCCGGCCGGGCCGACGGGCGCGGACGACACGTCGCCGGGCGGCCGCCCGGCCCGGACCTCGACCGGCGGCGCGCGGGCCGGCGCGGGCGACTCCGAGGGCCGCACCGACGGGGGCGTCGACCCGCACCCGTACGGTCACGTCACCGTGCGCACCCCGCACGCAGGACACGATCGAGCCGCCGTTGCGCCCCGCCGCCACTGCCGCGTGGTCGCACGGACCGGCACCACCGTCAGCGAGGTGCTGCGCACCGGCAAGGGCCGCGAGGTCCGCCGCCGCCGCGGCCCGGGCGCGTGCGGCGTACGCGCCGCCGACGAGCGCGGTGGCCGCGACCAGCACGAGCGCGACCGCGACGACCCCGAGCACCAGGACGCTGCCCGCACCGCGGTCGCCCGCCCCGCGATCGCGCACCACGCGCCCGCTCGCCCCGCCGTCGTCCGCCCTGCCGTCGTCCGCGCCGCGGTCATCCATCCCGCCGTCGTCCGCCCCGCGGTCATCCATCCCGTCGTCGTCCACCCCGTCGTCGTCCGCCCCGTCGGTCGCGTCACCGCCCGCCTCACGGTCCGGGACGCGACGTGCTCGCCCGGCGCGCGGCGCGATCACGGCTCGGCCCACGCCGTCGCGGACGCCGCGGCGCGCAGGCCGTCATCCCATGCGGTGAACGGCGCGCTCACGGCGACCGTGACCCACCCGCCGTCGCGTCGCACGCGCACGTCCCCACCACGCGGCCCGAGCACGTGCCGGGCCGCCGCGACCACCTCGCCGTCGCTCTCCCCCAGCGCGGCGACCCGCGCCGCGGTGCGTGCGGCGTCGAGGCAGGTGAGCCGCACGACCGTGGCGGCGCCGACCGCGAGGACGGCGACGAGCACGGCGGCGACCGCCACCATCCCGACGGCGAGCTCGGCCGTGACGGCGCCACGGTCCGCGGGCGGGTTGACACCCCGGGGTCCACGACGCGCGGCGGCTCGGCACCGGCCACCTGACCGCCGCCGCCGAGGTCCGCCCCGGCCGTGCGCATCCACAGCTCGGGGCCGGCGCCCGCGCGAGCCTCGCGCGCACGACGCGCCTGCTGCTCGAGCAGCGCCGCGGCGACGTGCTCGTCGAGGTGCTCGACGCGCGGCGAGATCGGTCCGGGCGTCGAGTGCGCGACGAACGTCGCGACCCGCAGCCGTCGCTGCACGGGACCCTGCTCCAGGCCCAGGCTCTGCGTGCGCTCGTGCGGCACCACGACGACCGTGCGCCACCACCGCCCCGAGCGCATGATCAGCGCCGTGCGGGTCACGAGCACGCCGTGCCGGCGCCGGCTCAGCGGGTCGACCCACCGGGCGCGCGCGGGCGCAGGCGTGAAGCCGCCGTCGTCGTCGCGTCCGCGCAGCGCCGCGTCCAGCGTGGCGAGCGGGTCGTCGACGCCCAGGTCCGGCAGCACGAGCCACAGCGCGACCGCGGCCTCGGCGCGCGAGGCGACGGGGTGCAGCACCGACTCGTTGGTCGCCTCGGTGCCGTACCCGGCGACGTTGATCTCGACCTTCCACCAGTCCGGCCCCCGCCACAGCGGGCCCTGCGTGAGCCGCACCGCCTGCACGCGGCCCGGGGGGACGGTCTGCGTGCGGGTCTCCGTGAGGCCGTGGCGCAGGCGGATCCCGTCGGGGGACGCCGCGGCGCGGAACGTCGCGCCGGTGTTGACGCGGTTCCACACGTAGCCGCCGACGCCCAGCAGCGCCGGCACGCCGACGAACAGGCCGCCCAGGTCGTGCGTGGCGATGCCCACGGCGACGCCGCCGACCAGCGCGACCACGACGAACCACGGCGGCACCGACCGCACGATCGAGTGCACGAGACGCCCCATCGGCAGCTCGTACACCTGCCGCTCGGGAGCGGCCTCGTAGACCGGGGCGGCCGCGGGCGCGACGCCCGCCGCCCCGGCGACGGCGCCCTGCGGGGGCGCACCCGCGGCGGACGGACCGGCGGGTGCGGGCACGGCCGTCGCCGCGGCCTGCGGCCCGAGCCCGGCGGCGAGCGCGAGGATCTGCGCGCGCAGGGCCGTGGCCTCGCTCTCGCGCAGGAACGCGAGCTGCACGGCGGACCCGCTGCCTCCTGCGACCTCGAGGTTCAGCTGCGCCAGGCCCAGCAGCCGCGCGAGCAGCGGCTGCACGACGTCGACCGCCTGCAGACGGTCGAGACGCGCCTGCCGCTGCTGCCGGAACAGCAGACCCGTGCGCAGGTGCACGGCCTCGTCGGTCACCGCGTAGCGCATCACGCGCCACGCCAGCGCCGAGTACGCGAACCCGACGACGGCGACCACCACGACCAGGCCCAGCACGACGAGCCACGCGCGCCCGGGGCCGAGCGCGTCGGCGACCTGCCGCAGCGTGTCGGACATCTGGAACCCGATCACGGCGAGGAACGCCGCGACGACCTTCCAGCCGCGCAGCGCGGGTGTCACGGGGTGCAGGCGGCGCCAGTCGTACCCCTCCTCGCCCGCGGCCTCCGGCACGGGGTGCAGGGACGTGCTCACAGCCCCGCCAGCCGCGACTCGCCGCGCGACGCGAGCCGGTCGCGCAGGCGCGCGGCCTCGGCGGGCGGCAGGCCCGGGATCGTGGCGTCGGTGCCGGGCGCGGCGGTGTGCAGCTGCACGGTCGCGATGTCGAAGCGGCGCGCGAGCGGCCCGGAGCTGACGTCGACGTACTGCATGCGCCCGTACGGCACGACGACGAGCTCGCGGAACATGATGCCGCGGCGGATCAGCAGGTCGTCGTCACGCTCGGCGTACCGCAGCGCACCCACCTGACGGCGCACGAGCAGGGCACCCCACAGCAGCAGCGCCGCGAGCACGCCCGGCACGGCCCACAGCCAGGCGATCCCGAGCACCGCGGCGAGCACCGACGTCGGCGCGAGGAGCACCACGGCCCACAGGCCCAGCACGAGCAGGCGCGCGGCGGCCAGGCGCGGCGACACCGGCGTCCACGCGACGTCGTGCAGGTCGAACGGGTCGGCGGCGGACGGGCCCGGGGCCGTGGGGGCGGTGGTCATGTGCTCATCCTCCCGCACCTGTTCCCGGGCCGCGGACGTCCGCTCAGCCGGCCGTGGGGTCGGGGTCCCGCGTGAGCGTCGGGGCGTCCGCGTCGGGCGGCGGGATGCGGCACCAGTGCTCGACGACGAGGCCCGCGACCGCGAGCGCGACGGCTCCGAGCACCGCGAGACCCGCGGCCCCGGCCCGTGCGGTGTTGCCCGGCACGTCGGCGTCGGTGAGCAGCGAGAGCGCCTGGCCGCCGTACCAGCCGGTCAGCAGGGCCCCCGTGTAGCAGGCCGCCTTCGCGAGCACGACGGTGCGGGCGGCCCGCAGCGGGTTGAGGTCGGGGCGCCGACCCTGCTGGAACTGCCGCACGGCCCAGCCCATCGAGAGCACGACGCCCGCGATCACGAGCTCGACGCCGATGACGAGCCACGGCACCTCGGGCGGCGTCGCCGAACCGCGTCCCACCAGCAGCCGCATGGCCCACCACGTCACCGCGGCGACGCCGACGGCCAGCAGGGCGAGCGTGCCACGTCGGGTCGCGCTCACGGCAGCCGCGCCTCCCCGGGGGCCTGCCCGGCGACGTCGGGGTCGGCGCTCGCGGCCGGCACGGGTGCCGTCAGCCAGTCGAGCGCCATCCAGCGCACGCCGTCCCGGTCGGGGGCCGTCGCCGCGAGCTGGGCGACCGGGCCGCCGCCGAGGCCGGGCAGGAACGCGTCGGGCTCGACCTGCGCCCAGGGCTCGAGGACGAACGCGCGCTCGTGCGCGCGCGGGTGCGGCAGCTCGAGGTCGTCCGTCACGGCGAGCGTGTCGCCGTACACCACGATGTCGACGTCGAGCGTGCGCGGGCCCCAGCGCTCGAGCCGCTCGCGACCGTGGTGCTGCTCGACGGCGTGCACGGCGCGCAGCAGGTCGCGGGCCGCGAGCGTCGTCCGCGTGACCAGCACGGCGTTGAGGTAGTCGGGCTGCTCGGGCCCGATCGCGGCCGTCCGGGCGAGCGGCGAGACCGCCACGACCTCGATGCCGGGGACCGACGCGAGGTCGGCGACCGCCTGGCGCAGCGTGTCCTGCGCCGGGCCGAGGTTCGCACCGAGCGCCAGCACGGCGCGCACGGGCTCCGCGGGCGGCTCGTCGAGCGCGTCGAGCACGAGCTCGCCGTCGACGACGTCCGCCACGGGCGCCATGAGCTCGGTCGCCGGCCCGGCGGCGGGCGGGCCTCCGGGCCGGTCCGCCCGGAGGTCGTCGTGCCCGTGGTCGGGCAGGTCGACCGGGTCCATGAGCTCGGTCCGCGGCCCGTCCTGGTCCGGCGCGTCCGCGCGGGGGCCGCCGAGCGCCCGGTCGGGAGCGGGGGGCGGGGACGACGGGCCGAGCGCCACCGGCCCGGACGGCGCCCCGACGGGCGGGGAGGGCGCGTTCACGACGGGCGGCGGCACCGGACCGGGAGGCAGCGGAGCGGACGACGTGACCGTGGGCACCACGCCGGTCGGCACGGCCGCCACGGGCGCGGGGACGACGACCGCGCCGACGCCGTCGGGACCGGTGTCGGCACCGGCCCGGCCGGGCGACGACGGCACGGCGCCGGGGCGCGAGTGGGCCCCGGTGCCGGCGGCCGGGGTGGACGCGGCGGACGCGGCGGGCGGTGCCAGAGGGGCCGCAGATGCTGCAGGTGCCGCAGGTGCCGCAGGCGCCGCAGGCGCCGCAGGCGCCGCAGGCGCCGCAGGCGCCGCAGGCGCCGCCGGCGCCCCGAGGGTGGGGCCGGTCACGGGGAGCGCCGCCGTGCGGGGCTGCGTGGGCTCGGCCGGCCGACGCACGGGGCCCGTCGCGGGACGGTACGGCTCGGCCGCGGGCAGCTTGGTGCGGTCGCGCCGGATCGAGACCACCACGTCCCCGAACGGCACGGTGATCGGCGCCTGCGGCTTGTGCAGCGCGACGTCCACGGCCTGCACGAGCGGACGTGCCAGGACCGTGGCGGCGATGCGCTCGGCGACCGTCTCGATGAGGTCGGCGGGCTCGCCCGCGAGCACCGCGGCGACCAGCTGCGCGACCTCGCCGTAGTCGACCGTGTGCGCGAGGTCGTCGCCCGCGGCCGCGCGTCGCGTGTCGAGGTGCACGACGACGTCCGCGACGAACGTCTGCCCCTCGCGCCGCTCGTGCGGGAACACCCCGTGGTACCCCGTCGCGCTGATGCCCGACAGCCGGATCTGGTCCAGCCGGCGTCCGCCGTCGTCGTGCACGTCGTCCTGACCGCTCACCGCGCTCCCTCCCGTGCGGCGCGCCCCGTCGCGTGCCGTGCCGTCGTCCTCGTCGTGTCCCAGCCTGCCGTGCCGTCGCGTGCCGCGCGCCACCGGGCGGCGACGCGCACCGCCGCCGCCGAGGCCGCGACCTCGTGCACCCGCACCGCCCAGACGCCGTCCGCGGCGGCCAGCGCGCTCACCGCGGCCGTCGCGTCGTCCCGCGCCGCGGGCGGCACCGGCACGCCGTCGGCGCCCGCGAGCAGGTGCCCGAGGAACCGCTTGCGCGAGGCCCCGACCAGCACCGGGAACCCCTCGGCGACGAGCTCGGGCAGGTGCGCGAGCAACGGCCAGTTGCTCGCGCCCGCCTTCGCGAAGCCCAGCCCGGGGTCGAGCACGACCTGCGCGTCGTCGACGCCCGCGGCCCGCAGCGCCGCGACGCGCTCGCGCAGCTCGGCACGCACGTCGACCACCACGTCGTCGTACACGTCGTGGTCGTCCATGACGTCGGCGTGGCCGCGCCAGTGCATCGCGACGTAGGCGACGCCGGTGCTCGCGACGAGGCGCGGCATGTCGGGGTCGGCCAGGCCGCCGGAGACGTCGTTGACCAGGACCGCGCCGCGCTCGACGGCCGCGCGCGCGACCTCGGCGCGCGTCGTGTCGACGCTGACGACAGCGCCCGCCGCCGCGAGCCGCTCGACGACCGGCAGCACGCGCGCGAGCTCCTCGTCGACGGGTACGCGGGTCGCGTCGGGCCGGGTGGACTCGCCGCCCACGTCCAGCACGTCGGCGCCCTGCGCGAGCAGCGCGTGGCCGCGCTCCACCGCGGCGTCGACGCCGAACCAGCGGCCGCCGTCGGAGAACGAGTCGGGGGTCACGTTGACGACGCCCATGACGAGGGCGCGCCCGAGGCGCACGTGCGCGTCGAGCAGCCCCGACGGGCCACGGAGGAGGGAGCCGTGGTCGGTCACGGTGCGAGCCTAGGCGCTCGTCGCGGTGCGCGGGACCGCTCGGGTCCGCACGCCGCACCCCGACGCGGTGGCACGGCCGGGTCCGTCAGTGCCGGCCGGCCAGCAGGCTCATGGCCTCGGCGCGGGTCGCGACGTCGCGCATCTGGCCGCGCACGGCCGACGTGACGGTCCGCGAACCGGGCTTGCGCACGCCGCGCATCGACATGCACAGGTGCTCGCACTCGACGACGACCAGCACGCCCTTGGGGTTCAGCACCTCGACGAGCGCGTCGGCGACCTGCGACGTGAGGCGCTCCTGCACCTGGGGCCGGCGCGCGTACACGTCGACCAGGCGCGCGAGCTTCGACAGGCCCGTGATGCGGCCGTCGGCGCCGGGGATGTACCCGACGTGCGCGACGCCGTGGAACGGCACGAGGTGGTGCTCGCACGTCGAGTACACCTCGATGTCCTTGACCAGCACCATCTCCTCGTGGCCGAGGTCGAACGTGGTGGTCAGCACGTCGCGCGCGTCCATCGTCAGGCCCGCGAAGATCTCGCGGTAGGCCCGGGCGACGCGCGCCGGGGTCTCCTGCAGACCCTCGCGATCGGGGTCCTCGCCGACCGCGAGGAGCAGCTCGCGGACGGCGAGCGCGGCACGCTCCTCGTCGAACGGCGCGATCGCCCGGCCGCCCGCGTCGTGCGTGCGGGAGATGACCGAGCCGTCGTCGCCCGGGGTGCCCGTGACGTCCGTGGTGGCCACGTCAGCGCGGCCCGTCGGCGTCGGGCGTGCCCGTCGGGGGCAGCTCGACGACCGCGGTCGCCGGGTGCTCGGGGTTGGCGGCCGCCGCCTCGTCCTGCGGGACGACGGGCCGGCCGTCCAGCGCGGCGAGCTCGGCGGGCGTCATGACCGGGGCCCGGTCCGAGACCACGCGCTCGTGGCCGGAGATCCACACCTCGCGCGGCGGGCGCTTGGTGATCGGCGCGAAGATCGCCGCGAGCTGCTCCTGGTTGAGCGTCTCCTTCTCGAGCAGCTCGAGCACGAGGGCGTCCAGCACGTCGCGGTACTCGACGAGGATCTCGCGGGCCTCGTCGTGCGCGTGCTCGATGAGGGCGCGCACCTCGGCGTCGATCGCGCCGGCGATCTCCTCCGAGTAGTCGCGCTGGTGGCCGACGTCGCGGCCCAGGAACACCTCGGACGACTCCTGGCCGAGCTTGATCGCCCCGAGCCGGGCGCTCATGCCGAACTGCGTGACCATCTTGCGCGCGGTCGACGTGGCCTTCTCGATGTCGTTGCTCGCGCCGGTCGTCGGGTCGTGGAAGACGAGCTCCTCGGCGACGCGGCCGCCCATCGCGTACGCGAGCTGGTCGAGCAGCTCGTTGCGCGTCGTGGAGTACTTGTCCTCCTGCGGCATGACCATCGTGTAGCCCAGCGCGCGACCGCGCGGCAGGATCGTCACCTTGGTCACCGGGTCGGTGTACCGCAGCGCGGCCGCCACCAGGGCGTGACCACCCTCGTGGTACGCCGTGATCTTGAGCTCCTTGACGTTCATGACGCGCGTGCGCTTCTGCGGACCGGCGATCACGCGGTCGATCGCCTCGTCGAGCGCGGCGTCGTCGATCATCTGCGCACCGCGGCGCGCGGTGAGCAGCGCGGCCTCGTTGAGCACGTTCGCGAGGTCGGCGCCGCTGAAGCCCGGCGTGCGGCGCGCGACGAGCGCGAGGTCGACGGCGGGCGCCATCGGCTTGCCCTGCGCGTGCACCGTGAGGATCCGCTCGCGGCCCTTGAGGTCGGGCGGCTCGACCGCGACCTGGCGGTCGAAGCGGCCCGGGCGCAGCAGCGCGGGGTCCAGGATGTCGGGGCGGTTCGTCGCGGCGATGAGGATGACGTTCGTCTTGACGTCGAACCCGTCCATCTCGACGAGCATCTGGTTGAGCGTCTGCTCGCGCTCGTCGTGCCCGCCGCCGAGGCCCGCACCACGGTGCCGGCCGACCGCGTCGATCTCGTCGACGAAGATGATCGCGGGGCTGTTCTCCTTGGCCTGCTGGAACAGGTCGCGCACGCGGCTCGCGCCGACGCCGACGAACATCTCGACGAAGTCCGAGCCGGAGATCGAGTAGAACGGCACGCCCGCCTCACCCGCGACGGCGCGGGCCAGCAGGGTCTTGCCGGTCCCGGGCGGGCCGTACAGCAGGACGCCCTTGGGGATCTTGGCGCCGACGGCCTGGAACTTCGCCGGCTCGGCGAGGAACTCCTTGATCTCCTGGAGCTCCTCGACCGCCTCGTCGACGCCCGCGACGTCCGCGAACGTGACCTTGGGCGACTCCTTGCTCACGAGCTTGGCCTTGGACTTGCCGAAGCTCATGACGCGCGAGCCGCCGCCCTGCGCGTTCGACATCAGGAACCAGAACAGGCCCAGGATGATGATGAACGGCAGCACGAGCGTGAGCAGGCTGCCCCACCACGACGGCTGCGGGACCTTGGACGTGAAGCCGTCCTTGGGGTCGGCCTGCGTGATCGCGTCGACGACCTGGTCGCCCTGCGGCGTGACGTAGAAGAAGTAGACCTGCTTGCCGAGGTCGCCCGCCTCGTCGGGGTCGGGGTCGTAGGCCTCGGCCAGCGTGAGGTCCACGCGCTGCGTGCCCTCGGTGACGAGGACCTGGTCGACCTTGCCGTCCTTGAGGAGCTCGAGGCCCGTGGACGTGTCGATCTGCCGCTGCGTGGGCATCTGCAGCATGCTGAAGGCGGCCAGGGACAGCAGGACGGCCAGGGCGACCCAGATGAAGGGGCCGCGGAAGAGACGCTTGACGTTCATGGGCGATCGGGGCCGGGCCCCTCAACCTCCGCTCGCGGGGACTCTGCCTTGAAAGTACACGGTGGACCTGGCAGGGCCCCGCGGTGTTCGCCCAGGGCACAGGCCGGGCGCGCGGCGCGGCCGCGCACCCGTGCGGGTGCCGCGTGCGTCAGCCCTGGTAGACGTGCGGCGCGAGCGTGCCGACGAACGGCAGGTTGCGGTACCGCTCGGCGTAGTCCAGGCCGTACCCCACGACGAACTCGGTGGGGATGTCGAAACCGACGTAGCGCACCGGCACCTCGACCTTGGCCGCGTCGGGCTTGCGCAGCATCGTCGCGATCTCGACCGACGCCGGGCCGCGCGAGCGCAGGTTCGACAGCAGCCACGACAGCGTCAGGCCCGAGTCGATGATGTCCTCGACGATGAGCACGTGCCGGCCCGTCAGGTCGGTGTCGAGGTCCTTGAGGATCCGCACGACGCCCGAGGACTTGGTGCCCGACCCGTACGACGACACCGCCATCCAGTCCATCGACACGTTGCCGCGCAGCCGGCGCGCCAGGTCGGCCATGACCATGACGGCGCCCTTGAGGACACCCACGAGCAGCACCTGCTCACCCGCGTAGTCGGCGTCGATCTGCGCCGCCATCTCGTCGAGGCGCGCGTGCAGCTGCTCCTCGCTCAGCAGGACCCGCTCGAGGTCGTCACCCATGTCCGCCGCGTCCACAGCTCACTCCTGGTCGTCGTGGTCGTCGTGCCGTGCCGCGGGGGCTCCCCGCCCGGCCGGGAGGGCGCCGCCGGAGATGTCCGGAGCGCCGGTCGGCCGCGTGGGCCGGTCCAGGTAGAGCCTGCCACACGCGCGCCGCGCGGCCCGGCCACCGGGCAGGTGGACGGGCCCCTGACCGCGCCAGTCGACGACGAGCGCCTCGACCGCGAGCACGTGCGCGCGGGTGAGCGCGCCCGGGGGGCAGCCGGCTGCGCGGGCCGCGTCGTGCAGCGCTCGCCGGCGCGTGCCCGGCAGCGCGGCGGCGAGCGTGGCGACGTCGAGCACGACCCCGTCGTCGGTCGCGCCGGGACGGTCCGACGCACGACCGGTGACGGGGTCG
>NZ_LNTD01000053.1 GCF_001462455.1 Cellulomonas sp. B6
GCCTGCCGCACGCGTGCGACACCGTCGGCGGCACGGGCACGGGCACGGGGCCGGGCGTGGTGGGGGGCGACGACGGGGACCTTCCGTCGCCGGCTCGTGGAGGTCGCGTGAGCGTGGCCGCCGTCACCCGGTCGCCCCGGGGCGCCGCGACCCGCCCGACCTAGACTGGGGGCGTGAACCCCACCTCTTCCGGCACCGACGCGGCCGCCGTGCCCGCAGAGCCCGCCGCGCCCCGCAAGCGCGTGCTGCTGGCGGCCCCTCGCGGGTACTGCGCGGGGGTCGACCGGGCGGTCGTGGCTGTCGAGAAGGCGCTCGAGCACTACGGCGCGCCCGTGTACGTCCGCAAGGAGATCGTCCACAACCGGCACGTCGTGGACACGCTCGCGGCGCGCGGCGCGATCTTCGTCGACGAGACCGACGCGGTCCCCGAGGGCGCGCGCGTCGTGTTCTCCGCGCACGGGGTGTCGCCCGCGGTCAAGGAGGCCGCCGCGGCGCGCAACCTGCAGACCATCGACGCGACGTGCCCGCTGGTCACCAAGGTCCACAAGGAGGCCGTCCGGTTCGCGGCCGACGACTTCGACATCCTGCTCATCGGCCACGACGGCCACGAGGAGGTCGAGGGCACGCAGGGGCATGCGCCCGAGCACATCCAGGTCGTGAACTCGCCCGCCGACGCGGACCACGTGGTGGTCCGCGACCCCGAGCGGGTCATGTGGATCTCGCAGACCACGCTGTCGGTGGACGAGACGATGGAGACGGTCCGCCGCCTGCGTGAGCGGTTCCCGCACCTGCAGGACCCGCCGAGCGACGACATCTGCTACGCGACGCAGAACCGCCAGGTGGCCGTGAAGAAGCTCGCGCCGTCGTGCGACGTCGTGATCACCGTCGGCTCGGCGAACTCCTCGAACTCCGTGCGCCTCGTCGAGGTCGCGCTCGACGCGGGCGCGCGGTCGTCGTACCGCGTCGACAAGGCCGCCGAGATCGACCCGGCGTGGCTCGAGGGCGCGACGACCGTCGGTGTGACGTCGGGTGCCTCGGTGCCCGAGATCCTCGTCTCCGACGTGCTGGCGCTCCTCGCCGAGCACGGCTTCGGCGAGGTCGAGGAGGTGCGCACCGCGACCGAGGACCTGATGTTCTCGCTGCCGCGCGAGCTGCGCGCCGACCTCAAGGCGGCGGGTGAGCCGACCGGCCGACCGCGCCCCGAGGGGCGTCGCCCGCTGAGCGTCCAGCCCGTCTGACGTCTCGCCCGTCCGACGTCTCGCCCGTCTGACGTCTCGCCCGTCTGACGTCTCACCCGTCCGACTTCTCGGCCGTCCGACCTCCCGGTGCTGTGCGGTGCGGTCCCGCCGCCCGGTGGTGCTCGTCAGGCGGTCGAGGACGCGTCGTCCCGCGGCGGCGCGGGCCGTGCGGACTCGTCGGTCCACGCGCGCTCGTCCCGCCGCGCCGTTCCTCCGCCGAGCGCGAGGTCCTCGAGAGCGACGACCCGTTCGTCGGCCGACGCGACCAGCTCGGGTGCGCTGAGCGCCGCGAGCCGCGGGTCCGCGGGTGCGGGCGTCTCCAGGCCGGCGTCGACGACGTGCAGGTCGGCGAACCGTCGCGCACTGACGAGCACGCGTGACTCGAGCGAGCCGACCGTCTGGTTGTAGGCCCCCGCGGCCGCGTCGATCGCGCGGCCGAGCCGTGCGAGGTGCCCGCCCATCGTCGCGAGCCGTCCGTGCAGCTCCTTGCCGAGCGTGAGCACCTGCTGCGCGTTGGCGGCCAGCGCGTCCTGCCGCCACGCGTAGGCGACGGTCCGCAGCAGCGTGAGCAGCGTGACGGGCGTCGCGAGCACCACGTTCCGCTCGAACGCGTACTCGACGAGCGTCGGGTCCTGGTCCGCCGCGGCGTGCAGGAACGACTCGGCGGGGACGAACATCACGACGAACTCGGGGGCGGGGGCGAACTGGTCCCAGTACCGCTTGGACGCGAGGTCGTCGACGTGCTTGCGCACGTGCCGGGCGTGCGCTGCCAGCCGCTGCGCGCGCACGGCCTCGTCGTCGGTCTCGGTCGCCTCGAGGTACCCGAGGAACGCGACCTTCGCGTCGACCACGACGTGCTTGCCGCCCGCGAGCCGCACGACCATGTCGGGCCGCAGCAGACCGTCGTCGGTGCGGACCTGCTCCTGCTCGACGAAGTCGACGTGCGCGAGCATCCCGGCGGCCTCGACCACGCGGCGCAGCTGCACCTCGCCCCACCGCCCCCGCACCTGCGACGAGCGCAGCGCGGTGACGAGGCGCCCCGTCTCGCCGCGCAGCTGCTCGGAGGCGTCGCGCATGGCCCGGACCTGCTCGCCGAGCGCCGCGTTGCCCTCGGCCCGTGCGCGCTCGGCCGCGACGATCTCCGCCCGCACCTGGTCGAGCGTGCGACCGAGCGGCTCGACCATCGCGCGCACGGCCTGCTCGCGCTGCGCGAGCTCGCCGGCCTGCGTCTGGTGCTCGGCCGCGAGACGCTGGTGGGCGAGCGCGAGGAACTGCTCGCTCGTCGCCGCGAGCGCCTCGTCCGCCAGGGCGCGGAACCTGTCGCCCGCACCGGCTCGCTCGGCCTCGAGGTGCGCGCGGGCGCGCGCGGCGTCGACCTCGGCGGCGCGTACCCGGTCGTCGGCGGCGCGAGCGGTGCGCGCAGACGCGAGCACCCAGGCGACGACGCCGCCGACCACGCCGCCGACGAGCAGCGCGAGCACGACCGGCCAGGGCGAGGCGGGGATGTCCATGCGGGCAGCGTGCCAGCGACGTCCGACACCACGACGTCCGCCGCCGGACGGGACCCCGTGCCCCGTCCCGGGACGGAGGCGCGAGATCCGTCGCGCGGCCGATCCAGGGCGTCGGACGTGCTCCCTATGCTCGACGACGTGACCACACCACCTCCCGTCCCGCAGCCCGGGCCCGAGACCGGACCGGGTGCGGCGCCCGGCGCCGTCCCGACCTCCGGGTCCGTGCCGCAGCCCGCGACCGGACCCGGGCCCTCGGCCGGCGCGCCCGCCCTCTCGCTGCACGGCCTGTGGCGCCGGTTCGGCGACAAGGTCGCCGTCGCCGGCGTCGACCTCGTGATCCCCGCGGGCTCGTTCTACGGTCTCGTCGGTCCCAACGGCGCGGGCAAGACGACCACGCTGTCGATGGCGACGGGGCTGCTGCGTCCCGACGCCGGCACGGTCCTCGTCGGAGGCGTCGACCTGTGGGCCGACCCGGTCCGCGTCAAGCGGAGCCTCGGCGTGCTGCCCGACGGCGTGCGGCTGTTCGACCGCCTCACCGGTGCGCAGCTCGTCACGTACGCGGGCCTCCTGCAGGGCCTCGACCGCCCGACCGTCGAGGGCCGCACGCGCGACCTGCTCGCGGCCGTCGGTCTCACGCAGGACGCCGACACTCTCGTCGTCGACTACTCCGCGGGCATGACCAAGAAGGTCGCGCTCGCGTGCGCGCTCGTGCACGCGCCGCGCGTCCTCGTGCTCGACGAGCCGTTCGAGGCCGTCGACCCCGTCTCGGCCGCGAACATCCGCGAGATCCTCCACCAGTACGTCGACGGCGGTGGCACGGTCGTCGTGTCGTCGCACGTCATGGACCTCGTGCAGCGCATGTGCGACCACGTCGCGGTGATCGCGCAGGGCCACGTCCTCGCGGCCGGCACGGTCGACGAGGTGCGCGCGGGCCGGTCGCTCGAGGAGCGCTTCGTCGACCTCGTCGGTGGACGCATCAGCGGGGAGGGCATCGCGTGGTTGCGCACCTCGTCCGACTGAAGCTCACGCTCCTGCGCAACGGCCTGCGACGCAGCGTCTGGCAGGTCCTCGGCATGGTGGTCGGCGCGCTGTACGGGCTGTTCCTGCTGGTCGGCGCGGTCGTGGGCCTGTTCGCGCTCGGCTTCGCGGACCTGCAGGTCCGGTCCGACGTGCTGGTCGTCGCGGGCTCGCTGCTCGTGCTCGGCTGGTGGCTGATCCCGCTCGTCGCGTTCGGCGTGGACGCGACGCTCGACCCGCGGCGCTTCATCACGTTCGGCCTGCCGCGGCGCGACCTGCTCACGGGGCTGACGCTCGCGGGCCTCATCGGCGTGCCCGGTGTTGTCACCGCGCTGACCGCGCTCGCGACACCGCTGTCGTGGTGG
This sequence comes from Cellulomonas sp. B6, assembly GCF_001462455.1. Classification (GTDB taxonomy): domain Bacteria; phylum Actinomycetota; class Actinomycetes; order Actinomycetales; family Cellulomonadaceae; genus Cellulomonas. The sequence goes on from NZ_LNTD01000053.1 coordinate 4,132, forward strand.
CGGGAGCCCGCCGCCGCGGTCGCGGCGCTGCTGGGCGCGCTCGTGGGCGTGCTGGCGTGCACGATCGGGTCGCGCGCGACCACGACCGCGCTCGCGCCGGTCATCGGCCGGCGCCGCGTGCGCGAGGTCGTCGCGGCCGTCGCGATCCTGCCGATCATGTTCCTCGGGCCGATCATGTCGGCGGTGGCCGACTCGGCAGACCGGCTCGCGAGCCTCGTCACGGCGGCGCGCGTGCTGTCGTGGACGCCGATCGGCGCGCCGTGGGCGGTCGCGCCGGCCGTGGCCGCGGGTGACTGGCTCGGTGCGGTCGCGCGGCTCGCGATCGGTGTCGCGACGGTCCTGGTCGCGCTGCGCGTCTGGTCGTGGGCGCTCGACCGCACGCTCACGGACCCCGTCTCGTCCGGGGGTGACGCGCGGGCGCGCGGGCTCGGCTGGTTCGGCGTGATGCCGGCGACGCCGGTCGGCGCGATCGCGGCGCGCGCCGCGACCTACTGGCTGAGGGACCCCCGCTACGCGATCGCCGTCGCGATCGTGCCGGCGATGCCGATCGTGCTCGGGTTCGCGTCCCCCGGCAGCTCGTTGCTGCTGATCGCGGGGCCGGTGACGGCGTTCGTCGTGGGCTGGAGCATCTCGGCCGACGTGGCCTACGACGGCACCGCGTTCTGGACCCACCTCGCGGCACCCGTGCGCGGCGTGACCGACCGTTGGGGCCGTGTGCTCGTCGCCGGCGCGCTCGGGCTCGTCGTGATGGTGCTGGTGACGGTCGGGACCGTCTGGTACGCGGACCGGTTCGACGCGCTGCCCGCGCTGCTGGGGGCGGGCCTCGGCCTGCTGCTCACGTCGCTGGGTGCCGCGAGCGTCACGTCGGCGCTGGTCGTCTACCCCGTGCAGATGCCGGGCGAGAACCCGTTCGCCACCAAGCAGGGTGCGAACGCCGCCTCGTTCACGTCGCAGATGGCGGGCTTCACCGCCGTCGGCGTGCTGGCCGCGCCCGCGGCCGTGCTGGCGCTCCTGGCGGTGTCTCAGCGCTCGGCCGCGCTCGGGTGGGTCGCGCTCGCCGTCGGTGCCGTGCTCGGTGCGGTCCTGCTGGTCGTCGGCGTCCGCGTCGGCGGCTCCGTCCTCGAGCGCCGCGGGCCCGACCTGCTGCAGCGCATGCGCTCGTTCGACTGACCGACCGGGACGCCGCGGCGCCCGGCCTCCCCCCGTCCGGGGTCGGGGCCGGGCGCCGCGCTGCGTAGACTCGTCGCCCGTGGCTCTCACCATCGGCATCGTCGGCCTGCCCAACGTCGGCAAGTCCACCCTCTTCAACGCGCTCACGCGCGCGCAGGTGCTCGCGGCGAACTACCCGTTCGCGACGATCGAGCCGAACGTGGGGGTGGTCCCGCTGCCGGACCCGCGGCTGACGACGCTCGCCGGGATCTTCGGCTCCGAGCGGATCCTGCCGGCGACCGTGTCGTTCGTCGACATCGCGGGCATCGTCAAGGGGGCGAGCGAGGGCGAGGGCATGGGCAACCAGTTCCTCGCCAACATCCGCGAGGCCGACGCGATCTGCGTCGTGACCCGCGCGTTCGCCGACCCGGACGTCGTGCACGTCGACGGGCGCGTCTCGCCGAAGGACGACATCGAGACGATCCACACCGAGCTCGTGCTCGCCGACCTCCAGACGCTCGAGAAGGCGGTGCCCCGCCTCGAGAAGGAGGTGCGCGCCAAGAAGACCGACGCCTCCGTCCTCGCGGCCGCGCAGGCCGCGCTCGGCGTGCTCGAGCAGGGAACGATCCTGTCGCAGGGTGCGCGTGCCGCGGGCATCGACCCGGCCGACCTCGCGACGTTCCAGCTCATGACGACCAAGCCGTTCATCTACGTCTTCAACACCGACGACGCGGGCCTGGCCGACACGGCGATGCAGGCCGACCTGCGCGCGCACGTCGCACCGTCGGACGCGGTCTTCCTCGACGCGAAGTTCGAGTCCGAGCTCGTCGAGCTCGACGAGGACGAGGCGCGCGAGATGCTCGAGGCGAACGGCCAGGACGAGGCCGGGCTCGACCAGCTTGCGCGGGTCGGGTTCCACACGCTCGGCCTGCAGACGTACCTCACGGCGGGGCCCAAGGAGTCGCGCGCCTGGACGATCCGCCAGGGCTGGACGGCGCCGCAGGCCGCGGGGGTCATCCACACGGACTTCCAGAAGGGCTTCATCAAGGCCGAGGTCATCTCGTTCGCGGACCTGGTCGAGGCGGGCTCGGTCGCTGCTGCGCGCTCGGCGGGCAAGGCGCGCATCGAGGGCAAGGACTACGTCATGGTCGACGGCGACGTCGTGGAGTTCCGCTTCAACGTCTGACGTGCCGGTCCGACCGCTCGCCGTGCGACGGGAGCGGTCCGGCGCCACGATGGGCGGGTGGCGACGACGCTGGGCGGGCAGGAGGTCGCGGACGCCGGCCTGACGGGCTGGACGTTCCTCGGCGACGGCCTGCGCACGCGGGTCGCAACGCGAGACTTCGCGACGGGGCTGGCGCTGGTCGGCGCGATCGGGCGGGCCGCCGAGGAGGCGGGCCACCACCCCGACCTCGACCTGCGGTACGACCGCGTCGACGTGCGGCTCGTGAGCCACGACGCGGGCGGCGTCACGCAGCGCGACGTGGACCTCGCGCGGACGGTGTCGCACCTGGTGTCGCAGGCGGGGCTGCGGACCGACGGCGACGACCTGCAGCGCACGGAGATCGCGCTCGACACCCCGGACACGGCCGCGGTGCGGCCGTTCTGGGCCGCCTTCCTCGGGTACGAGGTGACGCCGGGCGTCGACGACGAGGTCCGGGACCCGGCCGACGCGCAGCCGCCCGTGTGGTTCCAGGGCTCGGGTGCCGCGGAGCCGCGCCAGCGCTGGCACCTCGACGTGTGGCTGGACCCCGAGCAGCTGCAGCCGCGGGTCGCGGCGGCCGTGGCGGCGGGCGGGCTGGTGGTGGACGACTCGCAGGCCCCGAGCTTCGTCGTGCTCGCGGACCCGGAGAGCAACCGTGCGTGCCTGTGCACCTGGCGGGACCGGGGGTAGGGCGCACGGGGGTGCCGCACCCCGTGACGAGCGGGGTGTGACGCGAACCACACGATCGTGGGATGTGTCATCCGTGTTACGCGGCTGTTTCCGCTTGGCGCGTCTCGTATGATGGACGGTACTCACCAGTATCAATCAGGTAACGATCGACATGGGCGTCGGTCCATGTCTGATTCCTCACCTCTTCCGGGGCTAGCGTTGCCCCAATTCCGGCGGGCGAGCGCGCCCCGACCCCTTGCGGTTCCGACCGAGGGAGTCGTGCGGCCACGTCCACCACGTCTCAGGAGGAACATTGAAGATCAGGCGGACCAGCGTTGCTGTGGCCCTGTTCGCGGCCGGCGCTCTCGTGCTGAGCGCGTGCGCGAACACCCCGCAGGACGAGCCCGACGGCGGCGGCTCGTCGGCGGCGGCGGCCGGCGGCGGCACCCTCACGGTGGCGGAGACGAACCAGTTCTCGTCCTTCAACCCGAACACGTCGAACGGCAACGTCGACATCAACTCGAAGCTCATCACGTACCCGACGCGCTCGTGGTTCAACTACGTCGACGGCTCGTCGTTCGCGGCGGGCAACCCGTCGGTGAAGAAGGACGAGTCCTTCGGCACGTACGAGGTCGAGTCCGAGGACCCGCTGACCGTCAAGTACACGGTCAACGAGGGTGTCGTGTGGTCGGACGGCGAGCCGGTCGACGCCGACGACCTGGTCTTCGCGTGGGCCATCCAGTCGGGCCACTACAACTCCGAGACCGTGACCTACTTCGACTACGCGGGTGACTCCACCACGCTCGGTCTGACCGAGTTCCCCGAGGTCGGCGAGGACGGTCGCTCGATCACCCTGAAGTACTCCGAGCCCGCCGCCGACTGGGAGGTCGCGTTCGCGGCCGACGCGCCGGCGCACGTGGTGGCCAAGAACGCCGGTCTCGCCGACGGCAAGGCCCTCCTCGACCTGCTCGAGGCGCAGGCGGACGTCGCCCCCACCGCGACGGCCGACAACGCCGAGCTGCGCGCCGTGGCCGACTTCTGGAACACCGGCTACGACTCCACCGTGCTGCCCTCGGACCCCGAGCTCTACCTGTCCTCGGGCCCGTACATCATCTCGGACGTCGTCGAGAACCAGTCGGTCACGCTGGTCCCGAACGACAAGTACACGGGCGACCTGAAGGCGCAGCTCGACACGATCATCATGCGCACCATCCCGGACGCCACGGCGGCCGTGCAGGCGCTCGGCAACGGTGAGGTCGACGTCATCTCGCCGCAGTCCTCGGCCGACACGCTGACGGCGCTCAAGGCGCTCGACGGCGTCACGCTGCACCAGGGCGACCAGCTCGCGTACGACCACATCGACCTGACCTTCAACAACAACGGCCCGTTCGACCCGGCCACCTACGGCGGCGACGCCGCGAAGGCGCAGAAGGTCCGTGAGGCGTTCCTCAAGACGATCCCGCGTCAGCAGATCCTCGACGCGATCATCACGCCGCAGAAGGACGACGCGCAGATCCTCAACTCGCAGCTCTTCGTCCCGGCCCAGGCCTCGTACGAGGACAGCGTCGCGTCCAACGGCTCGGCCGACTACCCGGGTGAGCCCGACGTCGAGGGCGCCAAGGCGCTGCTCGCCGAGGCCGGCGTGACCAGCCCGACCGTGCGCATCCTCTACAACGTCAACAACCCGAACCGCGTGAACGCCTACACCCTGATCGCCGCCTCGGCGACGCAGGCCGGGTTCGTCATCGACGACCAGGGCGACGCGGCGTGGGGCTCGCGCCTGAGCGACGGCTCGTACGACGCCGCGATCTTCGGCTGGATCAACAGCGGCATCGGTGTCGCCGGCGTCCCGCAGATCTTCTCGACCACGGGTGGTGGCAACTACAACGGCTACTCGAACGCGAAGGTCGACGAGCTGGCGGCCAAGCTGGTCGTGACGCTCGACACGGACCAGCAGGCGGCGATCCAGGAGGAGATCGACCCGTACATGTTCGCGGACGCGTACGGTCTGCCGCTCTTCCAGTCGGTCGGTCTGGACGCGGTCGGCGACCGTGTCGACGGCGTCAACGAGTACAACCCCAACCAGGCCGGTGTCTGGTGGAACACGTGGGAGTGGACGGTCAGCGACTGACCCGCTGACACCTCCGGTGTGACGACGACGGCGCCGGGACTCGCGAGCTCGCAGTCCCGGCGCCGTCGCGCGCGGACCAGGAAGGTCCGACCGGGGGATACAGTTCTGTCCACCCGCGCCCGAACACAGATCGGGCGTCCCCCTGCACGTCCCGTCTCGACAGGCCGGCGCGACCCCCCGCCGCCGACCCCGTCGTGCGAGAGCGAGAGACATGACTTCCTACGTCTTGCGGCGCCTCGGTGTGTCGCTGCTGATCCTGCTCGGCGCGTCGTTCCTCGTGTACCAGCTGGTCGCCCTCTCGGGCGACCCCCTGGCGGAGTTCCGCGAGTCGAACCGCCCCAACAAGGACGCCCTGATGGCGCAGCGCTCGGCGCTGCTCAACCTCGACGTCCCGGCGCCGGTGCGGTACTTCCTGTGGCTCGGCGGCGCCGTCAAGTGCGTCGTCCCCGGGCAGTGCGACCTGGGCCGCACGCTCCAGGGCCAGCCCGTCACGCAGGCGCTCGGATCCGCGATCCCCTCGACGCTCCAGCTGGTCGCGGTCGCCACGGTCCTCGCGATCGTCGTCGGCATCGCGATCGGCATCGTCACCGCGCTGCGCCAGTACTCGGCGCTCGACTACGGCGTGACGTTCCTGACCTTCCTGTTCTTCTCGCTCCCCGTGTTCTGGGTCGCCGTGCTCCTCAAGGAGTTCGGTGCGATCCGGTTCAACAACTTCCTCGCCGACCCGAGCGTGCCGATCGCGACGGTCGTCGTCGTCGGGCTGGTGTCCGGGCTGGTGTGGGCGGTGATCGTGGGCGGAGACCTGCGCCGTCGGCTCATCACGTTCGCCGTCGCGACCGTCGCCGCCGGTGGGGTGCTGTGGTACCTGGGCGCGACGCAGTGGTTCCGCTACCCGGGGCTGGGCCCCGCGCTCGTCGCCGTGACCGGTGTCGGCATCGCGGTCGGCCTGTCGGCCCTCATCGCGGGCTCGCAGAACCGCCGCGCGCTGTACGCCTCGCTCGTCACGGTCGCGCTCGCGCTGGTCGCGATGTTCGCGCTGCGGCCGCTGCTGGACCGCGCGACGCTCCCGCTGATCCTGCTGCTCGGGCTGCTCGCGGTGGGTGCGGGCGTGCTCGTCGGCTACCTGTTCGGCGGCTACGACCGCCGGCAGTCGATGCGTGTGGCCGGGCTGACGTCGTTCCTCGTCGCCGGGCTCGTCATGCTCGACCGGTTCATGATCGCGTGGCCGTCGTACTTCACGGCCGTGCGCGGCCGTCCCGTCGCGACGATCGGCTCCGAGACCCCCGGGCTCAGCGGTGACTTCTGGGTCCACGGGCTCGACAAGTACACCCACCTCGTGCTGCCGACGCTCGCGCTCATGCTCATCTCGCTCGCGTCGTACACGCGCTACTCACGCGCGTCGATGCTCGAGGTGATGGGCCAGGACTACGTCCGCACGGCGCGCGCCAAGGGCCTGCCCGAGCGCGTCGTCGTCGTCCGGCACGCGTTCCGCAACGCGCTGATCCCGCTCGCGACGATCGTCGCGTACGACATCGGCGGCCTGCTGGGCGGTGCCGTCATCACCGAGAACGTGTTCTCGTTCAAGGGCATGGGCGCGTTGTTCATCAACGGGCTCACCCACCAGGACCCCAACCCCGTCATGGGGACGTTCCTGGTCGTCGGGATCACGGCGGTGGTGTTCAACCTCCTGGCCGACCTGGCGTACTCCGCACTCGACCCGCGCGTGAGGGTGAAGGCATGAGCAGCACGACGCAGACCGACGAGCGCGAGTCCCGGGAGGTGCCCGGCGAGCTCCGCGGCATGAGCCAGGGTGCCCTCGTCCGCAAGAGGTTCCTCGGGCACACCGGCGCGATCGTCTCGCTCGTGCTGCTCGTCCTGGTGGTCCTGCTGGCCCTGACGTCCGTGGGCGTCGGCCCGATCCCGGGCTGGTGGCAGTACCGCTGGACCGACACGCCGGTGCTCCAGAACGGCGGGCGCCCGACGCTGCAGCTGTTCCCGTTCTCGCTCGGCGAGCACCCGTTCGGCCAGGACACGGTCGGACGCGACTACTTCGCCATGACGATGCGCGGCACGCAGATCTCGCTCGCGATCACGTTCATGGTCGGCATGATCTCCGCGCTCATCGGCGTGGTCTTCGGCGCCGCGTCCGGCTACTTCCGCGGCTGGATCGAGGCCGTGCTCATGCGCCTGACCGACATGGTCATCATCATCCCGGTGCTGCTGATCGGCGCCGTGATCGCGTACAACGCGGACGGCGGTGTGCTCGTGCTGGGCGTGCTCCTGGGCCTCACCACGTGGACCGGCATGGCGCGGCTCGTACGCGGTGACTTCCTGTCGCTGCGCGAGCGCGAGTTCGTCGACGCGGCCCGGCTCGCGGGTGCGAGCGACGCGCGGATCATCTTCCGGCACATCCTGCCGAACGCGGTCGGCGTCATCACGGTCAACGCGACGCTGCTCATGTCCTCGGCGATCCTGCTCGAGACCGCGCTGTCCTACCTCGGCATGGGCGTCCGTGCGCCCGACACGTCACTCGGTCTCCTCATCAGCGCGAACCAGGCGGCGTTCTCCACGCGGCCGTGGCTGTTCTGGTTCCCGGGCCTGTTCATCGTGCTGATCTGCCTGTGCATCAACTTCATCGGCGACGGCCTGCGCGACGCGTTCGACCCGCGGCAGCGCAAGGTCTCCCTGCGCCGCATGAAGGAGTCGGGCCCCGGCCGCCCGGACGCGGCCGGTGCCGCGCCCGCCGTCGCCGCGCCCGACCGCACCGACGGGCAGCCTCGTTCAGGACCCGTCGGGTCCGTGGACGGCGCGTGACGCCGGTGCGCACCGTGCGTCGTGCCGGCTCAGCCGAGGTACGGCACGACGGCGGTGACCGCCAGCGCGAGCACGGAGCCGAGCAGGCGCACGTGCGTGCGGCGCACGACGGGCGTCTCGTCCGCGACACCGGCCTCGAGCCGGCCGGCCTCGACGAGCGCGGACCAGCGCTCGCGCACGTGGCGGGCGACGACCGCGGACGGGGAGCCCGGCAGCTCGCCGATGCTCACGGCGCCGCGACCGTCCGCGGCGCCGCGCCCCGCGGCGCGCACGTCCTGCGCGGTCGCCGACGCGGCCGTGTGGCGTCCTGGTCCGGGGGCCGCGAAGACCTCGACGCGCGTGCGCGGGGTCACGAGCGTGCAGGTGAACCGCGTGCGCACATCGATGAGGGCCGCCCAGGGCACGAGCGTCGTGGTCAGGGGGTTGACGACGAGCACGCCGGTCTCGTCCACCACGACGTGCGGTCGGTAGAAGACCGCCCAGCCCAGCAACGCCGCCAGCAGGGCGCCCGGCAGGGCGCGCAGACCCGCGGCAGCGCCGCCGGTCACCACCTCGGCGGTCGTCAGACCCACGGCGACGAGCCAGGTGGCTCCGGTGAGCACGGCCGAGCTGCGCGGCCGGTACGTCCACTGCTGTTCCACCCCGTCATGATCTCAGGAGCACCGCGATGACCACGTCCGACGCGACCACGACCCCGGTCCTTCAGGTCAGCGACCTGTCGGTCGACTTCGCCGTGGACCGACGCTGGGTCCCCGCCGCGATCCGGCTCAACTACGAGGTGCGCGCCGGTGAGGTGCTCGCGATCGTCGGCGAGTCCGGCTCCGGCAAGTCCGTGAGCTCGATGGCGATCCTCGACCTGCTGCCCCGCAACGCCCGGGTCTCCGGCTCGATCAAGCTGCGCGGCGAGGAGCTGCGCGGCATGTCCGCGCAGCGCATGCGCCGCGTGCGCGGCGACGACATCGCGATGATCTTCCAGGAGCCGATGACCGCGCTGAACCCGGCGTACACGGTCGGCGCCCAGATCGTCGAGACGCTGCGTCTGCACCGGGCGATCTCGCCCTCCGAGGCACGCGACCGCGCGATCGAGCTGCTGCGCATGGTCGAGCTGCCGGACCCCGAGAAGGCGTTCCGCTCCTACCCCCACCAGCTCTCGGGCGGGCAGCGGCAGCGCGCGATGATCGCGCAGTCGCTCTCGTGCGACCCCGCGCTGCTCATCGCCGACGAGCCGACCACGGCGCTCGACGTCACGGTGCAGGCCGAGATCCTCGACCTCATGCGGAACCTGCGCGACCGGCTCGACTCCGCGGTCATCCTCATCACGCACGACATGGGCGTGGTCGCCGACCTCGCGGACCGCATCGCGGTCATGCGGCAGGGCGTGATCGTCGAGACCGGCCCGGCCGAGGAGATCTTCGCCCGGCCCCAGCACCCGTACACCCAGGAGCTCCTCGCGGCCGTGCCGCACCTCGGAGGCCCGGAGATCGACCTCACGGCCGCGCTCGCGTCCGTGACGGGCGCCGAGGACCTCGTGCAGGAGGTGAGCCCGCAGGAGCTCGCCGCACGCGAGGCGGAGAACGCGCGACGTCTCGCCGAGGCGGCCGAGGCCGAGCGCCAGCGGCTCGAGCGCATCGGCGAGCCCGTCCTCTCGCTGCGCGGCGTCGCGATCGAGTACCCCAAGCAGGGGCGGATGCCGGCGTTCCGCGCGGTGAGCGACGCGGACCTCATCGTCCACGCGGGCGAGGTCGTCGGTCTCGTGGGCGAGTCCGGCTCCGGCAAGACCACCATCGGCCGCGCCGCCGTGGGTCTGCTCCCGGCGGTCGAGGGAGAGCTGACCGTCGCCGGGCTCGACGTGCGCAACGCCACCCGCAAGGACCTCGCGGCGCTGCGCCGCAAGGTGGGCATGGTCTTCCAGGACCCGTCGTCGTCGCTCAACCCGCGCCTGCCGATCGGCGAGAGCATCGGCGAGCCGCTGCGCCTCGCGGGCGAGGCCAAGGGCCAGGCGCTGCAGCGGCGGATCGAGGAGCTGCTCGACCAGGTCGAGCTGCCCCGCGCCTACCGCAACCGCTACCCGCACGAGCTGTCCGGCGGTCAGAAGCAGCGCGTCGGCATCGCGCGGGCGCTGTCGCTCTCGCCCGAGCTGCTCGTGGCGGACGAGCCCACCTCGGCGCTCGACGTGTCGGTGCAGGCGCACGTGCTCGAGCTGCTCCAGGAGCTCCAGCAGCGCCTGCGGTTCGCGTGCCTGTTCGTCACGCACGACCTCGCGGTCGTCGACCTGCTGGCCGACCGCATCGCCGTGATGCGGCGCGGCGAGATCGTCGAGCAGGGCTCGCGCGACGAGATCCTGCGCCGGCCGCAGCACGCGTACACGCAGCGCCTCATCGCGGCGGTCCCGCTGCCGAACCCCGAGAAGCAGCGCGAGCGCCGCCGGCTGCGCGAGCTGCTCGCCGACGCGGGCTGACGCCCGACGCCACCACCGCCCCGCGCGTGGTGAGCACGCTGTGACGTGGTGCCGGGTCCGACGAGGTCGGGCCCGGCACCGCGGGTTCTGCCGGGCGCGCGCCGCCCGGAGCTGCTCGGGCACGGTCGGTTCACAGCTGCAGGAGGACGTCGGTGGCACGGACGCGGTGGGGGGCGGCGCGAGGCGCCGCGGCGGGGTTGGCGCTGCTGCTGACGGGCACGCTGGCGGCGTGCACGTCGGACACGGTCGACCCCGCGCGGGCGGGGACCGTGGTCGTCGCGGTGGACCTGCCGTTCGCGTCGCTGAACGCGGCCACGACCGCGGGCCGCGCGCCCGGGAGCGTGCTCGTGCGCGGCCTGGTCCAGTCGGGGTTCACGACCCTCGCCGACGACGGCACGGTCGGGCACGACGCGTCGTTCGGCACGGTCGAGAAGCTCGCCGACGCACCGCTGACGGTGCGGTACACGATCGCGCCGACCGCCACGTGGTCCGACGGCGTGCCCGTGACGCCCGCCGACCTGCTGCTCGAGTGGGCGGCGCGCAGCGGTCAGCTCGACGAGGTCGTGCCCGAGCTCGACGCCGCCGGAGCCCCCACCGGCGACCTCGACGGCGTCGTGGCGTTCGGTGCGACGTCGGCCGCGCTCGCGCACGCGTCGGCGGTCCCGACGGTCGACGGCGCGACCGTGACCGTCGTGTACGACACCCCCGTCGCCGACTGGCCGGTCGCGCTCGACGTCAACCTGCCCGCGCACGTCGTGGGCAGGCTCGCGCTCGACCCCGCGGCCGCCGCGGCACCGACGCCCGCCGCCACGACCCCGTCGTCGCCCGTGGCGTCGCCGACGCATGACGGGTCGACCGCAGCGAGCAGCGGGGCGACGCCGGCCCCGGACACTGCGTCGTCCCCGTCGTCCCCGTCGTCCCCGTCGGCCGCCGAGGCCGAGCGCTGGGCGGCCGCCGTCGTGACGGCGGTGCAGCAGCAGGACCGTGCCGCGCTGGTCCCGCTCGCGCGCGTGTGGCGGTCGGCGGGACGCGCCGGCGACGTCGCCGCCGACCCCGTGCTGTCGACGACGACGGGGCCCTACGTGCTGACGCGCGTCGGGACTGACGGCGTCGAGGCCGTCCGCAACGCGGCCTACGAGGGCGACCGTCCGGCGGCGTTCGACCGCGTGCGGGTGCGGACCGACCTCGACCCCCTCGCGCAGGTCGCCGCGGTCGCGTCCGACGAGCTCGACGTCGCCGCGCCGGTGAGCACGGCCGACGTCCTCGGGGCGGCCCGCGAGGACGACCGCCTCGCGGTCAGGACGGGCGGCGACGCCGTCCTGCAGCTGGTCGTGCAGGAGGGCGCGGGCGGGGTGTTCGACCCGGCGTCCCACGCCGCCGCCCCCGATCCCGCCGCGACGGCGGCCGGGCTGCGGCGTGCGTTCCTCGCGACCGTGCCGCGCGCCGACGCCGTGACGGACGCGGTCGCCCCGCTGTGGTCCGACGCCGAGGCGTCCGACGTCGTCGCCGCGCAGGTCGGCTCGCGCGCACCCGCGGCCACGACCGTGCCGGCGGGCGACGTCGCCGACGGCGCGGGGGAGGGGACCCCGACGGTGCGGGTCCTGACCAACACGGCCGACCCGCTGCGCGCCGCGGTGCTCGACGGCGTGGTCGACGCCGGCACGAGGGCGGGCTTCGCCGTCGAGCCCGTCGAGGCCGCCGACCCCGCGGGCACGCTGCGCACGCGCCCGGAGGACTGGGACGTCGCGATCGTGCCCGTCGCGCAGGAGGACCTGCCCGTCGCCGCCCTGGCCGCGCGGTGGCGCAGCGGCGGCGCGACCAACGTCACCGGTCACGCGGACGCCGGGCTCGACGCGCTGCTCGACGCGCTCGTGGCGCAGACCGACCCCGCCGCGGTGCCGTCACAGGTGACCGCCGTGTCGGACGCGCTGGTCGCGGCGGGCGCGGTGCTGCCGATCGTGCGGACGCCTGCCCTGACGGTCACGGCCGCGCGGAGCGCCGACGCCGACGCGGGGCTGCCGTTGCTCGCCCCCGTCCCGGCGCTCACGCCGGGAGCGGCGGACCTCACATGGTGGTGGGACTGGACGCGGCGGTAAGATGGACGCCGCGTCGTGCCCGGCGTGCCCCCCTCTTGAGATGAGTACCCGCATGCCCGCCACCGACCAGGCCTCCGGCACGGCCGTCCGCCACGACCTGCGCAACGTCGCGATCGTCGCGCACGTCGACCACGGCAAGACCACGCTCGTGGATGCGATGCTGCACCAGTCGGGCGCGTTCGGTGCGCACGACCACGTCGACGAGCGGGCGATGGACTCGGGCGACCTGGAGCGTGAGAAGGGCATCACGATCCTCGCCAAGAACACCGCGGTCCGGTACGCCGGCCCGGCGGCGGCGGCGTCGGGCCAGCCCGACGGCATCACCATCAACGTCATCGACACCCCGGGCCACGCCGACTTCGGCGGCGAGGTCGAGCGCGGCCTGTCGATGGTCGACGGCGTCGTGCTCCTCGTCGACGCCTCGGAGGGTCCGCTGCCGCAGACGCGGTTCGTGCTGCGCAAGGCGCTCGCCGCCAAGCTCCCCGTGATCCTCGTGGTCAACAAGGTCGACCGCCCCGACGCGCGCATCGAGGAGGTCGTCCACGAGGCGACCGACCTGCTGCTGGGCCTCGCGTCCGACCTGCACGAGGAGGTCCCGGACCTCGACCTCGACGCGATCCTCGACGTGCCCGTCGTGTACGCCGCCGCGAAGGTCGGCAAGGCCTCGCTCGAGCAGCCGGCCGACGGCGGGCTGCCCGACAGCCCCGACCTCGAGCCGCTGTTCGCGACGATCCTCGAGAAGATCCCCGCGCCGTCGTACGACCCCGCGGCGCCGCTGCAGGCGCACGTCACCAACCTCGACGCGTCGCCGTTCCTCGGGCGCCTCGCGCTGCTGCGCGTCCACAACGGCACGCTGCGCAAGGGTCAGACGGTCGCCTGGGCGCGCCACGACGGCACGCTGCAGAACGTCCGCGTCACCGAGCTGCTCGAGACGAAGGCGCTCGAGCGCGTGCCCACCGACGAGGCGGGCCCCGGCGACATCGTGGCCGTCGCGGGCATCGAGGACATCACGATCGGTGAGACCCTCACGGACCCCGACGACCCGCGGCCGCTGCCGCTCATCCAGGTCGACGACCCGGCGATCTCGATGACCATCGGCATCAACACGTCGCCTCTCGCCGGCAAGGGCGGCAAGGGCCACAAGGTCACGGCCCGCCAGGTGAAGGACCGCCTCGACCGGGAGCTCATCGGCAACGTGTCGCTGCGCGTCCTGCCCACCGAGCGTCCTGACGCGTGGGAGGTGCAGGGCCGCGGCGAGCTCGCGCTCGCGATCCTCGTCGAGCAGATGCGCCGCGAGGGCTTCGAGCTCACGGTCGGCAAGCCGCAGGTCGTCACGCGCACCATCGACGGCAAGGTGCACGAGCCGACCGAGCGCATGACGATCGACGTGCCGGAGGAGTACCTCGGCGCCGTCACGCAGCTCCTCGCGCAGCGCAAGGGCCGCATGGAGACCATGAGCAACCACGGCACCGGCTGGGTGCGCATGGAGTTCGTCGTCCCCGCGCGTGGTCTGATCGGCTTCCGCACGCGGTTCCTCACCGACACGCGCGGCACCGGCATCGCGTCGTCCATCGCCGAGGGCTACGAGCCCTGGGCCGGACCGATCGAGACGCGCCTCAACGGCTCGCTCGTCGCCGACCGCTCGGGCGTCGCGACGCCGTTCGCCATGCTCAACCTCCAGGACCGCGGCGTGTTCTTCGTCGACCCGACGTCCGAGGTGTACGAGGGCATGGTCGTCGGCGAGAACGCGCGCAACGAGGACATGGACGTCAACATCACCAAGGAGAAGAAGCTCAACAACATCCGGTCGTCCACGTCGGAGTCGTTCGAGAACCTGGTCCCGCCGCGCAAGCTCACGCTCGAGGAGTCCCTCGAGTTCGCGCGCGAGGACGAGTGCGTCGAGGTCACGCCCGAGGTCGTGCGCATCCGCAAGGTCGTGCTCGACCAGACCGAGCGGGCCCGTCAGACCGCACGCAACAAGCGCGCCTGACCCGCAGGGGTCAGGATGTCGGCATGACGACCCCGACCGACGACTCCCCAGGTGACGGCGCGGAGGCCGCGGCGGCCCGTGCCGCCGGCGGCTCCCGCGTCTCGTGGCGCGTGTTCACGCCGGCGGCCGCCGCCATCGTGGTGGTGGCCGCGCTCGCGATCCTGTTCCCCGACCGCGCGCAGGGCGTCGTGGAGGCCGTGCAGTCCGACGTGATCGGCGCGTTCGGCTGGTACTACGTGCTCATCGTCGCCGGGTTCGTGATCTTCGCGCTCTGGATGGGCCTGAGCCGGTTCGGCGACATCATGCTGGGCCGGGACGACGACGAGCCGGAGTTCTCGCTCGGCTCGTGGTTCTCGATGCTGTTCGCGGCGGGCATGGGCATCGGCCTGGTGTTCTGGGGCGTCGCCGAGCCGCTGAGCCACTACGCGCAGCCCAAGCCCGGCACGTCCGGGACGCCGGCCCAGCTCGCCGAGACCGCGATGATCCAGACGTACCTGCACTGGGGCGTGCACGCGTGGTCGGTGTACGTGGTCGTGGGGCTCGCGCTGGCGTACGCCGTGCACCGCCGCGGGCGGCCCGTGTCGATGCGGTGGGCCCTCGAGCCGCTCGTCGGCGAGCGGCGGGCCGCCGGCGGCCTGGGTGACGTGGTCGACGTCATCGCGGTCGTCGGGACGGTCTTCGGCCTCGCGACCTCGCTGGGCCTCGGTGTGCTGCAGATCGCGGGGGGCCTGGAGCACCTGGGCGTCGTGACGGCGTCGACGACTCTCGAGGTCGTGCTGGTCGTCGCGATCATGGCCGTCGCCACGGTGTCGGTCGTGTCGGGTCTCGACAAGGGCCTGAAGTGGCTCTCGAACGTCAACGTCGCGCTCGCCGGCCTGCTCATGGTGTGCGTGCTCGCGCTGGGCCCCACGCTGTTCCTGCTGCGCGAGTTCGTGCAGTCGATCGGCGTGTACCTCGCGCGGGTCGTGCCCATGTCGTTCAACGTCAGCGCGTTCTCGGGGGCCGAGGGCGAGGCGTGGCAGGCTGCGTGGACCACGTTCTACTGGGGTTGGTGGATCTCCTGGGCGCCCTTCGTCGGCGTCTTCATCGCCCGGATCTCGCGCGGACGCACCGTGCGGGAGTTCGTGGTGGGCGTGCTGGGGGTCCCGGTCGTCGCCACGTTCCTGTGGTTCTCGGTGCTCGGCGGCTCGGCGCTGTGGACCGAGCTGTTCGACGGTGGCGGGCTCGTGGGCCCTGACGGCGAGGTCGACCAGACCAACGCGCTGTTCGACCTGCTGGCCGGGCTGCCCGGCGGCGTGGTGCTGTCGGTCGGGGCCGTCGTGCTCATCGGGCTGTTCTTCGTCACGAGCGCCGACTCCGGCTCGTTCGTCGTCGCGATGCTGACGACGGGTGGGCACCCGTCGCCGCGCACGTGGACGCGCGTCGCGTGGTCGGCCGTCACGGCGTTGCTCGCCGCGTCGCTCCTGGTGGCCGGTGGTCTGGTCACGCTGCAGACCGCCGCGATCCTCATCGCCCTGCCCTTCTCGGTGGTGATGCTCGCGATGGTCGCCGCGACCGTGCGGGCGTTCCGTGCCGAGCACCACGCGACGCTCGTCGCCGAGCGGATCGCGCAGCGCGAGCTGCTCGAGGAGGCGATCGGCGAGGGGGTCGCGGCCGAGCGCGGGCGGCTGCTCGCCAGCGGCGCGAACCACCGCGTGCGGCGCATGCTCGCGCAACGTCGCGACGCGGCTGCGGGCAACGGCAACGGCACCGGTGAGGACGAGACCGGGGAGGACCGGGCGTGACCGGTGGGTTGGTGGCGGTGCACGCGCACCCCGACGACGAGTCGCTCGCGACCGGAGCGCTCCTGGCGACCTGGGCGGCGGCCGGGCGCCCCGTGACCGTCGTGACGGCCACGCGCGGCGAGCGCGGCGAGGTCATCGGCCGGCGCTGGGCGCACCTCGAGGGCGACGGGCCGGCGCTCGCCGCGCACCGCACGGGCGAGCTCGCGGACGCACTGGCCGCGTTGGGCGTGCGCGACCACGGGTTCCTCGACGAGGCCGTGGGGCAGGACGAGCGGTACGAGGACTCGGGCATGGCCTGGGTCGGCGCGGGCCGCGCGGGGGCCGCGTCCGACGCGCCCCCCGGCGCGTTCGCGTTCGCCTCGCTCGAGGAGGCCGCCGAGGGGCTCGCGCGCGTGCTGCGCTCGCGCCGGCCCGACGTCGTCGTGACGTACGAGCCGGGCGGCGGGTACGGCCACCCGGACCACGTGCGCACCCACGAGGTGACGACGCGGGCCCTGGAGCTCGCGGCGCGCGAGGACGACCCCCTGTCGCCCGCGCACGTCGTGCCCGTGCTGCTGTGGTCGGTCGCCGGCAGGGCGGCGCTGCGCCGCGCGCAGGCCGCGCTCGCGGGGGACGCCGTCCTCGCGGCGCTCGGGCCGGCGATCCAGGACCTCACGCTGCCGGACCCGGCCGCCGAGCCGCCGTCGGTCGCCGTCCCCGACGACGAGGTCGACCTGCTCGTCGACGTCGCACCCGTGAGGGACCGCGTGCTCGCCGCCCTGCGCGCCCACGCGACGCAGGTCCAGGCGGTGCGCCCGGTCGACGGCGACGACGGGCTGCTCGGGTGCTACGCGCTGAGCAACGGCGTGCTCGCGGCCTTGCCCGTCGCGGAGGGCTACCGGTACGCACCGGGCAGCCTGCGCGCGCACGAGGCGGGGATCGTCTGGCCAGAGGGCGTACGCCCGGTAGCCTGACCGTCGTGCCGCAGCTCACCGCCTCGACCCTGGCGCGCACCGTCGCCTCCCTCTGCGTGGGTCTGGGTGCCGGGACGATCGGCACGGTCATGCACCGCGCGATCCGTCCCTGGGGCCTCGTGCTGTGCGTCGCGCTCGTGCTGGCCGCCGCCCTCGTCACGCGCGCGTGGGCCGGCTGGGCGGGCTGGTTCGCGACGGTCGTCGGCACGCTCGCCGCGGCGCAGGTGCTCTCCGGGCGGGGCCCCGGAGGCGACGTGCTCGTCCCCGCGGGCGACGCGTGGGGCTGGGCGTGGGCGGTCGGGGCCGTGGTGGCACTGGGACTGGTCGCCCTCGTGCCGCGGCGCTGGGTCGAGGACCCGCCGCCGGCGACGACGTGACCGCCGCCGTCCAGCCCGAGGCCTACCGCGCCGTCGCGGCACGGCTCGCGGCCGGGGTGGTCGTGGTCACCGCGGTCCGCCACGGCGTGGTGCACGCCGCCACGGTGTCGTCGGTCGCCTCGGTCTCGCTCGACCCGCCGCTCCTGCTCTTCTGCGTGCACACCGACGCCCGGCTGCGCGACGTGCTCGACGCCACCGACGGGTGGGCCGTCTCGGTGCTCGCCGACGACCAGGCCGACGTGGCCGACTGGCTCGCGTCGCCCGGGCGCCCCGCGGTGGGGCAGCTCGACAGGGTCGCCCACGCACCGGCGCCGGTGTCGGGTGCGCCGTGGCTCGACGGGGCCGCCGCCTGGTTCGACTGCCGGACCGAGGCGGTGCACGCGGCGGGCGACCACGACGTCGTGGTCGGGCGCGTCGTGGCGGCGCGTGAGGGGGCGCCCGACGCGGGCGGCCTCGTCCACCTGCGGGGACGGCTGCGTGGCGTCCGCTGAGCGGTGAGGAGGGCACGTCCGTGCGCTGCGCGCCGGACGGCGACCGCGTCCCCGACGCGCGTGTGACGGGCCGTAGAATCGCCGCGCGCGCGGAACGCGCGCGCCCAGCACCACCTCGGGGGATCGATGACGCACGGGACCGACCGCGACGGACCGGACGAGCACGCCG
Source organism: Cellulomonas sp. B6 (assembly GCF_001462455.1). Taxonomy (GTDB): domain Bacteria; phylum Actinomycetota; class Actinomycetes; order Actinomycetales; family Cellulomonadaceae; genus Cellulomonas. The sequence goes on from NZ_LNTD01000053.1 coordinate 22,417, forward strand.
CGGGTGACCCCGCCGTGCCCGGGGGGCCGCGTGAGGACGGTGCCGCGGACCCGCGGCGTCCCGTCGCCGCCGGCGACGCCGCCGCTGACACCGTCGCCGGCGACGCCGCCGCTGACACCGCCTCCGGCGACACCGCCGCCGACGAGCCCGCGACGCCGGACGTCGGGTCGACGGCCGGCGGCGAGCAGCCGCCCGCGCGTCGCGCGCTCGCGCCCGAGCCGGCCGCACCCCTGACCGCGTGGCCCTCGTGGGACGACGTCGCCGTGACGGCCCCGGTCGTCGACGACGCACCCGGTGAGGACGCACCCGCCGAGGACGCGCGCATCGACGACGCGTCCCCCGCCGACGCCGACGCCGACGCCACGCCCCTCGCCGACGCGCCCGACGCCGACGCGGTCGCCGCCGGCACGCCCGACGCCGACGCGGTCGCCGCCGAGACACCCGACGCCGACGCGGCCGCCCGGGACGAGCACGGCGACGAGGTGGTGTCCGGGCAGACCCCCGCCGCCGCCGACGACGCCCCGGCCGCCGCGCCGCGCGCTGCGGGGCCGGTCGACCTGTCCGCGCTCGCGTTCGCCGCGCTCAACGCCGCAGCCGTGGGTGTTCCCGCTCACGCGTTGCCGCGCAGCCCGCTGGACGCCGGCGGCGCCCGCGCCGACGACGGGGCGGCGGACGACCCGACCGTCGACGACCCGGGGTCGGACGCCCCGGCCGCCGACGCGCCGATCTCCGACGAGCCGATCGCCGACGACCCGACCTCCGACGACCCGGGCGACGTCGGGCCCGACGACCCTGGCGCGACCGGCTCCGCCGCCGAGGGCGGTGACGCGACCGACGCCGCGGCGGCACCGGCCACCTCGCCGGAGCCCGCCGCGTCGGACGTGCCGTCCGACGACGGCGCTGCGCCCACCGAGCCCGCCCCCGAGGGCGCTGCGCCGCCGGAGCACGCCGAGCCGCGCTCGTCGGACGCCACCGCGGTCATGCCGCGGGTCGACGACGGTGACGCGCCGCGGACCGCCGCCTCGCCGTGGCCGGCGACCACGCAGGGCGCGGCCGCCGCGCCGGGAGCCCCGGGAGGACCCGTCGTGCGCACGCCCGTCTCCGAGCGCAAGGACTCACCGCTCGACGTGTTCGAGGACGACGCGACCCCGCGCCGCTGGCCTCGCGTGCTCGCGGTCGTCGGCGCCGTGCTCGTGCTGCTCGTCGGCGGCTACGTCGGCGCGTCGTACGCGCTGGCCCACGAGGTGCCGCGCGGTGCGACGGTCGCCGGGGTGGACATCGGCGGGATGTCGGCCGACGAGGCCGAGCAGGCGCTCGTGTCGGGTCTCGCCGACCGGACGGCGGGCCCCGTCCCGGTCGTCGCGCAGGACGTCCAGGCGGAGCTCGACCCGGCCGCCGCGGGTCTCGCGCTCGACGCGCACGCGACGGTCGCGCGCCTCACCGGCGTCGACCTGATGCAGCCCGTGCGGCTGTGGCGGCAGATCGTGGGCGTGCGCGAGCAGCCGCCGGTCTCGCGGGTCGACGAGACCGCGCTCGAGGGTGCGCTCACCGAGCTGTCGGGGTCGCTGGTCCTGGCACCGGTCGACGGCACCGTCGTGTTCGCCGACGGGGCCCCGCACGCGACGCAGGCCGTCGACGGCTGGGACCTCGACGTCGAGGCGGCGGCCGACGCGCTGGCGGACGGCTGGCTCACGGAGCCGACCCCCGTCGAGCTGCCGACCGCACCGACCGAGCCCGCGATCACGCAGGCGGAGACGGACCGCGTCATGACGCAGGTCGCGCAGCCGCTCGCGGCCGCCCCCGTGACCGTCCACGTCGCGGACCGTCAGGCCACGCTCGACGTGCCCACCCTGACGAGCAACGCGTCGTTCGCGCCTGTGGACGGCACGCTCGAGCTGCAGCTCGACGGCCAGGCGCTCACCGACGCGCTGCTGGGCCAGCTTCCCGACCTGCTGACCACCGCGGCGGACGCGCGCTTCGAGTTCCAGGACGGCTCGCCGGTCATCGTGCCCGGCGTCGCGGGCACCACGCTCGACCCCGCCGCGGTCGCGACCGCCGTCGCCGACGCGGCGACGTCCGCGACGAGCAACCGGCTCGCCACGGTCGGTCTCGTCGAGAGCGACCCCGCGCAGACCACGGCGGCGCTCGAGGCGCTCGGTGTCAAGGAGGTCGTCTCGGAGTTCTCGACGCCGCTCACGAGCGAGCCGCGACGGACGTCGAACATCGCGACGGGGCTGCGCAACATCACGGGGACGCTCGTGCGTCCCGGGGAGACGTTCAGCCTCACCGAGGCGCTCGGCCCGGTCGACGCGGCCCACGGGTTCGTGCAGGCCGGCGCGATCGTCAACGGCGAGCACGCCGACGCGTGGGGCGGCGGTCTGTCGCAGGTGTCGACGACGACGTACAACGCGGCGTACTTCGCGGGCTTCGAGGACGTCGAGCACACGCCGCACTCCGAGTGGTTCCAGCGCTACCCGGAGGGGCGTGAGGCCACGATCTTCACCGGTGTGATCGACATGAAGTGGAAGAACAACACGCCCTACGGCGCACTCGTGCAGGGGTACGTGGCCGACGGTCGTGCGACCGTGCGCATCTGGAGCACCAAGCACTTCACGGTCGAGACCGAGAAGAGCGGGCGCTCGGGCGTCGTGTCGCCGACGACCGTGTACTCGCAGTCGGCGACGTGCTCGGCGCAGAGCGCGGGCAACCCGGGCTTCACCGTGACGAACACGCGGCGCGTGTACCTCGACGGGCAGCTGGTCGACACCGAGTCGAACACGTGGCGCTACAAGCCGCAGAACCGCGTGGTGTGCGGCAACCCGCCGCCGCCGGACGCCCCGCCGACCCCCTGACGGGTCCGCGGCGTCAGCCCGCGTCGTCGACGTCCTGCGGTGCCCGACGCGGCGCGCGGCGCGGCGGCGCGGGCGGCACGACCTTGGCCCGCACCACCGCGGCGGCGGGGACGGTGACGTCGCCGCGCCGCGTGCGCACGGTGAGGCCCGTGGCGTCGACCGCGACCACGTCGCCCAGCACGTCCGTGAACGGCGGCTCGCCCCCGTGCAGGGTGCCGGTCGGCGTGTCGGGGGGCAGGTCGTCGCGCAGCCGGCGCACGACGACGCGCGTGCCGGGCGCCCAGGTCTGCCACGTGGCGCGACTCACGTCGTGCGCCGCGTGTCGGGGGTTGGACGTGGGGTCGTCACGGCGGTCACGTGGGGGATACTAGGTCGACCGCTGCACCCGTGGAGGACCCGCCGTGACGTATGTGATCGCCGAACCCTGCGTGGACGTCAAGGACAAGGCGTGCATCGAGGAATGTCCGGTGGACTGCATCTACGAGGGCAAGCGCTCGCTGTACATCCACCCCGACGAGTGCGTGGACTGCGGCGCCTGCGAGCCGGTCTGCCCGGTCGAGGCCATCTACTACGAGGACGACGTCCCCGAGCAGTGGGCCCCGTACTACGAGGCGAACGTCCACTTCTTCGACGAGATCGGCTCGCCCGGCGGCGCCGCGAAGATGGGCGAGATCGACCACGACCACCCGATCATCGCCACGCTGCCGCTGCGCGTGCACGGCGACTGACGCCGCGCCCCGCGGACGACGCCACGTGGGCCTGCTGACCGGCGCGCTGCCGGACTTCCCGTGGGACTCGCTCGTGCCGCTGGCCGAGCTGGCCCGCGCGCACCCCGACGGCATCGTCGACCTCTCGGTCGGCACGCCCGTCGACCCGACGCCCGCGGTCGTGCGTGACGCGCTCGCCGCGGCCGCCGACGCGCCCGGGTACCCGACGACGCACGGCACGCGCGCGCTGCGCGAGGCCGTCGTCGACTGGTTCGCACGCCGGCGCGGCGTGCCGGGCCTGGATCCCGACGCCGTGCTGCCGACGGTGGGCTCCAAGGAGCTCGTCGCGCTGCTGCCGTCGCTGCTGGGCCTCGGCGCGGGCGACGTCGTGCTGCACCCGGCCACCGCCTACCCGACGTACGACGTCGGTGCGCGGCTCGCGGGGGCGACCCCGGTGCCCGTCGAGGACCCGGCGGCCGTGCTCGCGCAGCGTGACGACGTGCGCCTCGTGTGGCTGAACTCGCCCGGCAACCCCGACGGGTCGGTGCTGGACGTCGCACGGCTGCGTGCGGTGGTCGACGCCGCTCGCGCGGCGTCGGCGCGCACGGGCCGGCCGGTGGTCGTCGCGTCCGACGAGTGCTACGCCGAGCTCGCGTGGGACGCGCCGTGGGCGACCGAGGGCGTGCCCAGCGTGCTCGACCCCCGGGTCGCCCAGGGGGACCTGACGGGGCTGCTCGCGGTGTACTCGCTGTCGAAGCAGTCCAACCTCGCGGGCTACCGCGCGGCGTTCGTCGCGGGGGACGGCGGGCTGGTCGCCGGTCTGCTCGAGACGCGCAAGCACGCCGGCATGATCGTGCCGGCACCCGTGCAGGCCGCGATGACGGTCGCGCTGGGCGACGACGCGCACGTCGCCGAGCAGCGCGAGCGGTACCGCCGGCGGCGGGGGGCGCTGCGAGCCGGGTTCGAGGCCGCGGGGTACGTCGTGGACCGCTCGCACGCCGGCCTGTACCTGTGGGTGCGCCCGGACGGCGGGTTCCAGGACTCGTGGACGACCGTGCGCGACCTCGCGTCGTCGGGCCTGCTGGTCGCGCCCGGCGCGTTCTACGGTGCGGCGGCGGCCGGGCACGTCCGGGTCGCGCTGACGGCGTCGGACGAGCGGGTCGCGCAGGCCGCCGCGCGGCTCGCGGGCGCCTGATCCAGCAGGGGTCGCGGGCCGCCCGGCGCGGCGCGCCGCCCGACCCCTACCCCATGTGAGGCGCATCACATACGGACCAAGGTCCGTTCGCGCGGTCGTCAGGATGCCGGATTCGCGGGTACCGTCGCTGCGGGCCGACGAGGGTCACCACCGCGCGCCGGCCACCCCAGGAGGTCACGGCGCACCCGCCGGGGCCGGTCGCACGCTCGTCGGCGCAGGAAGGAACACCATGTCGGACGTCGTCACCGCACCGGTGCAGGCCCCCGTCCAGCTCGTGGTCGGCGGGCAGGCCCACGACCTGCCCGTGGTCCCCGCGACCGAGGGCAACGACGGCATCGTCGTGTCGTCGCTGCTGCGTGACACCGGCATGGTCACCGTCGACCCCGGGTTCATGAACACCGCGTCCTGCGAGTCGCAGATCACCTACATCGACGGCGACGCGGGGATCCTGCGCTACCGCGGCTACCCGATCGAGCAGCTCGCCGAGCACTCCTCGTTCCTCGAGGTCGCGTACCTGCTCATCCACGGCGAGCTGCCGACGCCCGACGCGCTGGGCTCGTTCGAGGAGCGCGTCAACCGCCACACGCTCGTGCACGAGGACTTCCGCACGTTCCTGGGCTCGTTCCCGCGCGGCGCGCACCCGATGACGGTCATGGCGTCGGCGCTCAACGCGCTGTCGACGTTCTACCCGGAGTCGCTCGACCCGTTCGACCCCGAGACGGTCGAGCTCGCGACGGTCCTCATCCTCGCCAAGACGCGCACGATCACGTCGTACGTGCACCGCACGGCCAAGGGTGAGCCGCTGCTCTACCCGGACTACTCGCGCGGGTACGTCGAGGACTTCCTGCGCATGACGTTCGCGGTGCCGTACCAGCAGTGGGACCCGGACCCGGTCGTCGTCAACGCGCTCGACAAGCTGCTGATCCTGCACGCCGACCACGAGCAGAACTGCTCGACCTCCACGGTCCGCATCGTCGGCTCGAGCCACGCCAACGTCTACGCGTCGGTCGCCGCCGGCATCAACGCGCTCTCGGGCCCGCTGCACGGCGGGGCCAACGAGGCGGTCCTGCGCATGCTCGACCAGATCAAGGCGAACGGCGGCGACGCCACCGACTTCATGCGCCGCGTGAAGAACAAGGAGGACGGCGTCCGCCTCATGGGCTTCGGCCACCGGGTCTACAAGAACTACGACCCGCGCGCCGCGATCGTGAAGCAGAGCGCCCACGAGGTGCTGCAGGCCCTCGGGAGCACCGACGAGCTGCTCGACATCGCGATGGGCCTCGAGGAGATCGCGCTGCACGACGACTACTTCGTCTCGCGCAAGCTGTACCCGAACGTCGACTTCTACACCGGGCTCATCTACAAGGCGATGGGCTTCTCGGAGCAGATGTTCACGCCGCTGTTCGCGCTGGGTCGCATGCCCGGCTGGATCGCGCAGTGGCGCGAGATGATGAACGACCCGCAGACCAAGATCGGTCGCCCGCGGCAGGTGTACACGGGCGCCACCGAGCGCGCGTACGTGCAGGTCGCCGACCGCTGACCGGCCGCGCCGCGCCGCGCGCGGGGTCGGGAGCGACCCCGCGCCGCGCGGCGACGGGCGGCGCCGGCCGTCGGCGACGCCCCGCGGGGCACGTCAGCCGCTGACGGTCACCCGCACCTGGCCGGGCGGCAGCGCGGGCGCGTCCGTCGGCTGCCACGTCGGGTCGCTGCGCGTCCACGTCCGGTCGGCGACCGTCACGCCCTCGACCCCCGTGTCGCGTGCGACCGCGACGGCCCACTGCGCGAGCGTCCACCCGGCGCGCGACGCGTCGTCGGGCACGAGCGCCGTGGCGTCGAGGTCGACGCGCGACGGCGTCCCCTCGGGTCCGTCGGCGAGCTGCGCGGTCGCGGGCAGGTCGCCCCAGTCGCGGGCCACCCGGTCGACCACCGGGCCGGTGCCGGTCGGCGTCCCGACGGGGCGCAGCGTGCAGCGCAGCGCGGCGGGCGACCACCCCGTGAGCGCCGAGGCCCACGCGCGCGAGCGGACCTCGTGCTGCGCGTACGCGTCGGGGAAGCCGCTGCGCTGCACCGCCTGCGCGGCCTCGGTGACCGGCAGGTCCTGGTAGCCCGGGACCTTCTCGAGCCCCTCGTAGAACTTGGTCGTCGAGTAGACGGGGTCCATGATCTGCTCGACCGTGCCCCAGCCCTGCGACGGGCGCTGCTGGAACAGCCCGATCGAGTCCCGGTCGCCGTAGTCGATGTTCTCCAGGCGCGACTCCTGCAACGCCGTCGCGAGCCCGATCGTCACGGCGCGCGCCGGCAGCCCGCGGCGCACGGCCAGGGACGAGACCAGCGCCGCGTTCTGCGCCTGGTCGGGGCTCAGGCTCCAGTCGGTCCCGTCGAGGTGGGCGACGCAGCGCTCGGCGACCGGCGGTCGCGGCCGTGTCCGGTCGAGCAGGGTGACGACGCCGACGACGCCGACGCCCGCCACGAGCACCGCGAGCAGTGCGACGCCCAGCGCGGGCAGGCAGCCGCCACGACGGCGGCGCGGACGGCGACGGGCCACGGCGTCAGTTCGCGTGCAGGGCCGCGTTCAGCTGCACCCCCGCGCCGGACCGTGCGACGGCCTCGACCTCGCCCGTGCGCGAGTTGCGCCGGAACAGCACGCCGTCGGCCCCCGCGAGCACGCGGGCCTTGACGACGCGCGCGCCGCCCTCGTCGACGGCACCCTCGACGTCGAAGCCGACGAGGCGCACCTTGGTGCCCGCGGTGACGTAGAGGCCGGCCTCGACGACGCAGTCGTCGCCCAGCGGGATGCCCAGGCCCGAGTTGGCGCCGAGCAGCGAGCGCTCGCCGATCGACACGACCTCGCGCCCGCCACCGGACAGTGTGCCCATGATCGACGCGCCGCCGCCGACGTCGGAGCCGTCGCCGACCACGACGCCCGCCGAGATGCGGCCCTCGACCATCGACGTGCCGAGCGTGCCGGCGTTGAAGTTGACGAACCCCTCGTGCATGACCGTGGTGCCCGGTGCGAGGTGGGCTCCCAGGCGCACGCGGTCGGCGTCGGCGACGCGCACGCCCGACGGCAGCACGTAGTCGACCATGCGCGGGAACTTGTCGACGCCGTAGACGGTGACGGGCGTGCCCGTCGCGGCGCGCAGGCGCAGCCGGGTCGCCTCGAAGTCCTCGACCGCGCACGGCCCGCGGTCGGTCCACACGACGTTCGGCAGCACCGCGAACACGCCGTCGAGGTTCTGCCCGTGCGGTGCGACCAGGCGGTGCGAGAGCAGGTGCAGACGCAGGTACGCGTCGGCGGTCCCGGCGGGCGGCGCGTCGAGGTCGACGACGGTCGCGACGAGCCGGACGTGCACGCCGCGCGCGGCGTCGTGGCGCTCGCACGCCGCGAGGTCGGCCGGCGCGTGCAGCGCGACCGAGGTCGCGTCGTCGGGCTCGAGGGTCGCGGGCGGGCCGCCGAGGGCCGGCGTCGGGTACCAGACGTCGAGGGTCGTGCCGGACTCGGTGACGGTGGCCAGGCCGAGGCCCCAGGCCGTGCGGTCGGTCATGGCGCCAGCCTACGGCGCGGCCTCGTCCGCACGGCGGCCCGTCCGCGGTGCGGGAGCGGGCGGGCGCGTAGGGTCGGCGCCGTGGCTGCCGACGACCCGCTCGACCTGTCCGCCGACGTCGTGACGCTCACGCGTCAGGTGTGCGACCTGCCGTCCGTGAGCGGCGACGAGACGCGCCTCGCGCACGCGGTCGAGGCCGCGCTGCGCGCGCACCCGCACCTGGAGGTGCTGCGCGACGGCGACACCGTGGTCGCGCGCACGCACCTGGGCCGGGACCGCCGCGTGGTCGTCGCGGGGCACCTCGACACCGTGCCGCTCGCGGACAACCTGCCCACGCGCCTCGAGGGTGACGTGCTCTGGGGCCGCGGCACGGTCGACATGAAGGGCGGGGTCGCCGTCGCGCTCTCGCTCGCGGCGTCGCTGACCGCACCGGTGCACGACGTGACGTGGGTGTTCTACGACCACGAGGAGGTCGCGTCCGACCTCAACGGCCTGGGGCGCGTCGTGCGGAACCACCCCGAGTGGCTCGCGGCGGACTTCGCGGTGCTCGGGGAACCGAGCGGCGGCGGGCTCGAGGGCGGCTGCAACGGGACCCTGCGGGTCGAGGTGCGGCTCGCGGGCGTCGCGGCGCACTCGGCGCGCGCGTGGGTCGGCGTCAACGCCGTGCACGCCGCGGGCGAGGTGCTGCGCCGGCTCGAGGCGTACGAGCCCGCGACCGTCGAGGTCGACGGGCTGGCGTACCGCGAGAGCCTCAACGCCGTGCTCATCAGCGGCGGCACGGCGACCAACGTCATCCCCGACGCGTGCGTCGTCACGGTCAACTACCGGTTCGCGCCGTCGCGCTCGGTCGACGAGGCGGTCGCGCACGTGCGCGACCTGTTCGTGGGCTACGACGTCGAGGTCACCGACGCCGCCGCGGGCGCCCGGCCCGGGCTCGACGCGCCGGCCGCGCAGGACTTCGCGGCCGTCGTCCTCGCGGTCACCGGCGGTCGTCCCGCCCCCAAGTACGGCTGGACGGACGTCGCGCGGTTCAGCGAGCTCGGCGTCCCGGCCGTGAACTTCGGGCCCGGCGACCCGCTGCTCGCGCACAAGGACGACGAGCGCGTGCCGGTCGCGCAGATCGAGCTGTGCCACCGGGCGCTGCGCGCGTGGCTCACGGGTGAGCAGCCCGACGCGCAGCCGCTCGGCACGGCCTGACGACGCGCGCGGCGGAAGCCCGGCGGGCACGCGGGCTTCCACCCGCGAGGCCCGCGACCTGCGCCTAGGCTCGGAGCATGACCCACGAGACGTCGGCACCCGCACCGGAGTACCGCCGCGGCCCCGTGCTGCTGCGCCGCGACCAGATCCCCGCCACGACCTCCGACCAGCGCCTGCTGTCGCGCGGCGAGGGCGCGTCCTGGCTGCACGACGACCCGTGGCGCGTCATGCGGATCCAGAGCGAGTTCGTCGAGGGGTTCGGCGCGCTGGCCGAGGTCGGGCCGGCCGTGAGCGTGTTCGGCTCGGCGCGCGTCAAGCCCGACGACCCGTACTACGCGATGGCGCAGGACGTCGCGCGCGGGCTGGTCGAGGCCGGGTACGCCGTCATCACGGGCGGCGGCCCCGGGGTCATGGAGGCCGCGAACAAGGGTGCGGCCGAGGCCGACGGCCTGTCGGTCGGGCTCGGCATCGAGCTGCCGTTCGAGCAGGGCATGAACCGGTGGGTCGACCTCGGGGTCAACTTCCGCTACTTCTTCGCCCGCAAGACGATGTTCGTCAAGTACTCCGAGGGCTTCGTCGTCCTCCCGGGCGGCTTCGGCACGTTCGACGAGCTGTTCGAGGCCCTCACGCTCGTGCAGACGCACAAGGTCACGGGCTTCCCGATCGTGCTGCTCGGCGGCGACTACTGGGACGGCCTGCTGACGTGGCTGCGCGGCACCGTGCACGAGCACGGCATGATCGCCGCGGCCGACGTCGACCTGCTGCAGATCGCCTCGACGGCCGAGGAGGCCGTCGACCTCGTGGTGCGGCGCAACGCCGAGCTCCGAGCCGAGGAGGCCGCTGCCGCGCGCGCCACCGCGCACGCCGTGCGCGAGGCGCAGGCGGCGAGCGGTGGCCCCGTGCGTGAGACCGGCACCGGTGACCGGCAGGACGACCAGGTGTCCGGCGGCGGGTGGTGACCAGCGGTCCGCTGCCCGGCGTCCCCGCCGGCGCGGCACCGCTGCGGCTGCGCGGCCGGACGTTCGGGCCCGACCGGCCCGTCGTCATGGCGGTCGTCAACCGCACGCCGGACTCGTTCTATGCCGCGGCCCGCTACCGCGACGACGACGTGGACGCCGCCGTCGACCGTGCGGTCGAGGACGGCGCCGACCTGCTGGACGTCGGCGGCGTGCGCGCCGGACGTGGCCCCGTGGTCGACGAGGCCGAGGAGATCGCGCGCGTCGTGCCCGTCGTCGAGCGCGTGCGCGCACGGCACCCGGACCTGCTGGTGAGCGTCGACACGTGGCGGGCCGGTGTCGCGCGCGCGGTCGCCGACGCGGGCGCGGACCTGCTCAACGACACGTGGGCGGGGCACGACCCGGGACTCGTCGAGGTCGCCGCCGAGCGGGGCCTGGGGGTGGTGTGCTCGCACACCGGAGGCGCGACGCCGCGCACCGACCCGTTCCGCGTCACGTACCCCGCGCCGCCGGGCGTCGACCCGCTCGACGGCGTGGTCGACGACGTGGTCCGCACGCTCACCGCCGCCGCGGCGCGGGCGGTCGGGCTGGGCGTCGACCCCGCGTCGGTGCTCGTCGACGCGACGCTCGACTTCGGCAAGACCACCTGGCACTCGCTCCACCTGCTCAGAAGGACCCCGCAGATCGTGCAGATCGGGCACCCTGTGCTCATGGCGATCTCGCGCAAGGACCTGGTGGGGGAGACGCTCGACCTGCCGCCGGACGAACGCCTCGAGGGCACGCTCGCCGCCACGGCCGTCGCGGCGTGGCTCGGCGCCCGGGTGTTCCGCGTGCACGACGTCGCGGCCACGCGGCGCACGCTCGACATGGTCGCGGCGATCCGTGCCGAGCGCGCCCCGGCCGTCGCGCTGCGGGGCATGCTGTGAGCACCGGGCCGGGCCGCGGCGACGTCGCCGCGCCGGCGGTCGCTGGTGGCCGCGCGGACGCCGGGACTGCGCCCGCCGACACCGCGCCCGCGGGCGACGACCGCACGGTCGACGTGGCCGGGACGGCGCCGGCCGGCTGGTGGGAGCGTGTGCGCGGCTGGCCGTGGTGGTTCCACGTGCTGCTCGTCTTCACGGCGTCCCGCCTGCTGGCCGGGGTCGTGTTCGTCTGGACCTCGACGGTCCAGGAGGCGAACCTGTGGACCGACGCGAACCCGCCGTACCAGCAGTACGTCGCGCTGATGTACGACGGCGGCTGGTACCGCCAGATCGCCGAGTCCGGGTACCCCGCCGAGCTCCCGCGCGACGCGCAGGGCCTCGTGCAGCAGAACCCGTGGGCGTTCTTCCCGCTGTACCCGATGCTCGTGCGCGGTCTCATGGCCCTCACGGGCGGTTCGTGGGTCGCGGTCGCACCGACGGTCGCGCTCGTGCTCGCGGCGCTCGCGGCCCTCGTCGTGCACGAGGTCGTGCGCCACGGTGCGCCGCGCGCCGTCGCGGCCCGGCCGGGGCTGCCGCTCGCGTCGGTCGCGCTGGTCTGCGCGTTCCCGACGGCCGCGGTCCTGCAGGTCGCCTACACCGAGTCCGCCGCGCTGCTGCTGGTCGCGACGTCGCTGCTGCTGATCGTGCGGCGCCGGTACGGCTGGGCCGCGCTCGCGGTCGTCGCCCTCGGCTTCACGCGCGCGGTCGCGCTGCCGATGGCGGTGGTGGTGGTCGTGCACGCCGGCGTGCGCTGGTGGCGCGCGCGGCGCGGCGACGACACCTTCACGCGGCGCGACGGCGTCGGCCTGGCGGGGCTCGCGGTCGCGTCGGGCGTCTCGGGCGTCGCGTGGCCGGCCATCTGCGGGTGGGCGACGGGCGTGCCGGACGGCTACCTGCAGACGCAGGAGGCGTGGCGGGGCGTGCGCGAGGTGACGCCGTTCTACGGGTGGACGTACGTGCCGCAGTTCTGGTTCGGCGACGCCGGCCCGTGGCTCGTGGCGGCAGGTGCGGCGCTCGTGCTGGCGGTGCTGCTCGTGCCGGCCGCCTGGCGGATCGGGCCCGAGCTGCACGCGTGGTCGGCCGCGTACGTGCTGTACATCGTCGCGGTGATCGAGCCGGGCTCGAGCCTCGCGCGGTTCCTGCTGCTCGCGTTCCCGCTGGCAGCGGTCACGGCCGGCGTCGTGACGCGCCCCGCGTGGGCGCGGAGGCTGTGGTTCGGGGCGGTGCTCGTCCTCATGCTCGGGCTGCAGGTGCTGTGGATCCGCCAGATGTGGGAGTTCAACCCGCACGGCGACTGGCCGCCGTGACCGGTCCGTGCTGCGGGCACCGCGGCGGCGTCCGCCCTCGGTGAACTAGGATGGTCGGCGGACAACCGGCTGACCAGTGAGGTTGCCGGGGCCGCCGACGATCGTCGGACGGCCGTAGACGAGGCGAAGGAGAGGCCGGATGGCCGCGATGAAGCCGAGGACCGGCGACGGACCGCTCGAGGTGACCAAGGAGGGCCGCGGCATCGTCATGCGCGTCCCGCTCGAGGGCGGCGGACGGCTGGTGGTCGAGCTCAACGCGACCGAGGCCGCCGAGCTGGGCGAGGCCCTGTCCTCCGTCGTCGGCTGACGACCTGCGCATGAGCCCTCGCACCACCGGCACGGCGGCGACCGCAGCACGGCGCACACCGCCCCCCGTCACGTTGCACGGCGCCACCGTCGTCGACTCGCCGCTCCTCACGGACGGCACGGTCGACGCGGTGGCGGTGCAGGTCGCGCCGCCGCGGGTGGATGACGACGCGCTGCAGCCGCGGTCGGGGACTCCGCAGGCCGCGGCCCGGTACGGCGTCGACCTGGCCGAGCTGGCCGATCGCGCGGGGCTCACCGGTGCCGCGGGCGAGGCGTTCACCGTCCACCTGCCGCTGCCGGTCGGCTCGTCCGTCGTGCTGCCCTGGGCGGGGCTGCCCTCGCGCCTCGTCCTCCTGGGCGTCGGCGACGAGAGCCCGACCGCGCTGCGCCGTGCGGGGGCCGCGCTCGCGCGGGCGACCCGTGGCGTGGGGCGCGTCGCGACGACCGTCGGCGCCCAGACCCACCACGACCCGTCCGCCGCCGCGCAGGCCGCGCGCGCCGTCGTCGAGGGCTACCTGCTGGCGTCCTACACGACGCCCCGGACCACAGCCGAGCCGAGCACCTCGCAGGCCGCCGAGCTCGTGCTCCTGGGGCGGGACGGCGACCAGGTCGCGGCCGCGGTCGAGGCCGCCCGCACCGGCGCCGAGGCGACGTGGCTCGTGCGTGACCTCGCCAACACGCCGTCGAACGTCAAGGACCCCGCGTGGCTTGCCGACCGCGCGCGTCGGCTGGGCGCCGACGCGGGGCTCGACGTCCAGGTCCTCGGTCCCCGCGAGCTGACCGCCGGCGGCTTCGGCGGCATCCTCGCCGTCGGGGGCGGCTCGGCGTCGACCCCGCGGCTCGTCCGCCTCACCTACACGCCCGCGGGCGGCGGCGGCAGGCACGTCGTCGTCGTCGGCAAGGGCATCACGTACGACACCGGCGGCCTGTCGATCAAGCCGCGCGAGGCCATGGTCCCGATGAAGACCGACATGGCCGGTGCGGCGGTCGCCCTCGCGACCGTGCTCGCGGCGGCGCGTGCACGCCTGCCGCACCGCGTCACCGCGGTCCTGCCGCTCGCCGAGAACCACGTCGGCGCCGCGTCGTACCGACCGGGTGACGTGCTGACGCTGCACGGCGGCACGACCGTCGAGATCGCCAACACCGACGCCGAGGGCCGCCTCGTGCTCGCCGACGCGCTCGCGTGGGCCGACGCGACGCTCGACCCCGACGTGCTCGTCGACGTCGCGACCCTCACGGGCGCGGCGAGCCTCGGCCTGGGCAAGCAGCACGCCGCGCTCTACGGCACCGACGACGCGCTCGTCGCGGCGCTCGCCGCCGCGGGCGACCGCACGGGTGAGCTCGCGTGGCCCATGCCGCTGGTCGCGGAGTACGAGGAGGCCGTGCGCTCGTCCGTCGCCGACCTGCGCCACGTGCCGCAGGACCGCACGATCGGCGGCGGCTCCATCACCGCCGCGCTGTTCCTGCGGCACTTCGTCGGCGACCGGACGTGGGCCCACCTCGACATCGCCGGCCCCGGGCGCTCGACGTCCGACAAGCACGAGGTCACGGAGGGTGCGACCGGGTACGGCGCGCGCCTGCTGCTGGAGTACCTGAGCGCGCTGGACTGAGGGCGGCGACGCGCACCGGCCGAACGGTCGGCCGGTGCGACCCGCGGCCGCGCCGCGTCAGCGGCGGACGGCTACCAGCAGCCCGTCGCCCACGGGCAGCAGCGCCGGCATCAGGCGCTCGTCGGCGCGGACCTGCCGGCCGACGTCGCGCACGGTCGTCGTGGCCTCGTCCCGGCGGGCCGGGTCGGCGACGCGGTCGTGCCAGAGGGCGTCGTCGACCACGAGCACGCCCCCCGGGCGCAGCAGGCGCACGGCCTGCTCGACGTAGCCCGGGCAGCCGTCGACGTCCGCGTCGACGACCACCATGTCGTACCCGCCGTCGGTCAGTCGCGGGAGCACGTCGAGCGCGCGTCCCGAGATCGCACGCGTGCGGGTGCTGCGCACGCCCTCCTCGGCGAACGCCTCCTTCGCGGCGCGCTGGTGCTCGAGCTCGATGTCGATCGTCGTCAGCACGCCGTCGGCCGGCATGCCGCGCAGCAGGTAGAGGGAGCCGACCCCGGCGCCCGTGCCGACCTCGACCACCGCGCGGGCCTGCACCGCCGCCGCGAGCACGCGCAGCGTCGCTCCCGCGCCCGGCGCGACGGGCGTGCACCCGAGGTGGGACGCGCGCTCACGGGCCCGCAGCAGCACGTCGTCCTCGTCGAGGAACTCCTCGCAGTACACCCAGCTCTGCGCCTTGTCGGTGGAGATGTCGGCCTCCTCGTCGTGCGCCCCGGTGCGGGGCGTCCCTGCCGGTCAGCGTAGTCCCGCGGGGTGCGGGGCCCCGGCAGCGCGCACGCGTGGCGGCACGCCGTCCGGTCGGTGGTTCGCCCGTGACGAACACGGGTCGAGGAGCGTGCCCGGACCTGGGACACTGGTCGTCAGCGCCCCGACCCGGAGAGAACCCACGCACATGAGCGATCAGCCCGCCGAGTGGCAGGCCCCGTCGTGGGAGGAGATCGTCCGCGAGCACTCGGCGCGCGTCTACCGCCTCGCGTACCGACTGACCGGCAACCGGCACGACGCCGAGGACCTCACGCAGGAGACGTTCGTCCGCGTGTTCCGGTCGCTGCACACGTACAGCCCCGGCACGTTCGAGGGCTGGCTGCACCGCATCACGACGAACCTGTTCCTCGACCAGGCGCGTCGTCGCCAGCGCGTGCGCATCGAGCCGATCGGGGACGACTCCGAGCGCTGGGCGTCGGCCGACGCGCTCGCGACGCCCGAGCGCGCGTTCGAGAACGGCAACCTCGACCACGACGTGCAGCGGGCGCTCGACGCGCTGCCCCCCGAGTACCGCGCGGCCGTCGTGCTGTGCGACATCGAGGGGCTGTCGTACGAGGAGATCGCGGTCACCCTCGGCATCAAGCTCGGCACCGTGCGTTCCCGGATCCACCGCGCGCGGGCCCGGCTGCGGATCGCGCTCGAGCACCGTCGTCCCGACCTCGTCGCGCGCGGCGAGGCGGTCGCCCCGGGCGCCGACGGCGACCGGTCCGGCGCCCCCGCGGAGGTGGCGGGGTGATGCACCTCGGTTCGCGCATCAGCGCCCTCGTCGACGGGCAGCTCGACCCGGCCGCGACCGAGCGTGCGCTCGCGCACGTCGCGACGTGCCGCGCGTGCGCGGGCGAGCTCGCCGACGCGCGCGCGGCCCGTCGCGCGCTCGCGGCGGCGGAGCCGGTGCTGCCCACGGAGGACCTCACGGCCCGGCTGCTGTCGCTCTCCTCGCAGGGCACCACGCCGAGCGTCCCGCACCGCGACCCCTTCGCCGTCGCGGGCGGCGCCCCGCTGCCCGTCGCGGCGACCCGCGCGCTGCGCGGCGACGTCGTGGCGCGCCGCTCGCCGGTGCGGCTCGTCGTGGGCTCCGTCGCCGGTCTCGGCGCCGTGGCCGCGGGGCTCTTCGTCCTGGGCGGTCGCCCGGTCGTCACGCCGACGAGCCACCCGGCCGCCGTCCTCGGGCTGCTCGCGCACCCGTCGGCCGTCGCGGTCGACGGCCGCGCGCTGAGCACCGACGACGCGACCGTCTCGCGGTTGCGTGGTCAGGGCTGGACGTTCCCGCAGAGCCTGCCGACGGACTGGCAGGTCGCCGCGATCCGCTGGTCGCCGGGGGACGTGCCGACGCTCGAGGTCGACGTCGCGGGCCCGGACGGCACGTTCGTCGTCACCGAGCAGCAGGGGCGCCTCGACACCGCGGCGCTCGCGGGGGCGCCGGTGCGCGAGATCGGCGGCCGTGACGTCCACGTGCTGTCCTACGAGCCGTGGCACGTGGCCTGGCAGTCGGAGGCGACCGTGGTGCAGGTGCTCGCCGCGCAGGACGACGGTGACGTCGACGCGCTCGTCGCGGCGTTCCCGGCCGGGGGCTACGACGACACCATGACGGGCCGCATCGGCCGCGGGTGGCAGACCGTGTCGACGGCCTGGGACCGCGGGTGAGCGACACCGACGGGACGACGCCCGGCGGCCCGGCCCCGACCCCGCCGCCGGCTGCGGACCGGCCCGTCGCGCCGGCGTCCCCTGCGGACGGGTCCGACACGCCCGCACCGGCCACCGACCGGGCGTCCGCGGCGGCGCCGACGGGGCCGCTGTTCGCGGCGCCCTCGTCGTACCGGCACGTCACGAGAACCCCTGCACCGGCGCCCTCGGTCGGCGTCGCACCCGGGCCGACGTCCGGCGGCCCCGCCGCGGTCCCGCCCGCCCTGCAGGCGCCCGCCGCCCCGCCGGGCACGACGCCCGACGGTCTGCCGCCGCTCCACGGGTATCCCGTCGGCTCGGCACCCGCGCCGGCTCCCGCCCGGCGGCGGTCGCGTCGCGGCCTGTCGGCCGCCTGGGTCGCACCGCTCGTCGTCGCAGCGCTCGCCGCCGGGTTCGGCGGCGGCGTGCTGGGAGCCCGTGCGTTCCCGGACGACCGTCGGCCCGCCGACGCCGCGCTGCCCGTCACCTCGACGCCCGGCGTCCCGGGGGCACCCGTGGACCGGTCGCCCGGGTCGATCGCCGCGATCGCCGCGGACGTCCTGCCGAGCGTCGTCTCGATCGAGGTCCGCACCACCGACGGCGAGGGCTCCGGCTCGGGCTTCGTGCTGCGCGAGGACGGCTACATCCTCACCAACAACCACGTGGTGGCCGGCGCCGAGCAGGGCACGCTCGTCGTCGTCTTCGCGGACGGCTCCGAGCAGCCGGGCACCGTGGTCGGTGCGACCGGCGAGTACGACCTCGCCGTCGTCAAGGTCGAGTCCACCGGTCTGACGCCGCTCGTGCTCGGGGACTCCGACGCCGTCGTCGTCGGCGACCCCGTGGTCGCGGTCGGTGCGCCGCTCGGCCTGGCCGGCACGGTCACGACCGGCATCGTCAGCGCACGCAACCGGCCCGTCGTCGCGGGGGGCTCGACCGACGCCGCGTTCATCAACGCGATCCAGACCGACGCGGCCATCAACCCCGGCAACTCCGGCGGGCCCCTGGTCGACATGGCGGGGCAGGTCGTCGGCATCAACTCCGCGATCGCCCAGCTGCCGGGCCGGCTCACGAGCGCCGGCAGCATCGGCCTGGGCTTCGCGATCCCGTCGAACCAGGCGCGGCGCACGGCCGAGCAGCTCATCGAGACCGGCCGCGCGACGTACCCGGTGATCGGCGTGCTGCTCGACCCCGACTACCAGGGCGAGGGCGTGCGCGTCGTCGAGCAGGACCCCGACGGCGGGCGGGCCGTCACCCCCGACGGTCCGGCCGACGTCGCGGGCATCCGCCGGGGCGACGTGATCCTGGCGATCGACGGCCGGCCGGTGACGGCGTCCGACGAGCTGATCGTCGCGATCCGCGCGCACCAGCCCGGCGACACCGTGGTGCTGCGCGTGCGCACGGGCGAGGACGAGCGCGACGTGCGCGTCCGGCTCGACGAGGTGGCCTCGGACTGATCCCGGAGAACCGGACGGACCGCCGAACCGGCCCCGTGCCGCGCGGTAGCCTGGTCGGGTGCTGGGGATCAACGGAGGCGAGCTGATCATCCTGCTGCTCGTCATCGCGCTGGTCGTCGGCCCCGAGAGGCTCCCGACGTACGCCGAGCAGCTCGCCCGGTGGGTGCGGCAGGCGCGCGACCTCGCCCGCGACGCCCGCGGTCGCGTCGACGAGGAGCTCGGCGCGGGCGACGTCGACTGGGAGGCGCTCGACCCCCGTCGCTACGACCCCCGCCGCATCGTCCGGGACGCCCTCCTCGAGGACCCCGCGCCGCGTGCTCCCGCGCGCGCACCCGGCGCGACCGTGGCGGCCTCCGCCGCAGCGACGGTGCTCGCGCCCGGGGCTCCGGCACCGTTCGACGACGAGGCGACCTGACCGGTCCCGCGGCGCGAGCCCCGCAGCAGCACGACCCGCAGCACGACCCCT
>NZ_LNTD01000054.1 GCF_001462455.1 Cellulomonas sp. B6
ACCCGACCCACGCGCGACTCACCCAGCACCGCCACTGGTCACTTCGGGGCACCCCAGGCAGGACATCCGCTCCCGAAGTGACCAGTGGTCACCACCGGGTGCACCGAAGTGACCAGTGGGCGCCACGTGCTGCGGACGAGCCGGTCAGAGCACGGCGGCGCGCTGCGGGGCGCCCCACCAGCCGGCCCACCGGCGGCGGGCCTCGGCGAGCACCTCGTCGTCGAGGCCGTACGTCGACAGGGTCGCGTCGATCGTGCCGTGCGGCGGGTGCGCGGCGGCGGGCCGCATCACGAGCACGAGCAGCGACTCGGCGATGCCGTGCAGGTGGATGCCCACCTGGTGCTCGCCGCGGTAGCGCAGCGTCCCGCCGAGCCGGGAGCCGTCGGGCCGCACGACCTCGACGTGCCCGCCGACCGGCAGGCCGCGGATCCCGTGCAGCCCGGCACGGAACAGCAGCGGGTCGCTGCGGTCGCCCGCGTCCAGGCCGTGCGCCGAGAGCGTCACGCGGTCCTGCCCGAGGTGCACGTCGAGCGCGAACGCGAGCTGCTGGAGGAACTGCGTCCAGCCCTCGTCGATCTCGTCGAACACGCCGTCGAACGGGGCGAGCCCGGCGTGGCTGCGGCGCGTGAGCGCGACGTGCGAGCGGCGGGGCGTGTCGTCGCGCGTCGTGACGACGATCCGGTCGTGGTGCCCGAGCTCGAGCGTCCGGGTCGCGACGCCGTCGGCGTGCTCCTCGTGCTCGTGCACGGCCCCGCGGAAGATCTGCCGGATCTCGGCGTCGAGCGTGTCGGAGTCCCAGCCGAACCACCGCGCGATGAGGTCGGGGTCGCGCAGGTGCGCCCACACGATGGCGGCGGGTGCGTCGACGTCCACGGAGACGACCTCACGACGATCGAGCATCATGGCTGCTCACCTCGGTTCCACGGCGGCCTGCGGGTCCGACGGGGCGTCGACGACCCGTACCCGCGACGTTAGCCCGGCAGGCCCGCGACCGCAGCGGCGTCGACCCGCAGGGCGACGCGTTCACCCGCCGCGCACGTCCAGCCCGCGGGTGCGAGCGCACTCACACGGCCCACGCCGGCGACCTCGACGACGACCTCGGTGCGCCCCCGCCGCGACCGCACGACCTCGACCTGCCCGTCGACCGCGGCACCGGCATGGTGTCGGTCGTCGCTGGCGGGCCCCCCGACGGCGGACCCGGACGCTGCGCCGGGCACCGTGCCGCCGGACCCCGAGCCGTCGACCGCGGCACCGGCCGCGTGGTCGGCTCCCCCTCGCTCGACGCCCTCGCCGCCCGGCACGACGACGAACGCACCCGCCGCGAGCGCGAGCACGCCCCCGGCGGGCAGCAGCGCGACCCCGGCGTCACGCGCCGCCGCGACGAGCGCGGCGACGGCGGGCGGCGCGGCGTCCCCCGCCGCGGGCACGGGCACGAACGCCTCGTACCCGAGGAACTCGGCGACGCGCCGCGACGCGGGCCGCGCCCACAGGTCGGCGGGCGACGCGACCTGCAGCAGGCGCCCGGCGTCCATGACGGCGACGCGGTCGGCGACGGCGAACGCCTCGTCCTGGTCGTGCGTGACGAACAGCGCCGTGGTCGCGGTCGCCACGAGCACGTCGCGCAGGTCGAGCGCGAGCCGCTCGCGCAGGCCGCGGTCGAGCGCGGACAGCGGCTCGTCGAGCAGCAGCAGCCGGGGTCGGGGCGCGAGCGCACGGGCGAGCGCGACGCGCTGCCGCTCACCGCCCGACAGGGTCGCGACGTCACGCCGCTGCGTGCCGGGCAGCCCGACGAGGTCGAGCAGCTCGGCGACGCGCGCCGTGCGCGCCGCCCGGTCGCGGCGCACGCCCGCGGGCAGCCCGTACGCGACGTTGCCCGCGACGTCGCGGTGCGCGAACAGCTGCCCGTCCTGGAACAGCAGCCCGAACCCGCGGCGGTGCACGGGCACGCCGGTGACCGGCACGCCGTCCCACGCGACGTCGCCGCCGGCCAGCGGCTCGAGGCCCGCGACGGCCCGCAGCAGCGAGGACTTGCCGCAGCCGGACGGGCCGAGCAGCGCGACGACCTCCCCGGTCGGCACGGCCAGGTCGACGCCGTCGACCGCGGCGCGGTCCGCGCCCGGGTACCGCACGACGACGTCGGCGACCTGCAGCCCGTCGCTCACCATGCACCTCCGATCCCCGGGCGGCGCAGCCGCTCGCACACCGCCACGATGCCCGCCGTCAGCGCGGCCAGCAGCACGGACGCGGCGAGCGCCGCGCCGTAGTTCTCGGCGCCGGGGCGTCCCAGCAGCCGGAAGATCACGACGGGCAGCGTCGGCTCCTGCGGGCGCGCGAGGAACGACGTGGCCCCGAACTCTCCGAGCGACGCCGCGAACGCGAACCCGAGCGCGAGGCCCACGGCCCGCACGGCGACCGCGAGGTCGACGGTCCGCAGCACGCGCCCGGGTGCGGCGCCGAGCGTCGCGGCGACCTCGCGCTGCCGCGGGTCGATCGCGCGCAGCACGGGCAGCACGGTCCGCACGACGAGCGGCACGGCGACGACGGCCTGCGCGACCGCGACGAGCACGGGCGACGTGCGCAGGTCGACGGGCAGGCCGAGCGGTGCGTCCATCGCGACGAGGAACCCGAACCCGACGGTCACGGCGGACACGCCCAGCGGCAGCATGAACAGCGCGTCGAGCCCGCCGACGGCACGCCGCGCGGCCGTGCCCCGCGGGCGCCGCGACACCACGAGCGCGACGAGCCCTCCCACGACCAGCGCGATCACGGTCGCGTCGGTGGCCGTGCGCAGCGACGTGCCGGCCGCGTGCCAGGCGCTCACCGCGAGCGTGTCCTGCGGGACCGCGAGCGCGGCGTAGTTGTCGAAGCCCCAGCCGCGCGGCGTGCGCAGCGACCGGACGACGAGGTTGACGAGCGGCAGCGCGAGCAGCCCGAGCACCGCGACGGCGGTGACGGCGACGGCCGCGGCGTCGAGCGGCTCACGCAGCCGCACGGGGTGCGCCGCGGCGGGCCCGCCGACGCTCAGCGCACGCTCGGTGCGGGCCCGCGCCCGCCCGGCCGCGGTGAGGGCCGCCGCGACGACGACGAGCTGCACGACCGACAGCACGGCCGCGGCGCGCAGGTCGAGGAACTGCGTGGTCTGGATCCAGATCTCGGTCTCGACCGTGCCGTACCGGCGCCCGCCGAGCACCAGCACGGTGCCGAACGCGGTCGCGCAGAACAGGAACACGAGGGACGCGGCGGACGCGATCGCGGGGCCGAGCGCGGGCAGCGTGACGGTGGTCAGGACACGCCACGGCGACGCGCCGAGCGCGCGTGCGGCCTGCTCGGTGCGCTCGTCGAGGCGCTCCCACATGCCGCCGACGGTCCGCACGACGACCGCGTAGTTGAAGAACACGAGCGCGAGCACGATCGCGGTGACCGTGCCGTCGAGGCCGAGACCGCCCAGCAGGCCGCCGTCGACGAGCAGCGACCGGAAGGCCACGCCGACCACGACGGTCGGCAGCACGAACGGCACGGTGACGAACGCGCGCAGCGCGCCGCGGCCCGGGAACCGGCACCGGTACAGCACGTACGCGCCGGGCACGCCCAGCAGCACGGCGCCCGCCGTGCCGAGCGCGGCCTGCGCGAGCGTCTGCCCGACGACGCGCCACGTGCGGGGCCGCGCGAACACCTCGGCGAACCCCGAGAGGTCGAGCCGCCCGTCGGTGACGAACCCGCGGCCCACGATCTCCGCGACGGGCTGCACGAAGAACACGCCGAGGAACAGCACGGGCACGGCGACGGCCGCGCCCCACGCGAGGGCGGGGCGCACGCGCGCGGCCCGCCCGGCGGCCGGGGCCGTCGGGGCGGGTCCGCGCGCGAGCGTCGTCGTCACGTCGTGGGTCGCCCGGTCAGCCGATGACCGTGTCGGACCAGGTGCTGAGCCACTCCTCGCGGTGCTCCGCGATGTCGGCGGGCGCGACCTCGAACGGCTTCTCGGCCAGCGGCGCCCACCGCGCCCAGTCGTCGGGCAGGTCGACCGACGAGCTCACCGGGTACATGTACATCGACCCGGGGATGTCGGCCTGGACGTCGTCGGACAGCAGGAAGTCGAGCAGCTGCGCGGCACCCTCGGGGTTCTTCGCGCCCGCGAGCACGCCCGCGTACTCGACCTGCCGGAAGCACGTGTCGAGCAGCGCGGCGGTGCGCGGCGTGTCGCCGCCCTCGGGGACCGTCACGGGCGGCGACGACGCGTACGACAGCACGATCGGCCGCGGCCCGTCGCCGCCGGCCCCGGAGAAGTCCGTGTAGTACGCGTCGGACCAGCCGTCGGCGACCTTGAGGCCGTTGTCGCGCAGGCCCGCCCAGTAGCCGGCCCAGCCGTCCTCGCCGAACGCCCCGACGGTCGCCAGCAGGAACGCCAGCCCGGGCGACGACGTCACGGGGTCCGGCACGACGAGCAGGTCGCGGTACGCCGGGTCGAGCAGCGACTCGAGCGTCGTCGGCGGCGTCACGCCCTTGTCGGCGAACCACGTCGAGTCGACGTTGAGGCACACGTCGGACAGGTCGATCGCGGTGAGCGCGCCGTCGTCGTCGCCGGGGACGGCGTACTTCTGCGCGTCGGCCGCCGCGGGCGCCGTGACGTCGGCAGGGACGACCACGCCCTCGTCGAGCGCACGCGACGCGAACGCGTTGTCGATGCCGTACACGAGGTCGCCCAGCGGCGCGTCCTTGGTGAGCACGAGCTGGTTGACGAGCGCGCCCGCGTCGGCCTGCTGCACGACCTGGACGGTCAGCCCGCTCTCCTGCTCGAACTTCTCCAGCAGCCCGTCGGACAGCCCGAACGACTCGTGCGTCACGAGCGTCACGGTGCGGCCGGACGTGCCGCCGGTCGCGTCGGGGGTCGCGGCGTCGCCCGTGCCCAGGGCCGAGCAGCCGGTGAGGGCCACGAGCGCCGTCGTGGCGACCAGGGCGGCGCGCGCGCCGCGGGGGGTGGTCATGTGGTGGTGCTCCTCCGTCGTCGTCGGAGGGGTCCAGCGCCCGCCGGCCCGCACGCGGGCAGACGACCGCGGGAGGAGAGAAGCCCGACTCCCTACGCCGGTATCACCCGGATCAGGTTCGAGGGTCTGCGGTGGTCCGCACTCTCAGCGTCCTCGCCCCGCACGCGGGACGGACGCTCCCCTGTCGTTCGCGCACGATCCTAGCCCCGCCACGTGGGCGCCCCGAACTGTGCCCGCGGTCCGGGCCGGGTAGCGTCCGTGCAGGCGAGGGCACGCGCAGGGGCGGTCGCCCGCGCACGCGGACGAGCACAGGAGGCGCACATGTCGGACGACGAGCAGAAGCAGTCGATGGTCGCGAAGATCGTCGGTGCGGGCGTGGCGCTGGCCGCCGCGTGGGTCGTGCAGAAGGTCATCGACCAGGCGTGGGAGAAGACCAAGGGTCACAAGCCGCCGCAGGCCGACTCCACCGCGGAGGACGTGAAGTTCAGCGAGGTCGCGCTCGCGGCGGTCATCACGGGTGCGGCCGTCGCGCTGTCGCGCGTGCTCGCGACCCGGGGCACGGCGAAGTTCGCGGGGCGCATCTCCCGCTGACGAGGCACGGACGACCGGCCGACGACCGACGACCGTCAGTCCGGGCGGTCGTCGTCGTCCGCGCGGCGGGTCGCGGCGAGGTCGCGCGACAGCTCGTCGACGACCAGCAGGTCCTGCCGGACCTTGCCGGTGCGGAACCCGGCACGGCCGACCATGTGGGCCGCGACGGGCGCGGTGAGCATCTGGAACACCGCGACGAGCACGAGCGCCCACACCGCGCCGCCCTCGCGCAGCCGCAGCGCGAGGCCGACGAGCACGAGCACGAGCCCGAGCACCTGCGGCTTGGTCGCGGCGTGCATGCGCGACAGCAGGTCGGGGAACCGCACCGCGCCGACGCCGGCCGCGAGCGCGAAGAACGCGCCGCCCAGCAGGCAGACGGCCGAGGCGACGTCGGCGACGGTGGTCCACTGGTCCTGGGTCATCGCGTCTCCTCGTCCGCCGGTCCGCCGTGGTGCTCGGGGTCGGGCTCGTCCTCGACGGTGTCGGTCGCGCTCTCGGGCACGGGCTCCGTCGCGGGCTCGGGGGTCCCGCCGTCCGCACCGGGACCCTCCACCGGCGGCGCGTCCCGCGCGGCCTCGAGGGCGGCGCGGCGGCGCGCGCGGCGCTCGGCCAGCTCCTCCTGCTCGAGGCGGCGCTTCTCGGCCTCCTCGGCGGCGACCTCCTCGCGCGTGCGCACCCGTCCCTCGCCCTCGGGCTCGACGGCGGCGAACCGCGCGACGGTCACCGACCCGACGAACCCGACGAGCGACAGCACGACGAGCAGCGGCACGACGTCCGCGCGGCGGAACACCGCGGCGTAGAGCGCGACGCCCGCGATCACGGTGGTGACGACGATGTCGAGCGCGATGGTCCGGTCGAGCATCGACGGGCCGCGCTCGGCGCGGATCACGGCGAGGGTCGCGCCGACGGTGAGCAGCGCGGCGCACACCAGGACGACGACGTCGAACACGCTCATCGGGCGGCCACCTCCCGCGCGCGGCGACCGCGGCTCAGGCCCGCCTCGGCGAGCTCGGCGTCGGATCCGAGCGCACGCAGCACGCGGGCCTCCTGGTCGAGGACGTTCTGCCGGGCCTTCTCGATGCCGCCGCTGGTCTCGACGTCGAGCACGTGGACGTACAGCCGGCCGGTGAGCCGGTGCGCCTCGACGATGATCGAGCCGGGCACGAGGGACACGAGCTCGGCCGTGAGCGTGAGGTACAGGTCGGAGTGGCTGCGCAGCTGCACGCAGATCACGGCGCCGCGCGGCGTGTACCGGGGACGCAGCGCGACGAGGCTGACCTCGAACGACGCACGGACCAGGTCGAGCGCGAACCGCCCGAGGAGCACGGCGAGCGCGGCGGGGTGCACGCGGCCGTGGAAGTCGACGGGCGTCATGCGCAGGCCCGTCGTGACGAGCACGCCGAGCAGCGCGCCGTTGACGACGTTGCCCCACGTGACGTCGCCCCACAGCAGGACCCACACGGCGGTCAGCCACAGGATCGTGACCCACTGGAAGCGCCAGCCCGTGCGGCGCGGGTGCAGGCTCATCCCTCACCCCCGTCCTGCGGGGCCGTGCCGGCCTCCACGTCCTCGTCGGCGGCGCGCTGCGACTCGCCCTCGCCGCGCTGCCCGTCCGGCAGCACGGCCTGGACGTACGTGCGGTCGGACAGGGTCTGCGCGGCGCGCTCGGTGTAGCCGTACAGCGGGCCGGCGAAGACGGTGAGCGCGAGGCTCACGACGACGAGCGCGGCGGTGGGCACGACCATGAGCAGCGGCACGCGGTGCGCGGGCAGCGGCTCGGGCGGCGTCTGCCAGAACGCCTTGTTCCACGCCTTGATGAGCGCGTACAGCGTGAGCAGCGACGTCACGACGGACCCGACGACGAGCGCGTACGCGAGCGGCGTGCCGAGCTCGACGCCGGCCTCGAGCAGCCCGACCTTGCCGAGGAACCCGGAGAACGGCGGGATGCCGCCGAGGTTCATCGCGGGCACGAAGAACAGGACCGCGAGCACCGGGGCCATCTTCGCCAGCCCGCCGAGCCGGTCGAGCGACGTCGTCCCGCCGAAGCGTTCGACGAGGCCGACGACGAGGAACAGCGCGGTCTGCACGGTGATGTGGTGCGCGACGTAGTAGATCGCCGCGGTCCACCCGTGCTGGGAGCCCAGCGCGACGCCGAACACCATGTACCCGATGTGGCTGACGAGCGTGAACGACAGGAGTCGTTTGACGTCGTCCTGCGCGACCGCGCCGAGGATGCCGACGAGCATGGTCGCCAGGGCCACCCACATGAGCACGTCGTCGAGCTGGCCGCCGGGGAACAGCAGGGTCTGCGTGCGGATGATCGCGTAGACGCCGACCTTGGTGAGCAGGCCCGCGAACACCGCGGTGACGGGTGCGGGCGCGGTCGGGTAGGAGTCCGGCAGCCACGCGGACAGCGGGAACACGGCCGCCTTGATGCCGAACGCGAGCAGCAGCATGGACTGCAGCACGAGCCGCACGCCGGGGTCGATCTCGGGCAGGCGCAGCGCGAGCTGCGCGAGGTTCACGGTGCCGGTCGCGGCGTAGATGCCGGCGATGGCGACGAGGAACAGGATCGAGGACAGGATCGCGACGACCACGTAGATCGTGCCCGCGCGGATGCGCTCGGTCGTGCCGGACAGCGTGATGAGCACGTACGACGCCGCGAGCAGGATCTCGAACCCGACGTAGATGTTGAACAGGTCGCCCGAGAGGAACGCGTTCGCGACGCCCGCCGACAGCACGAGGTAGGTGGGGTGGAAGATCGAGATCGGCGCGAAGCGCTCGCCGTCCTCGCGGCCCTGGGCCAGCGAGTAGACCAGCACGCACAGGATCACGACCGACGACACGGTCAGCATGAGCGCCGACAGCCGGTCGGCGACGAGGTTGATGCCGACGGGCGCCGCCCAGTCCCCGATCTCGACGACCACGGGCCCGGCGTCGGCGAGCACGAGCAGCGCGGCCGCGACCACGGCGACGAGCGTCAGGGTCACGAGCGACACGACGCGCTGCACGCGCGGTCGGCGGTAGAGCGCGAGGGTCAGTCCCGCGCCCGACAGCGGCAGCACGACGGGCAGCGGGACGAGCCAGCTCCAGTCGGTCATCGGCCCTCCTCCCCGTCGGTCGTGGTCGTGCTCGGGCGCGCGGCGCGGCCCGGGTCGTCCGGCACGGGTTCGGCGTGCACGTCCTCGAAGGCGAGGCCCTCGTCCATCTCGTCGCGCGTGGTCGCGGCCTCCTCGTCGAGCGTCTCGCCGCCCGACTCGGTGTCGTCGTCCTCGAACGCGCGCTCGTCGATCGCGGCGAGGCGCACGATGCGGCGGTCCTCGACGTCGTCCTGCACCTCGTCGTGGCGGTGCAGCTGCCACGAGCGGTAGGCCATGGCCAGCAGGAAGGCGGTCAGTCCGAGCGTGATGACGATGGCCGTGAGGATCAGCGCCTGCGGCAGCGGGTCGCTCATGGGCCGGTCGGACTGCACGCCGATCAGCGGGGGTGCGCCCGCGGCCCCGCCGGCCACGAGGATCAGCAGATTCGTGCCGTTCCCCAGCAGGACGATGCCGAGCAGGATGCGCGTGAGGCTGCGCTCGAGCACGAGGTACGTGCCCACGGTGAACAGCGCCGCGATGGTCACGACGAACACGATGTTGGGGCTCATGACGACGTCGGTCACGGGACCACCCCCTCGGCGTCGCCGCCCAGGTCTCGCGGCACGGCGGACGCCTGGACGGCGGCGGTGCGGCCGCGCGCGAGCGCGAGCTGGTCGTCGCCCCCGACCGCGTCGTCCGCGACGTCGTCCTCGCCGGACTCGGCACGCCGGTCGATCTCGGCGCCGAGGCTGCGCAGGATGTCGAGCACGAGGCCGACGACCACGAGGTACACCCCGACGTCGAAGAACAGGCTCGTGACGAACTTGACGTCACCCCAGATCGGCAGCTGGAAGTGCAGGATCCAGGACTCCAGCACGGACCCGCCGACGAGGAACGCCGCGAGGCCCGCGCCGGCG
The DNA here is from genome assembly GCF_001462455.1 of Cellulomonas sp. B6. Taxonomy (GTDB): domain Bacteria; phylum Actinomycetota; class Actinomycetes; order Actinomycetales; family Cellulomonadaceae; genus Cellulomonas. Next base: position 9,571 of record NZ_LNTD01000054.1, read on the forward strand.
GACAGGAACAGGCCCGTGCCGAGCAGCACGCCGGGCTGCACGGGTGCGGCCTCGCCGAGCTCGTAGCGCCCGCCCGCGAGGTACCGCACGGCCAGCGCGATACCCGTCACCAGGCCCGCGGCGAAACCGCCGCCGGGCTGGTTGTGGCCGCTGAACAGCAGGAACGCCGAGTAGACGATCATCGTGTGGAACAGCAGCCGCACGACGACCTCGAAGATGACCGAGCGGCGCTGCGGCGCGAGGGTGCGACCGGCGCGCAGCCACTCGCGGGCGCGCGAGCCGACGCGCGCGGCACCGGCGGCGTTGGTGCCGACGCTGCTGCCCTGCGGCGTGATCGTCACCGAGTCGCCGGGGCGGCGCAGCGCGGCCATCGGGTCGGCCGTGCCGCCCCACACCGCGCGGTCGGCGGGCGCCTCGCGCTCGCGGAAGATGCGACCGCCGCGCGCCGAGAGGAACACGAGCGACGCGACGCCCGTGGCGGCCACGAGCAGCACCGAGATCTCGCCCATGGTGTCCCACGCGCGGATGTCGACGAGCGTGACGTTGACGATGTTCTTGCCGCCGCCGAACTCGTACGCCTCGGTCGCGAAGTCCGCCGAGACGGGTGCGTGCACGCGGGCCGACGGCGCGACGAGCGCGACGCCCGCGACGACGAGACCCACCGCGAGGCCGACCGCGAGACGCACCCAGCGCGACGCGGCGAGCGGCCGGTCGGAGAAGTACGGGGGCAGGCGACGCAGCACGAGGACGAAGACGACGAGGGTGATGGTCTCGACGAGCACCTGCGTGACCGCGAGGTCGGGCGCGCCGTAGAGCAGGAACATGCCCGCGGTCGCGTACCCGCTGATGCCCGCGAGGATCACGGCCTTGAGTCGGCGGCGGGCGCGAGCGACGAGGATCGCGGCGACGATCGTGCCGGCGGCGAACACGACCTGCGCGGCGTAGTCCCAGGGCCGCACCTCGGCGGGGAACGAGGTCCCGCGCACGAGCGCGGTGCCGACCGCGAGCACCCACGTGGTGAGGATGATGCCGAGGTACAGCGGCAGCGAGCCGCGCTGCGTGACGGCGGTGACGTCGGCCGCGAGGTCGTCGAGCTTGCGCATCGAGCGCCGGTACGTGAGGTCGGCCTCGAGGACGTGCGGCACGCGCGCCTGCCAGCGCTCGACCTTGTCGCGCGCGAGGAACAGCAGCCCGCCGACGGCCAGGACGCCGACCGTGAGCCACAGCACGAGCCCGAACCCGCCCCACAGCAGCAGGTGGCCGGGCTCACCCGCCGGGTAGGTCGCGGCGTACGGCTCGAGCAGGTGCTCGCCGAGCTGCGGCAATAGCGCGACCGCGAGCCCCAGGAACGACAGCACGAGCGCGGGCGCCGTCAGCAGGAACGACGGCCGCGTGACGGGTGCCGGCTCGACCGACTCCTCGCCGCCGGCGGCGAGCGACGTCGTGGTCGCGACGCCCTGGGCGTCCTGCGTCGCGCTCTGCGGCACCAGCGCCGGCTTGGTCGCGAACGCGCCCCACCAGAAGCGCAGGCCGTACGCGACGGTGAGCGCCGAGCCGACGACGACCGACGCGAGCACGACCCCGCCGAGCGCGCCGTCCTCGAGGTGCGCGAGCGCCTCGAGCCCGGCCTCCTTGGCGACGTACCCGGCGAACGGCGGCAGGCCGATCATCGACGCGGTCGCGAGGCCGCCCGCGAGCGCGGTCCACGGCAGCGCCTTCCCGACGCCCGACAGGCGCCGCAGGTCACGCGTGCCGCACGCGACGTCGACCGTGCCGACGACCGTGAACAGCGCGGCCTTGAACATCGCGTGCGCACCGAGCATCGCGAGGCCCGCGAGCGCGGTGGCCTGCGTGCCGAGGCCGACGAGCAGGATGATCAGGCCGAGCTGGCTGACGGTGCCGAACGCGAGCACGAGCTTGAGGTCGTGCTGACGCAGCGCGCGGTACCCGCCCAGCAGCAGCGTCCCGGCGCCGAGCACGACGACGGTCCAGCGCCACGCGGGCAGCTCGGAGTACGCGGGCGCGAACCGGGCGACCAGGTAGACACCCGCTTTGACCATCGCCGCCGCGTGCAGGTACGCGCTGACGGGGGTCGGCGCGGCCATCGCGGCGGGCAGCCAGAAGTGGAACGGGATGAGCGCGGACTTGGTCGCGGCGCCCGCGAGCAGGCACACCACCGCGGCGACCACGGCGGCCGACGCCGGGGGCGGGTCGGCCATGAGCGCCGACATCGAGTACGTGCCCGCGGCGTGACCGAGGATCACGACGCCGACGAGCATCGCCAGGCCACCCGCGGTCGTGACGATGATGGCCTGCATGGCGGCGCGACGGCTGGCCTTGCGGTCGGCGTAGTGGCCGATGAGCAGGTACGACGTGACCGTCGTGAGCTCCCAGAACACGAACATCAGGAGCATGTCGTCGGCCGTGACCAGGCCGAGCATGGACCCCGCGAACGCCGTGAACACGGCGCCGAAACGCCCGAGCCCGGACGCCGTGGGCGAGAAGTAGGCCGCGCAGTAGACGAGGACGAGCGCGCCGACGCCCCCGACGACGATCGTCATGAGCCACGACAGCGTGTCGAGGCGGAAGCTCAGGTCCAGACCGAGCGACGGGATCCACTCGACCACCTGGACGGGGCCTTTGCCGGCCTGCACCTCGCCGGTCCAGGTCAGCGCCCACACCGCGGCGGACGCGGGGGCGAGGGCCAGGGCCCAGAACGCGCGCCGGCCCCACCAGTGGAAGAGCACGGGCGCGACGAGGGCCGCTGCGAGGTGGACCGTCAGCAGCAGCAGCACGTCCGGCTCCGTCCTGTCGGGGGCGGGTGGTCGGTCGGTCGGTTTCTGACCGCGCGTCGACGATGGCGCACGGGGGCCGCCCGACGCCGCGGACGACGACCGGATGACCCGGAAGTGGGAAGGTGCGACCGCCGCGGCGGAGATCGTCCCTGCACACGGACCGGTGGTCGGTGCAGGTCAGAGGCCGTCACGTCGGGTGCGGGGGGACGAGGAAATCCTACCAACGGATGAGTTCGCGGCCCGGGGTCAGCCCCCGCGACGTGAGGGGCGTCACGCCACGGCGTCCCCTTGCGCCCGACATGGGCGGGACGCGCGCCCGTCCTGTCCGGCATCCGGGACGGGAGGTGCCGCGCGGGGTCCGGTGACGCGGGGGCGGACGGCCCGGGGCACGCCGGGCGCGGGCGGATAGGTTGACGGGCGTGAACGGGGTCCGGGTGGTCGCGGCGGTGCTGGCGGCGGTGGCGACGGTCGTCGGCGTCGGCGTGTTCGTGCGGGGTGTCGTCGTCATCGTGCGCACGGTGCGGATCGGCCGGCCGCTGCCGGGGCGCTGGTCGCCCGTCGGCGCACGGCTGGGCACGCTCGCGCGCGAGGTGCTGGGGCACGAGCGGTTCCGGCACCGGCCGTTCGTGCGCGCCGCGCACTGGGTCGTCATGGTGTCGTTCCCGGTGCTGGTGATCACGCTGGCCACCGGCTACGGCCAGCTGCTCGACCCGCGGTACGGCCTGCCGCTGCTGGCGCACTGGGCGCCGCTGGAGTGGGCCGTCGAGGCGTTCGCGTGGCTCGGGCTCGTCGGGATCGTGCACCTCGTGGTGGTGCGGCAGCGGACGCGCCCGCGCGCGTCGCAGGCCGAGGGCGAGCGGCGGCGCTCGCGGTTCTTCGGGTCGAACCAGGTGTGGGCGTACGTCGTCGAGGCGACGGTCCTGCTGGTCGTCGTCGCGGTGCTGGTGCTGCGCGGGCTCGAGTACGCGCTGGGCGTGCAGGACGGCGAGGCGTGGGCGACCGCGGCACACTTCCCGTTCACCGCGTGGTTCGGCGGCGCGTGGACCGGCGCCGCGCCCGCGACGCTCGAGACCGCGGTCGTCGTCGTCGCGCTCGTGAAGATCCTCGTGTCGATGTCGTGGTTCGTCGTCGTCGGGCTGCAGCCGACGATGGGCGTCGCGTGGCACCGGTTCCTCGCGATCGTCAACGTCTACGCGCGGCGCGAGCCCGACGGCGCCCCCGCGCTCGGCCCGCTCGTGCCGCTGCGCGACGCCGCGGGCGAACCCCTCGACCTCACGGCCGTCGACGACCTGCCCGAGGACCTGCGCCTGGGCGTCGGCGCGGTCGAGGACCTGCCGTGGAAGGGCCTGCTCGACGTCGCGACGTGCACCGAGTGCGGCCGCTGCCAGGAGCAGTGCCCCGCGTGGGCGACCGGCAAGCCGCTGAGCCCCAAGCTCCTCACCCTCGCGCTGCGCGACCACGCGGCCGCGACCGCGCCGTACGTGCGGGCCGCGCGCGCGGCGGGCGCGTCGGACGAGGCGCGGGCCGACCCGCACCTGGGCGTCGACCTGGTCGGCTCGGGCGTGATCGACGCCGACGCGCTGTGGGCGTGCACCATGTGCGGCGCGTGCGTGCAGCAGTGCCCGGTCGACATCGAGCACGTCGACACGATCGTCGACATCCGGCGCTACCAGACCCTCATGGAGTCGGCGTTCCCCGCCGAGCTGGGCGGCACGTTCACCAAGCTCGAGCGCCGCGGCAACCCGTGGGGCCTGCCCGCGCGGCAGCGCCTCGACTGGGCCAAGGGCCTGGAGTTCGACGTGCCGGTCGTCGGCGTGGACGTCGAGTCCGCGGCCGACGTCGACTGGCTGTTCTGGGTGGGCTGCGCGGGCGCGTTCGAGGACCGCGCCAAGCGCACGACGCGCGCGGTCGCCGAGCTGCTGCACGCCGCGGGCACGACGTTCGCGGTGCTGGGCGACGGCGAGACCTGCACGGGCGACCCGGCCCGGCGCGCGGGCAACGAGGCGCTCTACCAGATGCTCGCGGCGCAGAACGTCGAGACCCTCACCGAGGCGGGTGCGACGCGCGTCGTCGTGACGTGCGCGCACTGCTTCAACACGCTGTCGCGCGAGTACCCCGCGATGGGCGGCCGGTTCGAGGTCGTGCACCACACGCAGCTGCTCGACCGCCTGGTCGGCGAGGGCCGCCTGCGGTTCGCGCCCGGCACCGGCGAGGACGCCGACGGCGCGACCGTGACCTACCACGACCCCTGCTACCTGGGCCGGCACAACCAGGTGTACGAGCCCCCGCGCGAGCTGCTCGCCGCCGCGGGCGTCACCGTCGCCGAGATGCCGCGCAACCGCGAGACGTCGTTCTGCTGCGGCGCGGGCGGCGCGCGCATGTGGATGGAGGAGACGATCGGCGAGCGCATCGGCACGGTCCGCGCCGCCGAGGCCGTCGCGACCGGCGCGTCGACCATCGCGACCGCGTGCCCGTTCTGCACGGTCATGCTGGGCGACGGCGTCGCGGCGCACGCGCGCGCGGCGGGCGACACGTCGGCTCCTGCCGCGCCCGACGGCGCCGCCGGCACCGGGACGCGCGCGCCCGCGGGACCCGACGCCGACCCGCGGCCGGCGGTCGGCGTGCCCGAGGTCGCCGACATCGCCGTCCTGCTGCGCGACCGGCTCGACCGCAGCTGACCGGCACGGACCGTCAACCCCGCGCGCGGGCCCGCACGCTCCTGAGTGCGACGGCGGCGGCCAGCACGAGCGCCGCGGTGAGGAGCAGGGGCTCCAGCGGCGTCGGGTCCCGCCGGAACGTCTCGGGGGCGGTCGACGCCTGGTGGATCACCAGGTACCACTGCGTGACGGCGACGCCGTACCCGACGACGCACGCGGCCAGCGCCGTCGGCAGCGCAGGTGGCGCCGCGTCGCGCCAGGCCCCTGCGTGACGTCGCGCGGCCAGTCCCTGCACGGTGACGACCACGGCCAGCAGCAGGCCGAGCGCGAGCAGCGCACGCGACAGGGGCGTCGTGTCGCGGTACGCCGTCCCCACCATGAGCCGGTTGTACGTGAGGAACGCCTGCGCCTCGCCGACGAGCCAGGCGACGAGCAGCACGAGCGCCGCCCCGGCAGTCGCACGGCGCGACGTCGCGCGGTGCAGCAGCCCTTGGCTGGACCACGCGCCGGGCGACGGGTCCGGCACGCGGGGCGCGGGGCGGGGCTCAGGCACCCGCGGGGCCGTCCTCGGTCGTGGGCGCGGCACCCGCCGGCGGCACCGACGTCCACGGTGCCGAAGCCGTCCACGGGCGGTACCAGGCCATCACGGCGGCGTGGTGCTCGCGCGCGTCGTCGCGGCACGCGACCAGACCCTCGCGCACCGCGACGAGCCGGTCCTGCACGCGGGTGGCCTCGCGCTGCACGAAGTCGACGCCGCGGACCACGCGTGCGGCGTCGTCACGCGTGCGCCGCACCCGCCGCACCACGAGCGCGCCGGCCACGACCGAGAGGGCGAGCGCCAGGCACAGGTAGAGCCCACGCGCACCGGACGCGTCCACGCCCCACACGACCCACAGCAGCACCGCCGCGGCGGCAGCACCGCCGGTCAGCAGCGTCTCCTGCTGCGTGCGCGGGTGCTGCGGCGCGCGTGCCTTCGCGAGCGCCGTCTCGACGCCCTCGACCGGGCCGTCGGGGCGGGCGCGCAGGACGACGCCCATCGCGGTGACCTCGAGCGACGTCGGCGGCTCGACCTCCGCCTCGGCGAGGTACGCGTCGGCGACGGCGACGAGCCACGCGCCGCACGCCTCGCGCGCGGCGGCGCCCACCGCGTCCCCGCGCTCGAGCGCGTCGTCGCCCAGCAGCGTGAGCACGTCGTCCACGGGCGCGTCCCACGCGGGCCCCGGCGCGTCCTTGCCCGCGACGACCGCCTCCAGCTCCGCGACGCGCGTGGTGAGCGCACGCTCCTGCTCGGCCCCCTCGTCGACGAGCGCCCGCAGGACGTCGACGAGCTCGGCCAGCACGGGGTCGTCGGAAGGCATGGGGTCGTCGGAGGGCACGTCGGCGCCGGACTGCACGTCATCGTCGACCGGGTGGGGCGCGGAGGCGGGGGTGCTTGCCGGCTCGGCGCCGTCCGCACCCCCGATGTCGTCCCCGCCGACGGGTGGTGCACCGCGCCCGACGAGGTCACGGAGCCACGCGAGCGACGCCGCGGCTCGCCGCGCCTGCGGGAGCGCGGGCGCGTCCGCCTCCCCGTCGCGCGAGCCGCCGACGCGGCGCAGCGCGAGCTCCCAGCGGTCGACCGTCTCCTGCGCGAGCGTCGGCGGCACGGCCGCGACCGCCTCGCCGAGCCGGTCGCGCACGGCACGCGCCGCGGTCTCCCCCAGGTGTCCCTCGACCGCGGCCACCCACAGCGCCCGCTGCGCGCGCGTCACGGGCCGGGTCGCGTCGAGACCGCCGAGGGCGTCGCCGACCCAGCGGTCCACGAGCGGGGTGCGCCCGCACACCGCACCCGCGAGCGTGAGGAACGTGGCGGTGCGCGTCCGGTCCACGCGCGCCGCCCGCTCGGCCGCGGCGGCCTCCGTCTCGGGGTCGCCGGACAACGCACCCACCGCGTCGGCGAGCCAGTAGCCCGCGGCCTCGGGCACCTCCGCGACGTCCAGCACGGGGCCGCCGCCGGGCGCGGAGCCGAGGGCGACGAGCCGCGCACGCGTCGCCTGCCGCACCAGCGCCGGGCCCGCGACGAGCGCGAGCTGGTCGCGCAGCGAGCTGAGCTCGACGAACGCGTCGAACGCCGCGGTCAGGCGCGCGAGCCGCACCTCGATCGACCCGCGCAGCGACGCGAGGTCGCTGCGCAGCGCCGACGTCTGCGAGCTCGCCTGGCTGAGCCGCGAGCGCATGTGCCCCAGGTCGCTCGTCAGCTCCCGGATCCGCCGGGACTGGCTCGCGTCCGACTCCTGCACCCAGCTGCCGAACGGACTGTCACTCATGCGCACCCCTCACGGTCGGCCGCGAGCGTAGCGGGCACGCGGCGGGCCGCGTGGGGGAACGGCATCCCGTTCCCCCACGCGGGACGTCAGCCGCGCGGACCGCGCAACGTGACGAGGATGCTGCCGCCCACCTCCAGGTCGACGCGCGTGCACGTGGCCGTCGGGTCCTCGATCGACGTCACCGGCCAGTGGTGCTCACCCCCGAGCGCGTCGACCGCCACCGCGGTCGCCGCGTCGAGGTCGACGCAGGTCTCGGCGACGCCGGCGCGCAGACCGTCCCGCAGCGAGACGACCGGCTCGGCCGGCACCCAGCTGCCCCAGGCGGACCGCGGGGTGGCGACGACCCAGATCTCCCGCGTCGCGACCCCGGTCACCACCGACGCGCACCCCCCTGCCGCCTGGTCGGGTGCGGGCAGGACGGACCAGTCGTCGAGGCCGAGCCGGTGAGCGACCTCCGTCACGACGGGAACGGCGGCGTCGACGGGGGTGCAGGACGCCTGCAGGCCGTCGACCCAGTCGTTGACGGACGCGACGAGCTCCCGGAGCGCGATCTGCTCCGACCAGTCGTCCTGCACCCGTGCGTCGGCCGGCACCTGGTCAGCGGGCGCCACCCACAAGGCCTCGCCGCCCGGGCCCGTCCAGAACGCCGCGGGGTCCGCGATGGCGGCCCGGCCGCTCTCGTGCTGGTAGCGCTGGCAGTCCAGCACCGGATCGCCCGTGAGGAGAGGACCCGACGTGGCGCCGCCGTCGTCGTCCCACGTGGACCAGTCGGCCGTGCACAGAACGCCGTCGGCGACGACCGTGCGGGACGAGTCACCGCTCGACACGTACCAGCCCTGGTACGCCGCCACCGCGGCGCCCCCGCCCAGGAGCGCCACGGACAGCCCGGCCGCGATCCCTCCCCGCCGCCAGCGGCGCGCCCGCGCCGTCCGCACCCGCGCCGGCGCCGTCCGCTCGTCCGTCGTCGTCATGATCGCCTCCCGCATCGCGTCGTCGCCCGTGGCGGGCAGGGCGGCGCGTGCGGCCGGGTCGGCCGCCCGCAGGCGACGCACCAGGTCGTCGGTCATCTCGCCTCCTCGGGTCCGGGACGGGCGCTCGCCCATCCGCTGCTGACGTGTCCGGGTCCTGCGGTGCGTTGCACGGGTGCCTCCCGTGCAGGTGGCGGGGCGGGTGCCGAGGCGGGCGGCGGGTCGGGGTCCTCGAGCGCCGCGAGCTGCGCGATCAGACGACGGCGCGCGCGGTGCAGCCGCACGCGCACGGTCGCGCGGGGCACGCCGAGCACGAGCGCGATCTCGTCGCGCGCGAGCTCCTCCCACGCGACCAGGCGCAGCAGCTCGCGGTCGTCGGGCGGCAGCCGGTCCATCGCCTGCAGCAGCGCCGGGTCGACGGGCTCGGGCGCCACGACGACGTCGGTGAGCTGCTCGCGCAGCCGGTCCGCGAGCGCGAGCCGACGTCGCTCGCCCCGGTAGTGGTTGGCGAGCACGCGCCGCGCGACGCCGAACAGCCACGGCCGCGCCGCGTCGCCCGCGGGCACGTCGTCGAGGCGCCGCCACGCGACGAGGAACGTCTCGGCGACGACGTCGGCGGCGTCCGCCGGGTCGGCGACGCGCCGCACCGCGTACGCGAGCAGCGGCGCGTGCACCCGGTCGAACAGCGCGGTGAACCGGGCGCGCCGGTCGTCGTCGGGGGCCGGTGCTGACGGCGTCGCGGGTGGCGACGCGGGTGGTGACGCGGGCGGTGGCGCGGGTGGTGACGGCACGGTCCTCCTCCGGTGGCGGGAGTCTGTCACCCCCCACGTGTCCGGGACCGGGACGTGCGTTGCAGGTGCGTCCGGGCGACGGGCGGGCCGGGGCCGAGCCGGTCCGCCCGTCGGCTCCCGGTCAGCCGCCGATCGACCGCAGGGTCGCGCGGTAGTCGTCGAGCACGCCGGACGCGAGCAGCGCGCGCGGCCGCACCACGGCGGTGAGGGCACCGACCACGTCGACGTCCTCGACCACGGGGCGCGCGAGGGAGTGCACGGCGTCGAAGGTCGACACCGTCACGTGGTCGCCCAGCAGGTCGCGGTAGACGCGCTCGGTCTCGGCGACGTCGACGTTGCGGTCGTGCTCGCCGGCCATGAGGTGCACGGCGACGCCGCGCGGGGCCATCGCGCGCAGGTCCTCGGTCGCGTCGGCGTGCACGTTGCGCAGCACGAAGCCCCAGCGGTCGCGGGTCATGCGGTCGACCTCGGGGGTGGTGGCGGCGTACTCGTCGTACGACGCGCCGCGCTCCAGCAGGTCCCGGACGCGGTCGCTCTCGGCGACGGCCCGCGCCCGCTCGTCGTCGTCGGCGCCCTGATCGTCGAGCCCGGCGAGCAGGTGGAAACGGCCCTGCCGCAGCCAGCTCACGGCCGTCCCGACCGCGACCACGCCGGCGACGTCGTCGCGGTCGGCGACCACGCGCGGGAACACCCAGCCGCCCTGGCTCGCGGCCCACAGCACGACCGTGCCGGTCGGGACGTCGTCCTGCGCGTGCGCCCAGTCGAGGGCGGCCTCGACCTCGGCCGCGCGGTCGGCCATCGACTGGTCGAGCCAGTCGCCTACGGACCCGCCGACCCCGGGCTTGCTCCACGAGAGGGTCGCGAACCCGGCGTCGGCCGCCGCCTCGAACCAGGGCGAGTACAGGCCGTCCTGCGTCGCCTCGACGGGCCCGTCGCCGTGGACCATGACGACCAGGCCGCGTGCGTCGCCGCCGCGGGGTTCGGTCAGGACGCCCGCGAGGGATCCCTGCGGCCCGCCGAAGGCGACCTCACGTCGCGTGAAGCGGAAGTCGTTGCCGGCGACGGTCACGACGCCGAGGCCGACCGCGAGCACGGTCAGGACCACGAGAACCTGAACTATCGTCTTTCGCACGGTCGTACCTTAGGCGATATGTTGAGGTCATGACGACCACCGTGTCCCCCGGCTTCACCGACGACGAGCGCGACCTCGTCGCCGACCTCTACTGGCACGCGTTCCGACGCAAGCTCCGCCCCGCCTTCCGTGACGACGCGACCGGACGCGCCGTCGTCGCCACAACCCTGCGCCCCGACCGCGCGCTCGTCGCCCGCACCGACGGCCGCGTCAGCGGCGTGTGCGGCTACCACCGGGGCGGGCACGGCATGGCCGACGTCACGTGGGCGGGCCTGCGCCGGCACGTGGGCCCGCTCGCCGCGCTGCGCGCCACCCTCGTGCTGCTGCCGCTGCGCCGCGACGAGCGACCCGGGGCGCTCGTCCTCGACGGCATCTGCGTCGACGCCGACCTGCGCGGGCACGGCATCGGCACCGCCCTGCTCGACGCGGCCGGGTCCCACGCCCGGGCGCACGGGCTCGACGCCGTGCGACTCACCGTCGTCGACGCCAACACGCGCGCCCGCGCCCTGTACGACCGGGTCGGCTTCCGCCCGGTGGGGCACGACTCGCTCGGCCCGCTCGGCCCCGTCTACGGTGTCGACCGCGTCACGACCCTGGAGCGGAGGACCACGCCATGACCCCGGCCGTCGCACCCCGCACCGCGCTCGAGGCCCTGCTGCCCCCTGACGACGCGGTGCCGCTCGCGCTCGTCTACGACACCGCGAACCTCGCCGGCCTCGACGACCAGCCCGTGCGGCTCGCGATCCGGCGAGCGGTCGCCGCGGGGGACGTCGTGCAGGCGGGCCGCGGACGCGCCGGCACCGTCGCGCTCACGGACGCCGGGCGGCGTCGTCTGGCACGCGACCGGATCGCGCTCTCGCTGGCGTTCGCGCAGGACGCGGGCGACGCCCCGTGGGACGGCCGCTGGCACCTCGTCGCCCTCACGGTGCCCGAGCGCGAGCGGGCCGTGCGCGACGCGCTGCGCCGCGAGCTGCTCGCGTCCGGCGCCGCCGCCGTCGCGACCAGCCTCTACGTCAGCCCCCACGACCTGACCGACGTGCTGCCGGCGCAGGCCCGCTCCGCGACGGCCACCGCCGTCGCCACGACGCTCGACGTCCGCGGCGTCGACGACCCGCTCGTGCTGGCCGAGACGCTGTGGCCCGCCGGACCGGTGGTCGCGGCGTACGACGCGGTCACCGCGGCACTCGCGGCCGACGACGCGGCGGGCGGCGGGACGGCGGACGGCGGTGCGGGCGGCGGCACGGCGGACGACGGCGCGGCGGACGGCGGCGCGCTCGGCGGTGCCGGAGGACGCGGCGCCGCGCGCACGAGCACGACGACCGAGGGGGACTCCGCCGGAACCGTGCCGGTCGCCGTCCGTCAGCTCCGGCTGGCCGACGCGCTCGAACGCGCGATGCGCGACGACCCGCTGCTGCCGCCCGGCCTGCGCCCCGAGCCCTGGCCTCCCGCCGCCGCGCGCCGCACGTGGCGCGCGCGCTGGGACGCGCTGCGGGCGCTGCCCGGCGGCGACGCCGTGTACCGCGGCTGGCTCGACTGAGCCCACGGTCACCCGGTCGCTCGGCGCACCGACGGGTGCCCCGCCGACGACGCGCCGTGCGGGACGCACCGGGCATTTGACGCACGTCGCCCGGACGGGTGAGGTGGGCGCCGCCCGCGTCACCCGTCCGGAGGTCCCGTTGCCCCGCCCCACCCCGTCCCCGCAGGTCGCAGCGCTCGCCGAGGGCCGGGACGTCCCGGACGGCGCCCGATGAAGGGTGCGCACCACGCGGTGTGCGGGGCGGCCGCCTGGGTCGCCGTCGCGTCGACCGCACCGCTGACGCTCGGCTGGTACCCCGTCGGCCCGCTCGGGGTCGTCGCCGGCGCGCTGGTGTGCGCGGGCGCGGCGCTCGCCCCCGACGCCGACCACCACGACGCGACGATCGCGCACTCGCTGCCGCCCGTGTCGCAGTGGGTGTGCGACGCCGTGGCCGCCGTCTCGGGCGGGCACCGCAACGGCACGCACTCGGTGCTGGGGGTCGCGGCGCTCGTCGGGGTCGCGTGGGCGGCCGGGCAGGTCACGGTGACGACCTCCGTGCTGGGCGACCTCGCCGTGGGCGCCGGGGTGACGTCGCTGCTGCTCGTCGCGTTCGCGGCGCGCGCGCTCGGCCTGGGCCGCGGGCGGCTGCAGGCGTGGGCGCTGGCCGTCGCCCTCGCGGGGTTCGTCACGGTCGTCGCGCCGACGACGTGGGACTGGCTGCCCGTCGCCGTCGGGATCGGCGCCGCCGTGCACGTGCTGGGCGACATGCTCACGGGCGGCGGCGTGCCTCTGCTGTGGCCGTGGGAGCCACGCCCACCCCGGTGGTGGACGCGCACGCCCGGGCTCCGCGACGTGTGGAGCCGTGGCGGCAACTTCGCCGTCCCGCTGCTGGGGACCACGGGGTCGTGGCGCGAGCGTCTGGTCGCGGTGCCGCTCACGGCGTACGCGACCTACGGCGTGGTCGTCGCGCTCGCGGCCGGCACGCTGACGTCGCTCGGGTACGACGCCGACGCCGTGCTCGCACGCGTCGTCGAGACCGCCACGACGGCGCTGGGCACCACCGCCGTCGTCGGCGCGGTGGTGCTCCAGCAGCCGGTCACGGGCTGACCCGCGCGGGGTCGTGCAGGGTTCCTGCCGCTGTGCAGCAGGAACCCTTCACGGGATCGCACCCGACGGTGCGGTCAGACGAACAGGCAGAACGGGTGGCCGTCCGGCGCGAGCAGCACCCGCACGTCGTCCTGCGGCTGGTGGTCGGCCAGGCGCGCGCCGCACGCGAGCGCCCACGCGACCGCGGCGTCGAGGTCGCCGTCGGGGACGTGCAGGTCGAGGTGCTGCGTCGCGACCTGCTCACCGGCGCGGGCGGGCCACACCGGTGCGCGGTAGCGCGCCTCGTGCTCGAGGTTGATCGTCAGCCCGGGCACACCCGGCGGCGGCGCGACCTGCGCCCACCCGGCGCCGGGCGGGTCGTGCGGCCCGGGCGGCTCGTCGGCGGTCACGCGGTGACCCAGCAGCCGCGACCAGAACGCCGCGGCCGCGCGCACGTCCGGGACGCCGATCGTCACGGACGTGGCCCGCAGCACCGGCGGGGTCGGGGCGTCGTCGGCCATGACGGCGAGCGTCGCACGCCCGCGCACCGGTCGCACCGCGGGGGCGCCGACTCGCGACGGCACCCGACGACTCCCGATGACGCGGAGCCTGGGCGCCCCGGAGTGGCGCACGCCCCACGCGTCGCGACGGCTGCGCGACCGGCCCGCGTCGTCAGCCCCGGATCGGCAGCCAGTCCAGGACGTCCTGCACGTGCCGGTCCCAGAACCCCCACTCGTGCTCGCCCGGGTGCACGTGCGCGTCGACCGGGACACCGCGCTCACGGGCGCGGGCCACGAACGCCTCCTGGCCCGCCACCAGCGGGTCCTGCGCACCGCACACCGTGTACAGCGCGGGGAGCGCCGCGGGGTCGGCGCGGTCGAGGAGCGTCAGCAGGTCGTCGTCGGTGCCCTCGGGGTCCTGGTCGCCCCACACCTGCGGGACCATCGCCAGGAGCATCCCGCGCTGCGTCGCGTCGGTGACCGACAGCGCACCGGACAGGCTCGCGGCGGCGGCGAACCGGTGCGGCTCGCGCAGCGCCCACTTCAGCGCGCCGTACCCGCCCATCGACAGACCCGCGACGAACGTGTCCTCGCGCCGGTCCGACACCCGGAAGAAGTGCTGCACCGCCGCGGGCAGCTCGCGCGACAGGAACGTCCAGAACGCCTGCCCGTGCACCTCGTCGCTGTAGAACGACCGCCCGGCGCGGGGCATGACGACCGCGATCCCGCGCTCGGCGACGTACCGCTCGACCGACGTGCGGCGGGTCCAGATCGTCTCGTCGTCCGACAGCCCGTGCAGCAGGTACAGCACGGGCGGCGGGCCGCTGCGGTCCGAGCCGGCCATGCCGATCTGGCCGTGCGCCGACTCGGGCAGCAGCACGGTCATCGCCGTGCTCTCCTGCAGCGCCTCGGAGAAGAAGTGACAGGTCAGCAGCGCCATCGCGGGGCCTCCGTCGGGTGCGTCGTCCTGGCCGACGCCGTCCTGGCCACCGTGGTCCCGACCGACGTCGTCCTGGCCAACATAGCGGCGCCGCGGGCGCGCGCACGGGGGTTCGGACGACGGGCTCGGGGGTGCGCACGGGCGCGAGGTCGCCGTGCGCCCGGCGGGCGGGCCGCGTCAGGCCGTCGGACGCCGTCCCACCAGCGCGTCGAGCACGACGCGCGCCGCCTCCGCGACGGGCGCGTCGGTGCGCTCCGCACCGGGGTCGGCGCGGTCGCTCAGCACGGCCAGGACCACGGGCGCCCCCGCGGCGGTCCCGCGAGCCCCCGTCCAGACCACGGCCACGTCGTTGCGGGTCGCGTAGGCGCCGGCCCCGGACTTGTCGGCGACCTCCCAGCCCGGCCGGGCGGCCGCCCGCACGAGCGCGTCGCCGGTCGTGCTGCGCAGCATCGCGTCCGTGAGCAGGTCGCGCTCCGGGCCGCCGAGCGCATCACCCAGCACGAGCGTGCGGTACGTGCCCGCGAGCGCACCGGGCGTGCTGGTGTCGCGCTCGTCGCCCGGGACGAACGCGTTGAGGTCGGGCTCGGTGCGGTCGCTGCGCGTCACGTCGTCGCCCAGGCCCCGCAGCCACGCCGTGAGCGCCGCGGGACCGCCGGCACCCGCCAGCAGCAGGTTGCCCGCGGTGTTGTCGCTGAACCGCAGGGCCGCGTCGACCAGCTCGCGCCACGTCATGCCGACGCCCACGCGCTGCTCCGTGACCGGCGAGTACGTCACGAGGTCGGCCGCCTCGACGGGCACGCGCTCGTCCATGCCGTCGACGCCGCGAGCGGCCAGCACGGCCGCCGCCGCGAGCGGCTTGACGGTCGAGCAGAACGCGAACCGCTCGTCGGCGCGGTGGCTCGCGGTCGCGCCCGTCACGGTGTCGAGCGCGTGCACGCCGAGCCGCACGCCGTGCCGGGCCTCGACGTCGGCGAGCGCGGCGCGCCCGGCCTCGGTGGCGGCGATGCGGCGCACGCGCCGGTCCGCGGGGTCGGGGCAGCGCTCGACCAGGCCCGCGTCGCACAGGTCGTCGAGCAGGTACGTCATGACGGTGCGGTCGATGCCGAGGTGGGACGCGAGCGCGGCCTGCGTCGGCGGCACGTCGGCCGCGACGGCCACGCGCAGCAGGTGGTAGCCGCGAGGACCGGCGGGGATGCCGTCGAGCACGGCGCCGACGGCCGCCCGCCAGCGGGTCAGCAGCGCGCCGAGCTGCCAGCCGAGGTCGTCGGCGGCGCGTGCGGGCGTCTGCGTGCTCACGTCCGCAGCATACGCGCGGCGCACAAGATCGTCTGTCGTGCATATGATCTGTGCAGAACACGACCACGGGAGACAGTCACCATGACCGACTACGGGCACGAGCTGCGGTTCGGCACGTTCCTCACGCCGCAGAACGCCGACCCGCAGACCCCGGTCGCGCTCGCGGTGCTCACCGAGGAGGTCGGCCTCGACCTCGTGACGTTCCAGGACCACCCGTACCAGCCGTCGTTCCTCGACACCTGGACCCTGCTGTCCTGGGTCGCCGCGCGCACCGAGCGTGTGCACCTGTCGGGCAACGTCCTCAACGTGCCGATGCGCCCGCCGGCCGTGCTCGCGCGCGCCGCCGCGAGCCTCGACCTGCTCTCGGGCGGGCGCGTCGAGCTCGGCCTCGGTGCGGGCGCGTTCTGGGACGCGATCGAGGCCATGGGCACGCCGCGTCTCACGCCCGGCCAGGCCGTCGACGCGCTCGACGAGGCCATCGACGTCATCCGCGCGCTGTGGGACGCCGACGGCCGCGGCGCGCTGCGCGTCGGCGGGGAGCACCACCGTCTCGCGGGCGCCAAGCGCGGCCCCGCGCCCGCGCACGACATCGGCATCTGGGTCGGTGCGTACAAGCCGCGCATGCTGCGACTCGTCGGCCGCAAGGCCGACGGCTGGCTGCCGTCCCTCGGCTACCTGCAGCCCGGCGACCTCGCGCGCGGCAACGCGACGGTCGACGAGGCCGCGACGGCCGCGGGCCGCGACCCGCGCGAGATCCGGCGCCTGCTCAACGTCAACGGGCGCTTCTCCCCCACGCCCGGCGACGGCCTGGACGGCCCGCCCGAGCAGTGGGTCGACGCGCTCGTGCGGTACGCGCTCGAGGACGGCATCGGCACGTTCGTGCTCGGCACCGACGACCCGCGCACCCTCCAGACGTTCGCCGAGCAGGTCGTGCCCGCGGTCCGCGACCAGGTCGACGCCGCGCGCGCGACGTCCGGCACCGTGACGGGCGCGGTCCGCCCCGCGGCGGCGCTCGCGAAGCGCGTCGACGGCATCGCGTACGACACGGTCCCTTCCGACGTGCGCGCGGTCGAGCCCGGCGACCGGGGCTACGGCGCGCTGCGCTCGACGTACATGCGCCGCGGCGCGCCCGGCGTCGTGCTGCTGCCCCGCACGACCCCGCAGGTCGTCGACGCGCTGGGCTGGGCCCGGCAGCAGCGCGGCCCGCTCGCGGTCCGCTCGGGCGGGCACGGCATCTCGGGCCGCTCGACCAACGACGGCGGCGTGCTGCTCGACGTCGCCGCGCTCGACGAGGTCACGGTCGTCGACGAGGCGTCGCGACGCGTCCGTCTGGGCGCCGGTGCGACCTGGGGCAAGGTCGCCGCGACGCTCGCGCCGCACGGCTGGGCGATCTCGTCAGGCGACTACGGCGGCGTCGGCGTCGGCGGCCTCGCGACGACCGGGGGCATCGGGCTGCTGGGCCGGTCGTTCGGCCTGACGGTCGACCACGTGGTCGCGGCCGAGGTCGTCACGGCCGACGGCAGGGTGCACGTCGTGGACGCCGAGCACGAGCCCGAGCTGCTGTGGGGCCTGCGCGGCGCGGGCGGCAACCTGGGCGTCGTCACGTGGGTCGAGGTCGAGGCGCGCGAGTACCCCGACGTGGTCTTCGCGACCATGACGTTCGACGCGTCGGACCCGGCCGCGCTGCTCGACCGCTGGGGCCGCACGGTGCAGGACGCGCCGCGGCAGCTCACGAGCTTCCTGCACGTGCAGGCGGGCGGGGGCGGGCGGCCGCCCATGGCGCAGGCCATGACCGTGTGGGCCGACGACGACACGACCGCGGCGGTCGCGGCGCTCGAGGAGCTGCTGGGTGCGGGGCCGGTGCTCGACCAGCGCGCGACGCTCACGCCGTACGCGGGCGTGGTCGGGCCGGTCGCGCGGCACCACGACGGCGGCGCGCCGCCCGTCACCCGCTCGGGGCTGCTGCCCGCGATGACCGACGTCGCGGCGGCGGACCTCGCGCGCCTGCTGGCCTCGGGCGAGACGATGCTCGTGCAGCTGCGCGCGACGGGCGGCGCCGGCAACGACGTCGCACCCGACGCGACCGCGTACGCGCACCGGCACCAGCAGTTCTCGGTCACGGCGTTCGCCGGGCGGTCGGCACGCACCGGCCTGGACGACGCGTGGGACCGCCTCGCGCACCCGCACATGGACGGCCTGTACCTGTCGTTCGAGACCGACCCGCGGCCCGAGCGGCTGCTCGACGCGTTCCCGCCGCTCACGCTCGACCGGCTGCGCGCGCTCAAGCGCACGTACGACCCGGACCACGTGTTCGACCAGAACTTCCCCATCGACCCGCGGGGCTGACGGCCCGGGGCCTCGTGGGGCGTCCCGGCGGGCGGCCCTCCGGGGCGCCGCACGTCACGTGTCGTCCGCATCACAGCAGGTCAGCGGCGCCACTTGTTACCGTGCAGTACGTGATCCGTCTCCTCATCGCGTTCGTCGCCGGTGCCGGCATCGGCGCCTCGCTCCTGCACTGGTCCACCGGCGACGACCGGTACTCGTGGGTCTGGATGGCCGCGCTGCCGATCACGATCATCGGCCTCGTGCTCGTGAACGTCGCGCGCTCGTTCGCGAGCATGGCGCCGCCGGACCCCGAGGCGGTGCAGGCCGCACGCGCCGCGGGGCGCCTCGCGGGCGCGAAGGTCCTCGACGTGCGCCGCACCGGCACCGTCATCAACGACGTCCCGCAGTACGACGTCGAGCTGCTGGTCGACCCGCGCGACCTCGGGCCGTACCGCACGGTCGTGCGCGAGCTCATCGACGCGGCGCAGATGCCGGCGCGCCTGCCGGGGACGGTGCTCGCGGTCGTGCGCGTCGGCGAGGACGCGCCCGACGTCGCGATCGTCGACGAGCCCGCGCCGCCCGTGCGGATCCACGCCACGCCCGACGCGCCCCTGTGGGAGCGGGACCCGGACAAGCCCGTGCCGGGCCGCAGGCGCCCGATCCTGCCGGTCGGCCGCAAGGGCCGCGGCGTGCGGTTCCTGGTGTACCTGCTGATCGCCGCCGTCGGCGTCGCGGTGCCCACGTGGCAGCAGCGCGACGACGTGCTGCTGGGCGTGCGCTCGGGCGGCGTCGGCCACGGCGACGCGTCGTACCTCAGCGGGCCCGGGCGGGTCGCCGAGGCGGTGCAGCGGTTCGCCGACACCGCCGGCACGACGACCGTCACCGAGGTCCTCGCGTACGACGACCAGGTGTGGGTGACCGCACCGGTCGCGCCCGGCCGCGCCGCGTACGACACGTGGTGGGCGGTCGCGAGCAACGCGACCCGCGAGCGCCCCGCGACCATCCAGCCGGACCCGAGCGAGGAGTTCGACCTCTCCGCGGTGGACTGGTCGGCGCTGCCCGGGCTGTACGAGCAGGCGGTCGAGGCGTCGGGCATCCCGGCCGACGAGATCTCGAGCGGACACATCGCCGCCGGCTGGATCGGGTCCGACGAGGACCGCGCCGTGACCGTCCGCGTGTACCTCAGCGGCCCCTACGGCTCGTACACGCTCGAGGCCGACGCGCAGGGCACGCCGATCGGCGCGTTCTGACGCCGCGCCGGGCCGCCGCCCGGCACCGTCACCCGCCCGTCGACGCACGGCCGGCTCCCGCTCACGGCGGGGGCCGGCCGTCGTCGTCTCCCCCGAAGGTCGCAAGCGAGGTTCCCCGCTGCGCCCGAAGACCCGGGCACCCCGCGGCGACCAGCCTGGACGCAGGCCACGAGGTCACGTCCCGGGACACGTCCGGGCCCTCGCGGCGCAGGAGGAGCCATGCCCGTCACCCCGCCGGGACCGCGCACCGACCGCGCG